>PGEI01000002.1 GCA_002894305.1 Comamonadaceae bacterium CD01
TGCGAAGACGCGCTTTCATGTTTCGATACTTCCAGGTTGCTGTACTAGGATTTTTGGGGTTGGTGCTGGTGCCTGCCTCGGCGCCTGGGCCTGCCCGCCTGTGTGCTTGCGCAAGCGCTGCAAGTGCATGCAACGAGCGACGGGTTTGGTTACCGCTCTTGCGTCCTGAGCCCCGGTGTATCGGCTGCGCCTGCCTACGATGTCCTTTGTGTTTTGAAAGGAGTACCGATGGCTGTGCAAACCCCGTTCTTTGGCAAGCGTGACGGCAATGCTTTTTCTTCTCGCGGCGTGGCCGCGCCCACGGCGCCAGAGCCCGCATCGGTGCGCCCCGCCGTGACCGGAACGCCGCTGGCAAGTCCCGCGCCTGCAGCGGCTGCGGCCAGGGCCAGCGGGCCGGCCGAAGGGGGCAGCAAGCTCACCGTCGGCCCCAACATCAAGCTCAAGGGCGTGGAGATCACCGACTGCGACACGCTGGTCGTCGAGGGTACGGTCGAGGCGACGATGGACTCGCGCGTGATCCAGATCGCCGAGCAGGGCGCGTTCAAGGGCAGCGCCGAGATCGATTTCGCCGAGATCCACGGCGCGTTCGACGGCTCGCTGACCGTGCGCCAGAAGCTGGTCATCCACGGTACGGGCCGCGTCAGCGGCAAGATCCGCTACGGCAAGCTCGTGGTCGAGGAGGGCGGCCAATTGTGCGGAGAGGTGCAGGTGGGCGTGGGCAGCGGCGCGGGCCGGCCGACCAGCGCCGCCGACGCACAGGACAGCGCGGCAGTGGCCGTCGCCTGATTGCGGTCACTCGAACATCTGGAGTGCCAGCCGGCCCGTGGGTCGGCTGTTTCGTTTCAGCTGGAGGCCTGCACCTGCGGCGGCAGCGGGCGCGGCCGGCCCTGGGCGTCGATGGCCACATAGGTCAGGCGCGCCTCGGTCACCTTGATGTATTCGCCCTGCTGGGCCACGCATTCGGCGAACACCTCGACCTCGACGGTCACCGAGGTTCGCCCGCGCCGCGTGATGGCCGCGTAGAACGACAGGATGTCGCCCACGCGCACCGGGTTCTTGAAGATGAACTCGTTGACCGCCACCGTGGCCATGCGCCCCTGGCCCACGCGCGCGGGCAGCACCGATCCGGCCAGATCCACCTGCGCCATCACCCAGCCGCCAAAAATGTCGCCGTTGCTGTTGGTGTCGGCCGGCATCGGGATGACTTTCAGAACCAGCTCCTTGCCCGAGGGCAGGTTGCAGGTGGGGCGCAGCGCGGGGGTGTTGGTCATGGGCACAATCGGGTGATCTGAAGAACACCGTTGATTGTCCCCTATGCGCCGCCACGGCGAACCCTCCCCCCCGCTACCCGACGCCCCCGACCGCCCGCGCACCGACGCCCAGACCCTGGCCCGCCTGCTGCCCTACCTGTGGCAGTACCGCTGGCGCGTGGCCGCGGCGATTGCCTTCATGGTGGTGGCCAAGGTCTCCAACGTAGGCGTGCCGCTGCTGCTCAAGCAGTTGATCGACGCGATGACCATCCCGCCCGGCAGCACGACGGCGCTGCTCGTCGTTCCCGTCGGCCTGCTGCTGGCCTATGGGCTGCTGCGCTTTGGCAACACGCTGTTCAACGAGTTGCGCGAGCTGGTGTTTGCCAAGGCCACGCACGGCGCGGCGCGCGCGATTGCGCTCACCACCTTTGAACACCTGCACCGCCTCAGCCTGCGCTTTCACCTGGAGCGCCAGACCGGCGGCATGACACGCGACATCGAGCGCGGCGTGCGCGGCATCGAGTCGCTGGTGTCGTTCGCATTGTTCAACATCGCCGCGACCCTGGTCGAGGTGGTACTGGTGCTGTCCATCCTGGGCAGCCGCTTCGACATGGGCTTCGTGTTCATCACGCTGGTGGCGCTGGTGCTGTACGTCGGCTGGACGGTGAGCGTGACCGAGTGGCGCATCCAGTACCGCCGCCAGGCAAACCAGTTCGACTCGGCCGCGCACACCAAGGCGGTCGACTCGCTGCTCAACTACGAGACCGTCAAATACTTCAACAACGAGCACTTCGAGGCCCAGCGCTACGACGTCAGCCTGGAGCAGCTGCGCCGCGCGCAGCTCAAGAGCCGCAGCACGCTGGGCGTGCTCAACCTGGGCCAGCAACTCATCATCGCGGTGGCGCTGGTGGCCATGCTGTGGCGCGCCACCGAGGGCGTGGCCGCCGGGCGGCTGACGCTGGGCGACCTGGCCATGGTCAACGCCTTCATGATCCAGATCTACATACCGCTGAACTTCCTGGGCGTGATCTACCGCGAGATCAAGCAGAACCTGACCGACCTGGACCGCATGTTTGTGCTGATGGATCGCCCGCAGGAGGTGGCCGACGCGCCCGGCGCGCTGGCGCTGGCGCTGCCGGCGGCGGGCAGCGCGCCCACGGTGCGTTTGGACGACGTGCACTTTGCCTATGAGGCGAGCCGCCCCATCCTGCGCGGCGTGAGTTTCGAGATTCCGGCGGGCCGAACCGTGGCCGTCGTCGGCCCGTCCGGCGCGGGCAAGAGCACGCTGGCGCGGCTCTTGTTTCGCTTCTATGACATCCAGGGCGGGGCAATCACCATCGACGGCCAGGACATTCGCCAGGTGGTGCAGGAGAGTCTGCGCCGCGCCATCGGCATCGTGCCGCAGGACACGGTGCTGTTCAACGACACCGTGGCCTACAACATTGGCTACGGCCGCCCGGGCGCCAGCCAGCGCGAGATCGAGCAGGCGGCGCGCGCCGCGCGCATCCACGACTTCATCGCCGCCACGCCTCAGGGCTACCAGACCATGGTCGGCGAGCGTGGGCTCAAGCTCTCGGGCGGTGAGAAGCAGCGCGTGGCCATTGCCCGCACGCTCCTCAAGAACCCGCCCATCCTGGTTTTCGACGAGGCCACCAGCGCGCTGGATTCGGCCAACGAGCGCGCCATCCAGGCCGAGCTGCGCGAAGTGGCGCGCGGCAAGACCACGCTGGTCATCGCCCACCGCCTGTCCACCGTGGTCGATGCGCACGAGATCCTGGTGATGGAGCACGGCCGCATCGCCGAGCGCGGCACCCACGCCGCGCTGCTGGCCGCGGGCGGCGCGTATGCGCGCATGTGGGCGTTGCAACAAAATGTGGGCGAAGACCGCCCCTGACAGCTCAAAGAAGACCGCGTATGTGGTGCGGTGCAACCATGCGCAGGCTCGATTTATCGAGCACTTTGAGGTCTTCAGCAGATGCAGGCGCAGGTGTCCAGCGCTGGGCTGCCGTTCGCCAGCCCGGCTCTGGAGGGTGGCTCGGCAAGCACGCTGCCCCAGGCAGGTTTCTGCGCCTCGCTCAAAAAAATTCAAACGCTCCCGTGCGATGGACACCTGACGCTGGCGGCCTTGCGCGTTGGCGTTGGTGCTCAATCAACAGGCGATAGGCGCGCCGTCAGTGCGTAGCGCGTCACCTCCGGCTGGCCGCCGCTGGCGCAACCTGGGCGCATCTGGCACCGCATCAGTGCCTTCCGTCGCAAAGCGCTCGCACGTGACGACCACCCCGCGCACCATGCGCCCATCGCCATTTTTTCCCCTTTTCGGAGAATCCCCATGTTGCTTGCCCAACTGCTCGCCCAGCACCCCGAAGCCATCGTCGACATCGTGCGCCAGACACCTTCCTGGGTTGGCGCACTCCTGGCTTTTCTGCTCGTCCTTGGTCTGTCGGCCACCCGCACCCGCAAGGTTTCCCTCACCCGCCTCGTGCTGCTGCCGGTGGCCATGGGCGGCCTGGCACTTTGGGGCGTGCAAGCAGCCTTCGGCGCCACTGCGCATCTGGCAGCGCTGTTGGCGCTGTGGGCCGTCTGCGCCGCTGCCGTGTTGGCGGCCTGCAGCCGTCTGACGCCACCTGCGGGCGCGCACTGGAACACCTCCACGCGCAGCATTCACCTGCCCGGCAGCTGGGTGCCGATGGGACTGATCCTGGCCGTGTTCCTGATGAAATACGGCATCGGCGTGCAGCTGGCAATGGAGCCGTCACTGGCGCACGACACGGGTTTTGCCGGCACGGTGACGGCGCTGTATGGCCTGCTGTCCGGCTACTTCGCGGCGCGTGCACTGTGCGTGCTGCGGCTGGCCCGCGGCGCCGTCCCAACCCTGCGCTCTCGCCAGGCCTGAAAGGAGCGCCACGTGCCGCGAACACACGCTTTCGACGAGGAGCGCATCGAACGCCTGGCGCGCCGCCGCGCCGGCGCCAAAATGGGCTGGTTCATTCACGCGCTGGTCTACGTCTGCGTCAACGCCGGCCTGGCGCTGATCACCTGGCAGACCGGCTGGACGTGGCACCTGTATCCGCTCGCCGGATGGGGCCTGGGGCTGGCAATCCACGGGCTCGCCGTCTGGCTGGGCGGGGGCGGGATAGGCTTGTATGAGCACCTGCTGCAGGCCGAGCGCAATAAGCTCTCGCGCACACGCCGGAGTTGAACGCATGGTCGTCGTCCACCACCTTTCACCCACGCGCGAGGCGGCGTGAAGCGGGTAGTGCGGGTTTTCATGCTCAAATCGATCACTGGCACCTGATGGGCGAGCGCAGGCAGCCATTTGCGGCACGACACACTCCATGAAAATCGACGGGTACGACATCCTGCGCCACGGCCTGCAAGTGCTGGCCTTTTGCTGCGTGGTCGCGGTCTTCACCACGATGATCTGGTCGACTGGAGGGTACTGGCGCCAGCTGCTGTATTCGGTGTGCATCGGCGGCTTGACCTGGCTGACCATCGAGTTCGGTCGCCTGCTGGTGCCGTCCGAGCACTGCCATCGCGACCCGACGCGTGACGGCCACGGCTGGCCCAAGGGCTGGCGTGGGCTGCTGCTGACGGCCATCGGCATCGCCGTGGGCTTTCTCGGCGGTTCGTGGCTCGCGGCACGGCTGCTGGGCGAGACGACGCGGATGCCGACGCACGACTTGCGGCTGGCGCTGCTGGTCACCATCGCCGCGGGTGTCACGGCGAGCTTCTACTTTCATGCGCGCGGCCGGCAGGCGGCGCTGCAGGCGCACATCGCTGCCGCTGAGCGCGACGCCGCGCAGGCGCGGCTGATGCTGCTGCAAAGCCAATTGAAGCCGCACATGCTGTTCAACACGCTGGCCAACCTGCGCGCGCTGATCAGTGTGGATCCGGCTGCGGCGCAGCAGATGCTCGATTGTCTGGTCGACTACCTGCGCGCCACACTTGGCGGCTCGCGCGCCACGCTGCATCCGCTGGCGGATGAGTTCGCGCGCCTGGCGGACTACCTGGAGCTGATCGCGGTGCGCATGGGGCCGCGCCTGACCTACCGGCTTGACCTGCCCGACGCGCTGCGTGCCGCGCAGGTGCCGACCCTGCTGCTGCAGCCGCTGGTGGAAAACGCCATCCGCCACGGGCTGGAGCCGCAGGTGGCCGGCGGCAACGTGCAGGTGAGCGCGCAGGCCACGGCGGACGGCACGCGGCTGGCGCTGCAGGTGCGCAACAGCGGCGCGCCGCTCGCTGCCCTCCTGCCCCACGCAGATACTGCGCCGGGCCGCTCCTTCGGCCTCACGCAGGTGCGCGAGCGCCTGCGCACGCTGTACGGCGACGAGGCCAGCTTTGAATTGACCTCCGACGACGCAGGCCACACCTGCGCCAACATCACACTCCCCTTGCAATGACCGCAACCGCCCCACGCGCCCTGATCGCCGAAGACGAGCCGCTGCTGGCGCGCGCGCTGCAGCAGGAGCTGGCCCGCGTCTGGCCCGAACTGGTGATAACCGCCACCGTGGGCGACGGCCTGGCCGCCGTGCGTGAGGCGCTGGCGCTGCGCCCCGAGGTGCTGTTCTTCGACATCCGCATGCCCGGCCAGAACGGGTTGGAGGCGGCGGCAGAAATCTTCGACGACTGGCCTGCCGACCAGCCGCTGCCGCTACTGGTCTTCACCACCGCGTACGACCAGTACGCGGTGCAGGCCTTCGACGCGCAGGCAGTCGACTACCTGCTCAAACCCATCCAGCATGAGCGGTTGGAAAAAACCGTGGAAAAACTGGCTCAGACGCTTGCCGGGCAAGAGCGAGCAGCTGTGCGGGATGAAGCAGCGCTGCGCCAGCTGCGCGAGCTGCTGGCTGCGCCCGGCCTGCACGCAGGCAGCGCCCAGGCTCCACGCCTTACGGTGCTGCAGGCGGGCCTGGGCAGCGCGATCCACCTCGTGCCAGTGGCCGAGGTGTTGTACTTCGAGGCGGCGGACAAATACGTGCGCGTACTGACGGCGCAGCGCGAATACCTGATCCGTACGCCGCTCAAGGAGCTGACGGCACGGCTCGACCCTGTCGAGTTCTGGCAGGTGCACCGCGGCACGCTGGTGCGTGCAAGCGCGATTGCCACTGCCGAGCGCGACGAAGCCGGGCGCGTGTGGCTGCGCCTGCGCTGGCGCGACGAGCGGCTGGCGGTAAGCAGACTTTACGCGCCGCTGTTCAAGGCGATGTAGCTCCCGATGCCGGATGCGACAGGCGCGGCGCGCGACACGGCGAATGGAGTGGGCATGAAAAAGCCGCTGGCGCTTGAGAGCCAAGCGTCAGCGGCTGTTTTTGCAACGTTTACTTGCTGCGTTCAGCGATCGACTTTTCCGCCGCAGCGATCAGGTCGGCGCCGACCTGGCCCTTCCACTTGGCGACCACGGGGCGGGTGGCGTCGACGAAGGCCTGGCGCTCGGCAGGGGTGAGCTCGGTGACCGTCACGCCCTCGGCGGCAATCGCCTTGAGCAGGGGCTTGCCCGCTTCGACCATGCCCTTGCGCGCAATCGCGATCTCTTCCTGACCGGCCTCGATGGCAGCCTGCTTGACGGCCTCGCGGTCGGCGGGCGTCCAGCTGTTCCATACGTCCTTGTTGACCACGAAGATCAGCGGGTCGTTCATGTAGCCCCACATCGTGATGTATTTCTGCGCCACGGTGTTGAGCTTGGCGGCCTGGTAGACCGACAGCGGGTTCTCCTGGCCGTCCACCGCGCCGCTGGCCATGGCGGGCTGGGCGTCGGCCCAGCTCATCTGCGTGGGGTTGGCGCCCAGCGCGGTAAAGGTGTCGATGAACAGCGGCGAGCCGACGACGCGGATCTTCAGGCCCTTGAGGTCTGCCGGGCTCTTGATGGCGTGCTTGGAGTTGCTGATCTCGCGGTAGCCGTTCTCGCCCCAGGCCAGCGGCACCACGCCGGCTTTCTCCAGCGTCTTGAAGATCATCTGGCCGGCCGGCCCGTGGGTGACCGCGTCGACGGCGGCGTAGTCGGGCATCAGGAACGGCAGCGAGAACAGGTTGAGCTGCTTGACCTGGGGCGACCAGTTGATGGTCGAGCCGATGGCCATGTCGATCACGCCCTGGCGCAGCGCGCTGAACTCGCGCGTCTGGTCGCCCTGGATCAGCGATACGCCCGGGTAGAGCTTGATGTTGATGCGCCCGTCGGTCTTCTCGCGCACCTTGTTGGCCCAGATCTCTCCGCCCTTGCCCCAGGGGAAGGCGGTGCCCAGCACCAGCGACATGCGGTATTCGCTCTTGTAGTTGCTTTGCGCGTGCGCCGCGGGCAGGCCCAGCGTGAGCAAGGCGGCAGCGGCGGCGGTGGCCGTCAAAAAGGTGCGCAGTTTCATGGCGAAGGTCTCCTTGGGGTGAAAAATCTGATTCAGTAACCGAGTTTGGCCGGCAGCCACAGCGCGATTTGCGGAAAGGCGACGAGCGCCACCATGGCGATGCACATGGCGCCGACCAGCCACAGCACCCAGCGCGTCGTCGACTCCATGCGCACATGGGCGATTTTGGCCGCCACCATCAGGTTGACGGCCATGGGCGGGGTGAACTGGCCAATCGCCACGGTGAACACCAGCACGGCGCCAAACCACACCACGTTCCACTCATAGTGCGTCATCAGCGGCTGCACCAGCGGCACGAAAATCAGCATGATGGAGATGCCGTCGAGGAACATGCCCATGATGAGCAGCAGCACGATGAGCAGCGCCAGCACGCCGGTGCTGCCCAGGCCGGAGTTCACGATGGCGTTGGTGATCGGGTCGATCACACCCAGCGTGGACAGCGAGAACGCGAAGATGCCTGCCAGCGAGACGACGATGAGGATGACGGCCGACAGCTCGCCGGCCTCGCGCAGGATGGCGTACAGGTCGCGCAGCCCGATGGTGCGGTGCACCACCATGCCGACGAACAGGCCGTAGAAGACGGCGACGACCGCTGCCTCGGTGGGCGTGAACCAGCCCAGGCGCATGCCGCCGAGGATGACGACCGGCGCGGCCAGCCCCCACGAGGCCTCGCGCAGCGAGCGCCAGAAGCGCGGGCGCGGCAACTGCGCCTCCAGGCTGCCCATGCCGTGGCGGCGCGCCAGCCACACGGCCGGGATGATCAGCGCCAGGCCGGCGAGCACGCCCGGAAACATGCCGGCGGCAAACAGCGCCGGCACCGACGCGCCGGCCACCAGCACCGAGTAGACGATGAAGGCGACCGACGGCGGGATCAGGATGTCGGTAGCGGCCGCAGCGGCCACCACGCTGGCCGAGTACGACGCCGGGTAGCCGGCGCGCGCCATCGCGGCAATCATCACGCTGCCCACGGCGGCGGCCGTGGCTGGGCCCGAGCCCGAGATGCCGCCCATGAACATGGCCACGGCAATCGCGATCAGCGGCAGCATGCCCGGGCCGCGCCCGACGATGGCAGTGGCAAAGTCGACCAGCCGCTGCGCCACGCCCGAGCGGTCGAAGATCGAGCCCACGAGCACGAACATCGGAATTGCCAGCAGCGGGTATTTGCCCAGGCCGGCGTAGAAGTTCTGCGGCACGGCCAGCAGGCCGAACCACTGCGTCTCGGCGTTGGCCAGCGCAATCGCCACGGCGCCGGCCAGCCCCAGCGCCGCGCCGATGGGCACGCCGAGGAACATCAGCACGATGAAGGCGGTGAACAGCAGCGTGGCGATCATGGCATCGGCTCCACGTCGTGCGGATCGCTCAGGTACTGTGCGTCGCTCTGGCGCGTGCGCCGGCGCAGCAGGCCGAGCGCGCGCACCGCGATGAGCAGCGAGAACAGCGGCAGCCAGATCGAATACCACCACTGCGGCACGCCGATGCCGGGCGAGGTTTCCTCGTAGCGCCAGTCGTCCCAGACCACGCGCACGCTGAGCACCGCGATCACCGCAAACAGCAGCGCAAAGAGCAGCGCGCCCAGTTGCGCCAGGCGCCGGCGGCGCGCGGCGCTGCCGCTTTCGGCAAAAAACTCGATGCGGATGTGGTGGTCGCGCGCGATCGCCGACGCGCCGCCCACCATGGCCAGCACGATCATCAGGAAGATCGAGATCTCCTCGGTCCAGGCGAACGAGGAATTGGTGAAGTAGCGCACGATCACGTTGGCGAAGGTGATCAGCGCGAGCAGGGCCATGGTCAGCACCATCAGGGTGTCTTCCAGGCGCAGGCCGCGGGGCTGCTCGGGCGGCGGATTGTCGCGCGCCGCGTCGGCGGCGCGCTGCGTGGGCTGTGCCCCGGGTTCAGCGGTGGGTGGCATGGGTGCGCAAGGCGGGAGAAAAAATCAGGGTGTGGCCCGGGAGCGTAGCGGGATCTGGCAGCGGCAGTCGTGTCGTTTGCCAGCGAGATCGATCCACAGGAGCCGCAGCCAGCGCGCGGGCCGATCCCGGGTGGCGCAAAGCGCTTTTGATTGTGCCTTCAAAAACGGCGCGCTCCGGGCAAGGGTGTTCCCGGGGAATGTTGCGCGGCCAATCGCCCTGCCGGCCCATCGGGGCGTCGCACCGGCGGACGGCGGCGCAGGATAATGCATTCCCATGGAAACCAAATGGCTTGAAGATTTCGTCAGCCTGGCCGAGACGCGCAGCTTCAGCCGCTCGGCGCAGCTGCGCCATGTCACGCAGCCGGCGTTCTCGCGCCGCATCCAGGCGCTGGAGGCCTGGGCCGGCACCGACCTGGTCGACCGCAGCTCCTACCCCACGCGGCTGACCGCGGCCGGCCACACGCTGTACGACCAGGCCATGGAGGTGCTGCAGTCGCTGCACAACACGCGTGCGGTGCTGCGCGCGCACACCGGCGCGGGCGACGACATGCTGGAGTTTGCGGTGCCGCACACGCTGGCGTTCACCTTCTTTCCGACCTGGGTGTCCAACCTGCACCAGGGTTTTGGCCCGTTCAAGAGCCGGTTGATTGCGCTCAACGTGCATGACGCGGTGATGCGCCTGGTCGAGGGCGGCTGCGACCTGCTGGTGGCCTACCACCACGAATCGCAGCCCATTCAGCTCGACGCCTCGCGCTACGACATGGTGAGCCTGGGCGAGGAGTCGCTGGCGCCGTACTCGGTGCCGGCGGGCGAGGGGCGACCGCGCTTCGTGCTGCCCGGGCGCGCCGACGCGCTGCTGCCCTACCTGGGCTATGCGCCGGGCGCCTACCTGGGGCGGCTGACCGACCTGATCCTGCAGCAGGCCAGCGCGCCGGTGCACCTGGACCGGGTGTATGAGACCGACATGGCCGAGGGCCTGAAGGCCATGGCGCTGCAGGGCCACGGCGTGGCGTTCTTGCCGCACAGCGCTGTGCGCCAGGAACTGGAGCAGGGCCTGCTGGTCAACGCCGTGCCCGCTGGCGCGCCGCCGCTGCAGCTGGTGATGGATGTGCGCCTGTACCGCGAGAAGCCCTCGCGCAAGGAGATCGAGGACAAGGGGCTGGCGCAGTCGCTGTGGGCGTATTTGCAGACCCACGAACAGCAAGGCCCGCTTTAGCGCGCGAAATGCGTTGGGCGCGGCGCCGCAGCAGTTGCGCCTGCGCTCGGCGCATCCCCTGCACTCGACTCCACGAATGACTCCAAACGGACTATTTCTGGGGATTGTGGGGGTGGCTTGACGGGGCGCGCGCCGCCAGCAGGTGCTCGGCCAACTCGATGAAGCCGGCTCCGCGCTCGCTGGGCGTGACGTAGCGCGGCAGGTGGTCCAGTTGCGGTACGAAGCGTGCGATGTTGGCCACGCCGATGCTGTGCGGGAAGTGCTCGAACATCAGCTGGTCGTTGGTCGAGTCGCCAATGTAGGCCCAGCGGCCGCGCTCGGCGTCCACGTCGCGCTGCAAGAGCGTGCGCACGATCCAGCGCGCGCCCTCCCATTTGTTGTGCTCGCCATACCAGCCGTTGATGTGGATCGAGCTGACGCTGGCGTGCATGCCGGCTTCGCGCATGCGCTGAACGCACTGGTCGATGGCGGCCTGCGGCAGCTGGGTGAACTCGCTGTGATCGATGGCGATGTCGCATTCGCGCCCGCTCGAATCCTGCGCGCGCCGCGCGCCCGGCACCTGCGCCTCGATCTGCGCCAGCACCTGCTGCATGCGTGCGTAATTGGCAGCGCGCGTGGCCGCGTCCTGCTGGTACAGCGTGCGCAGCTGGCCGCCGGCGGCGTCGTGCACCAGCGCGGCAGCGCCGTTCTCGGCCACGATGGCGTCGATCGGCCAGTCGGCTGCAAACGGGCGGCTCCAGCCCAGCGGGCGGCCGGTGATGGCGATCAGGTGCAGGCCCGCCCGGCGCAGCCGCGCCATGGCGCTGACTACGTCGTCGGGCACGGCGCCCTCGGTGGTCAGCGTGTCGTCGATGTCGGTCAGCATGCCCAGCAGGTCGGCGGGAACGCTCCAGGTGGACAGAGGCGAGAGGGGGCGAAAAAGCGTGGGGGTCACAGGCAATCCAAAAGAAAAGCCGGGCAGTGCCGGCAGCGGGCAGTTTAGGTCTTATGGTCGCGCCAGCGCCTGGCCGGCGAGCCAGTCCAGCAGTCCGGGCCAGCGCGAGAGCACGGGCCAGACCTGCACCTGCAACCCTGGATGCTGCTGCTGCGCCTGGGCGACGAGGGCAGGCAGGTCGCGGCGCACATGGCTGCCCTCGGCCCAGAAGACGGGCAGCAGGCCGACGTGGCGGTGGCCCTGCTGGGCCAGCGCGTGCAGCGCCTGGGGCAGCGGCGGCTGCATCAGCTCCAGAAAGGCCTGGACGACGGCAAGCGGGCGGCCCTGGGCGGCGGCCTGCTGCTGCAGCGCCGCCTGCAGGTCGTCCAGCGTGCGCGCCCAGAGCGGGTCGCGCGAGCCGTGGGCGAACAGGACGATGGCGGTGGGTTGCTGCGGCGCGGGTTGTTCCATGGCCGCGAGTGTAGGGCGGCGGCCACCGCCGCCTATGAAAGAACCACCTTCGGGCTCAGTCGATCAGCACGGCGCCGGCGGTGGCGTGGCTGGCGGTGTCGACCAGAATCATCGCGCCGAGCCGGCGCGCCTGCGCGAAGGGCGCGGCCGGGATGGGCTCTTGCAGCAGCAGCTGCACCCGGCCGATGGCGCCCGCTGCCAGCGTGTCGGCCTCGCGCTGCTCAAGCGTGTGCACGTCCAGCTGGTGCGCGACAGTCTGCACCTTGGCCTTGACCCAGCGGTGGCCGTGCAGCGCCCAGTAGGCGCGGCCGACGACCAGCGGCTGGTCGTCCATCCACGCGACGGTGGCGTGCAGTTGGCGCTGGGCGGGCCAGGCACTGGTGGGCTCTGGCGTGTCCCAGTCGTCAGCCGTGGCGGATGCGGCTTCACCGACGGCCAGCAGCCAGTCGCCGCGCGAGACGTCGACCTCGCGATCCAGCACCACGCCAGCGCTCAGGCCGGCCGTGGCGTCCTGGCCGTCCTGGCTCTGGCGCGTGGCACTGAGCACGCGCGCGGCGGTGGCGCGCTGGCCGCCGGGAAAGACCTGCACGGCCGTGCCCGGTGCGATACGGCCGGCAGCCACGCGGCCCCAGAACACGCGCCGGCCCTGCGAGGTGTCGCTGGAGTCGGAGAATTTCTCGACCCACTGCACCGGAAACGCCAGCGGCAGATGGGCGTCTGCCGCGGTCGCGGGAAGGCCTTCGAGCAGCTGCAGCAGGCTGGGGCCGGTGTAGCCGCACCATGGGGCGTGCGGCGCCACCACGTTCCAGCCCTTGAGCGCCGAGATGGGCACGGTGGCCGCGACGGCCAGGCCCGCGTCCTGCGCGAACTGCGTCAGCGCGGCGCGGATGTGCGCAAACGCCAGCGCCGGGTCGTCCACCGCGTCGAGCTTGTTGACGGCGAACACCAGCGCGGGCACGCGCAGCAGCTGCACCAGCAGGCTGTGGCGGCGCGTTTGCGCCAGCAGTTGCAGGCCGGGGTTGGCCCAGTCGAGCTTGGTGGCGTCGACCAGCACGATGGCGGCGTCCGCCTGCGAGGCGGCGGTGACCATGTTGCGCGTGTACTGCTCGTGGCCGGGCGCGTCGCCGATGATGAATTTGCGCGCCTCGGTGGCGAAGTAGCGCCAGGCGACGTCGATGGTGATGCCCTGCTCGCGCTCGGCGGCCAGGCCGTCGGTGAGCTGGGCCAGGTCGACCTCGCCGGACTTGCTGGCGCCGGCGATCTGGTCTTGCAGCGCGCTGCGGCTGTCCACCAGCAGGCGCCCGATCAGCGTGCTCTTGCCGTCGTCGACGCTGCCGCAGGTGATGAAGCGCAGCGCGGGTGCGGCCGCGTCGTCGGCAGCGCCGAGGCTGGCCTGCGCGGCTGCGGCAGAGGTGGGGGGCAGGATGGTCGTCATGGTGTGTGCCGTCTCAAAAATAACCGTCGCGCTTGCGTTTTTCCATCGAGGCTTCGCTCGTCTTGTCGTCCATGCGCGTGGCGCCGCGCTCGCTCACCGCGGTGGCCAGCGTCTCCTGCACGATGGCCGCCGGCGTGTCCGCCAGGCTTGCGACCGGGCAGGTGCAGGTGATGTCGCCCAGGGTGCGAAAGCGCACGCTCAGTTGCTGCACCTGCTCGCCGTCCCGCGCCGGGGTCAGCGGCGTGACCGGCACCAGCAGGCCGCGGCGCTCGACGACCTCGCGCTGGTGTGCGTAGTACAGCGAGGGCAGGGCGATGCGCTCGCGCTCGATGTACTGCCACACGTCCAGCTCGGTCCAGTTGCTGATCGGGAAGACGCGAAAGTGCTCGCCCGGGGCGATGCGGGTGTTGAACAGCGTCCACAGCTCGGGGCGCTGCGCCTTGGGCTGCCACTGGCCGAAGCCGTCGCGGTGGCTGAAGATGCGCTCCTTGGCGCGCGCCTTCTCCTCGTCGCGGCGCGCGCCGCCGATCAGCGCGTCAAAGCGCAGCTCCTCGACGGCTTCGAGCAGCGTGACCGACTGGTGGGCGTTGCGCGGCTCGTCCTCGCGCGCCAGGCGCACCGTGCCGCGCGCCATCGAGTCCTCGACGCTGCGCACGATCAGCTCGGCGCCCAGCTCGGCGGCGCGCCGGTCGCGAAAGGCCAGCACTTCGGGGAAGTTGTGGCCGGTGTCGATCATCAGCAGCGGAAACGGCAGGCGGCCGGCGCCAAAGGCCTTTTCGGCGCAGCGCAGCATGACGAGCGAGTCCTTGCCGCCGGAGAACAGCAGTGCCGGGCGCTCGAAGCTGGCGGCGACCTCGCGCAGGATGAAGATGGTCTCTTCCTCCAGCGCGTCCAGGTGGTGGTTGCTGACGGTGGCCAGCAGATGGGGCTCGGTGCGGGCGTTCATAAAGTGTTGTCCGTGATCGATGGCGAAGGTGTGGCTGCGGCATGTGCCTGCGGCTTGGCTTGCCGCTTGACGTGCAAGCCGCATTCGCGAAGGTTGTTGGTTTGGCTGCGGCCGGTCACTGCGTGCCCTTCACGCCGCCTGCGGCGGCATGAGCCTGCGCCGAAACAATGCCCTCGGTCGCTGCGCTGCGCGCATCGCCTGCGCCTTGCGGCGCCGAACGCCGCTTGACGTGCAAGCCGCATTCGCGAAGGTCATTGTTTTCCCACCACCAGCGGCCTGAGCGGGGGTCTTCGCCCAGCGTGACCGGGCGGGTGCAGGGGGCGCAGCCGATGCTGGGGTAGAACTGGTCGTGCAGCGGGTTGGTGTCCACCTTGTGCCCGGCCACGTAGTGCCAGACGTCGCCCTGCGTCCAGTGCGCCAGCGGGTTGAACTTGGTGCGCGCCTCGCTGGTGTCGACCAGGGGCGCGGCGCCGCGTGCGGTGGACTGCTCGCGGCGCAGGCCGGTGATCCAGCCCTTCTTGCCGTCGAGCGCGCGCGCCAGCGGCTCCATCTTGCGGATGTCGCAGCACAGGTGGCGCAGTTGCACGCTTTCGTAGAACGCGTCCTGGCCGTGCGTGCGGATGTAGTCGCGCACCGCGTCGGGGCGGGGGTGGTAGACGGTGACCTGCACGCCGTCCTGCGCCTGCAGGCGTTCGAGCAGCGCCAGCGTCTCGGTGTGCAGCCGCCCGGTATCGAGCACGAAGACGGGGATCTGCAGACCCAGCTGCTGCGCGATGTGGGTGATCACCATGTCTTCCACGCCCAGGCTGTTGGCCTGCACGACGGTGCCCAGCGCCGCGGCCTGGCGCAGCGTGTCCTGGGCTTGCTGCAGTTTGCGGCCGTAGTCGCTGCTGGCCTTGGCAAACAGCGCAACAGCCGAGATCTGCACCAGGCGGTCGAGCGTGCTGGCAAAGGCGGCGTTCATGCCGCCTCCCACAGCGCGGCCTCGGCTGCCTGGCGGGCGAACAGCGGGCGCGGCTCGCTCACGTCGCCCTGGTAGAAGCTGGCGTAGCGCGCAAACTGGCGCTGCGCGGCACTGGCCTGAACGCCCTCGGCGAGCACCGCGCTGGAGAAGCCGCTGCGCTGCATGTGCACCAGCTGGTCGATCAGCACGTCACCGGTGGCGCGGATGTCGCCGGCGAAGTGGTAGCGCCGGCGCAGCAGCACGGCCTGGGTGTAGGCGCGCCCGTCGGTGAACTTGGGGAAGTGCAGCTCGACGCGCTGCACGCCGTCCAGCGCGCCGCTGGCCACCAGCTCGGCGATGTCCGCGTCGTTGGCGATCGGCAGGGTGTGTGGTGCGTCCGGCTCGGCGCTGACTTCGTCGTTGGCGATGATGTGCATGGCGATTCCTCTCAGATTTCCAGGGCTTCTTCCCGGGGATGGCGTGCGGCGTTGGCCGCTTCCTTGAATGGCTGGTGGCCGATGCGGCGCAGCGCGTCGATGAACGACTCGCCGCTCTCGCGCAGCTGGCGGTAGGTGGCGAGCAGCGCCTCGACGACGTCGGGCACCTCGGCGGCGGTGAACGCCGGGCCGACGACCTTGCCGCCGACGGCGGGGCCGGACTGCGTGCTGCCGTCGGCGCCGCCGAGCGTGACCTGGTACCACTCCTTGCCGTCCTTGTCGACGCCGAGCACGCCGATGTGGCCGCTGTGGTGGTGGCCGCAGCTGTTGATGCAGCCGCTCATGTGCAGGTCGATGGGGCCTATGTCCAGCTGCTCGTCCAGGTCCTGGTAGCGCTCGAGCACGGCTGCCGCGATGTGCAGCGTGCGCGCGTTGGCCAGCGAGCAGAAGTCGCCGCCGGGGCAGGCGATCATGTCGCTGATCAGGCCGATGTTGGGCGTGGCCAGGCCCAGCTTGTACGCCGCCTGGTACAGCGCCGGCAGGTCGGCCTCGAACACCCAGGGCAGAAGAAGGTTCTGCTCGTGCGTCAGGCGCGCCTCGCCGGCGGAGAACTGCTCGGCCAGGTCGGCCAGCGCCTCCATCGTCTGCGCGTCGGCGTCGCCCGGCGCAAAGCCGGGGCGCTTGAAGGACAGCATCACGGTCTTCATGCCCGCCAGCTTGTGGCCGCGCACGTTCTGCGCCAGCCAGCGCAGGAACAGGGAGCCTTTGGGGTCGATGTTGCTGACCACATTGGCCGGCGCCAGCGGCGGCACGACGAAGTGGCGCGCCACGCGGTCGAGCTCGGCCTGGGTGATGGTGTGCGGCGCGCCGTCCAGCTCGGTGATTGCCTGGAACTCTTTTTCGACCGCATCGATGAAGGCCTGGCCCTCGGCCTTGACCAGGATCTTGATGCGCGCCTTCCACTTGTTGTCGCGCCGGCCATAGGCGTTGTAGGTGCGCACGATGGCCTCGATGTAGTTGAGCAGCTGCGGCCAGGGCAGGAAGTCGCGCACCACGGTGCCGGTGATCGGCGTGCGCCCCATGCCGCCGCCGACCAGCACGGTGAAGCCCGTCTCGCCAGCGTCGTTCAGCCTGCCTTGCAGGCCGATGTCGTACCAGCGCAGCGCGGCGCGGTCTTCCTGCGCGCCGTTGAACGAGATCTTGAACTTGCGCGGCAGGTAGCTGAACTCGGGGTGCAGCGAGCTCCATTGGCGGGTGATCTCGGCGAATGGGCGGCAGTCGACGATGCTGTCGGCGGCAATGCCCTCCCAGGCGTCGCAGTTGATGTTGCGAATGTCGTTGCCGCTGGTCTGGATGCCGTGCATCTGCACGCTGGCCAGCAGCTCCATCACGTCGGCGGCCTTGGACAGCGGGATCCAGTTGAACTGGCAGTTGGTGCGCGTGGTGAAGTGGCCGTAGCCGTAGCGCAGCTTGGGCGCGGCAAGCGTGGCGCCCGGCTGCGACGCTTCCAGCGCGTCCTGCGTGGCCTGGGCGTGGGCCAGCAGCTCGGGATCGGGCCGGTCGTATTCACGGGCGATGCGCGCGAGCATGCGCAATTGCGTGCTGCTGATCTCGCCATAGGGCACGGCGATGCGCGCCATCGGCGCGTAACGCTGGATGTACCAGCCGTTTTGCAGGCGCAGCGGCAGCAGCTGGTCTTCACTCAGCTGGCCCTGCTCCCAGCGCTGTAGCTGGTCGCGGAATTGCTGGGCACGCAGCGTGACGAACTGCTGGTCGAATTCTGTGTATTGGTACATGGCGGAAATCCCTGGGCAAGGCCGCTTTTGTACCTGGGATGCTTTTAAGAATCCAAGATTAAATGCTCATATTGATATAACGATTGCCGAAAATGCCCTCCGGTCATCACTGGTGCGCCCAGCAAAAAACGGCCCGTGCGGGCCGTGGGTTGTGGCGCAAAGCAGACGCGGGTGCCTGCTGCCGTATGCGCTCAATGCATGTTGCCCAGCGCCAGCCCCGCATGCTCGCGCAGCGGATGGAAGTGGATCTTCGGAAAGCGCTCCTGCGCCAGGCGCACGTCATACGGGCTGGTGCACAGATAGGCCAGGGTGCCCGCCGCGTCGTGCGCCAGGCGCAGCGGGTAGGCGTTCTCGAATTCGCGCAGCTCGGCCGGCGTGTCGGCGGTGATCCAGCGCGCGCCGGTGTACTGGCAGCCTTCCAGGCGGATGTCGCAGTCGTATTCGGTCTTCAGGCGGTGCTGCACCACCTCGAACTGCAGCTGGCCCACGGCGCCAAGCAGCATGTTGCCGCCGGCGTCGGGCTTGAAGACCTGGATCGCGCCTTCCTCGCCCAGCTCCATCAGGCCTTGCTGCAGCTGCTTGGAGCGCAGCGGGTTCTTCAGCACCACGGTCATGAACATCTCGGGCGCGAAGAAGGGCAGGCCGGTGAATTGCAGGCTGGGGCCGTCGGTGATCGAGTCGCCCAGCTGCACGCCGCCGTGGATGGTGAAGCCGATGATGTCGCCGGCGTAGGCCTCGTCGACCGCCTCGCGCCGCTGGCTCATGAAGGTGACGACGGAAGTCGGGCGCAACTCCTTGCCGGTGCGCTGCACGCGCATCTTCATGCCCGGGGTGTATTTGCCGCTGGCCACGCGCACGAAGGCGATGCGGTCGCGGTGGTTGGCGTCCATGTTGGCCTGCACCTTGAAGACCACGCCGGCAAAGCCTTTGTCCTCGGGGTGGATCGTGACCTGCTGGCGCTCGCGGTTGACCTCCTGGAAGGCAATGCGCGGGCCGGGCGGCGGCGACATGTCGACCACGGCGTTGAGCACTTCCTGCACGCCAAAGTTGTTCACGCCCGAGCCGAAGAACACCGGCGTGAGCTTGGCGGCCAGGAATTGCTCATGGCTCCATTCGCTTGATGCGCCGACGGCCAGCTCCATGCTCTCCAGCGCCTCGTCGAACGTGCGGCCAAAGCGCGCGCGCAGCGTGTCGGTTTCGCTCAAGGGGATGACCTCGAAGTCCTGCGGACGCTTTTCGCTGCCGGCCTCGAACACCGTCATGCTCTGCGTGCGCAGGTCGATGATGCCGCCGAACTGCTTGCCCTGGCCCACGGGCCAGGTCATGGGGCAGCAGGGCATGCCGAGCTCGCGCTCCACCTCGTCCAGGATGTCCAGCGGGTCGCGCACCTCGCGATCCATCTTGTTGACGAAGCTGATGATGGGCGTATCGCGCTGGCGGCAGACCTCGATCAGGCGGCGGGTCATTTCCTCCACGCCGTTGGCGGCGTCGATCACCATCAGCGCCGAGTCGACCGCGGTGAGCACGCGGTAGGTGTCCTCGGAAAAATCCTTGTGGCCGGGCGTGTCCAGCAGGTTGATGACGTGGTCGCGGTAGCTCATCTGCATCACGCTGGACGCGACCGAGATGCCGCGCTGCTTCTCGATCTCCATCCAGTCGGAGGTGGCGTGGCGGCTGGCCTTGCGGCCCTTGACGGCGCCGGCGATCTGGATGGCGCCCGAGAACAGCAGCAGCTTTTCCGTCAGCGTGGTCTTGCCGGCGTCGGGGTGGGAGATGATGGCAAAGGTGCGGCGGCGCCGGGTCTCGGAAGCGTAGGACACGATCGGTTCAGTGGGGCTGTGCCGGGGTGCGATGGCGACACGCGGCAAAAATGAAAAGCGGGGCGGCGGCCCCGGCGGTGGGGCATGATTTTACGGTGCCGGGCCCGGCGTGGGGCGCGCCGGTATAATCCACGGCTTTTCCGAGGAGCGTTGCAGCGTCCCCAGTTTCGGCGGGGCGTGAGGCTCGGAACCCATTCTTGCAACGACGCTCACCCACGCCAGTCCTGTGCGGTGAGCGGTATCTTCCATTTCCCCAGGCGCGTGGTTTTTCCATTCTTCGCAGAAGGACGCCACCATGAGCGCAGCATTCAAAGCCCACGACTCGGCCATTGCCGACATCACCCTGGCCGACTGGGGCCGCAAGGAAATTCGCATCGCCGAAACCGAAATGCCCGGCCTGATGGCAGTGCGCGAGGAATTTGCCGCAGCGCAGCCCCTCAAGGGCGCGCGCATCACCGGCAGCCTGCACATGACGATCCAGACCGCCGTGCTGATCGAGACGCTCAAAGCGCTGGGCGCCGACGTGCGCTGGGCCTCGTGCAACATCTTCTCCACGCAGGATCACGCCGCCGCCGCGATTGCCGCCACCGGCGTGCCGGTGTTCGCCATCAAGGGCGAATCGCTGAAAGACTACTGGGACTACACGCACGCCATCTTTGAATTCGGCCCCAAGGGCGCTGAGGGCGAAGGCCCGAACATGATCCTGGACGATGGCGGCGACGCCACCATGCTGATGCACCTGGGCCAGCGCGCCGAGAAGGATCTGTCGGTGCTGGCCAACCCGGGCAGCGAGGAAGAAAAAATCGTCTTCGCCGCGATCCGCGCCAAGCTTGCCCAGGACCCCACTTGGTACAGCCGCAAGAGCGCGCAGATCATGGGCGTGACCGAGGAGACGACGACGGGCGTGCACCGTCTGAACGAGATGTCGGCCAAGGGCCAGCTCCTGTTCCGCGCGATCAACGTCAACGACTCGGTCACCAAGAGCAAGTTTGACAACCTCTACGGCTGCCGCGAATCGCTGGTGGACGGCATCAAGCGCGCCACCGACGTGATGATTGCCGGCAAGGTGGCCTGCGTGGCGGGCTATGGCGACGTGGGCAAGGGCTCGGCCCAGGCGCTGCGGGCACTTTCCGCCCAGGTCTGGGTGACCGAGGTCGATCCCATCAACGCGCTGCAGGCGGCGATGGAGGGCTACCGCGTGGTGACCATGGAATACGCGGCCGACAAGTGCGACATCTTCGTGACCACCACGGGCAACCGCGACGTCATCACCTTCGAGCACATGCAGGCCATGAAGAACGAGGCCATCGTCTGCAACATCGGCCACTTCGACAACGAGATCCAGGTTGCGCAGCTGGAAGAACACTGCCAGTGGGAGGAGATCAAGCCCCAGGTCGATCACGTCATCTTCCCGTCTGGCCGCCGCATCATCCTGCTGGCCAAGGGCCGCCTGGTGAACCTGGGCTGCGCCACCGGCCACCCGAGCTTCGTGATGAGCAACTCGTTTGCCAACCAGACGCTGGCGCAGATCGAGCTGTACACGCGCCCGGATGCGTACCAGGCCGGCAAGGTCTACGTGCTGCCAAAGATCCTCGACGAGAAGGTGGCGCGTCTGCACCTCAAGAAGGTCGGCGCGCAACTGACCGAGCTGACCGACGCGCAGGCCGCCTATATCGGTGTGAGCAAGGCTGGGCCGTACAAGAGCGAGACCTACCGCTATTGAGGTACTGCTCCCTCCCCCGCTGGGGGAGGGTTGGGGTGGGGGCTGGCGGCGTTGACCGGGCTGGCCCATCCCGGCCTTCCCTCAAAAGGGGAAGGGGTGAATGCAAAACCATGGCTGCTTGTGCTTGCTGGACAAGCGCTGCGGCCCATTTGATTCATAAAGGACAGCGCCATGCGCGCCGATGTTTTCCTGGTCGAAGGCGGCCACGCCGCGACCCGCTCGCAGGCCCAGCGCCTGATTGCCGCCGGCGTGCAGTGGCGCCTGGCCGAGGGCCTGCCCTGGAACAAGGTTGCCAAGAACGGCGACGACATTCCCCGGGGCGCCCAGCTGCAGTTGCTCGATGATTCCGAAACCCGCTACCTCTCGCGCGGCGGGCTCAAGCTTGAAGGTGCGCTGGCCGCCTGCGGCCTGCAAGTGACAGGCCTGCACTGCCTGGATCTGGGCCAGAGCACCGGCGGCTTCACCGACTGCCTGCTGCAGGCGGGCGCCGCCCAGGTCGTGGGCGTCGATGTCGGCCAGGGCCAGCTGCACGACAGGCTGCGCCAGGACGTGCGCGTGGTTGCTGTCGAAGGGCTGAACGCGCGCCACCTGACGCTGGACGCGCTGCTCGACGCCTGCGAGGAAGCGCTGGGCGAGCGCGTCGAGCTCGACCCCGACGACAACGACACCCTGCCCGAGGCGCCCTATGCATGGATGCGCAACGGCGGCATGGTCGACGACGACTACGACGACAGCCGCGACGCCAAGGAGCACGAGATCGAGGCCTTCAAGGCCGAACGATCCGCCAAGGCCCAGGCGCGCGCCGAGGGCCAATTGCCCACGCAGCGTCGGCGCCGTGCGGATCGCCGCGAAGTGCAACTGCCTATGGCCTTCGACCTGGTCACCGGCGACCTGTCCTTCATCTCGCTGACCCTGGTGCTGCCGGCGCTGGTGCCGCTGCTGGCGCCGGGCGGTGACCTGCTGATGCTGGTCAAGCCTCAGTTCGAGTTGCAGCCGGGCCAGGTCGGCAAGGGCGGCATCGTGCGCGACGCAAGCCTCTACCCGCAGGTCGAGCAGCGCATCCGCAGCGCTTGCGCGCAGTCCGGCCTGCAGGTCGTCGGCTGGCACGACAGCGCCATTGTTGGCGGCGACGGCAACCGCGAATTCTTCATACACGCCAGGAGGGCCGCATGAGCCTGCCGATCAGTTTCGAGTTCTTTCCCCCCAAGACCCCCGAAGGCGCCGACAAGCTGGGCGTCGTGCGCCAGCAGTTGTATGCGCTTTCGCCGCAGTTCTGCTCGGTCACCTATGGCGCCGGCGGCTCCACGCAGGAGGGCACGTTCGCCACGGTGCGCGCCATCCTGGCCGAGGGGCAGGATGGCGCGTCGCACTTCTCGTGCATCGGCGCCACGCAGGACGGCGTGCGTGCGCAGCTGGCCGAGCTCAAGGCCATGGGCGTCAAGCGCCTGGTGGCGCTGCGCGGCGACCTGCCCAGCGGCTATGGGATGGGTGGCCACTTCCAGTACGCCAGCGATCTGGTGGCCTTCATCCGCGCCGAGACCGGCGACGACTTCCACATCGAAGTGGCCGCCTACCCCGAGGTGCACCCCCAGGCGCGCTCGGCCGACAGCGACCTGCAGGCCTTTGCCACCAAGGTGCGCGCGGGCGCCAGCTCTGCCATCACCCAGTATTTCTTCAACGCCGATGCGTACTTCCGCTTCGTCGACGACGCGCGCCGCCTGGGGCTGGACGTACCGGTCGTGCCCGGCATCATGCCCATCCTGGGCGCCACGCAGCTGCTGCGCTTCTCAGACGCCTGCGGCGCCGAGGTGCCGCGCTGGATCCGCCTGCGCCTGCAGGGCTTTGGCGATGACGTGGCCAGCATCCGCGCCTTCGGCCTGGACGTGGTTACCCAGCTGTGCGAGCGCCTGCGCGCGGGCGGTGCGCCGGCGCTGCACTTCTACACGATGAACCAGAGCGGCGCGACGCAGGCGCTGTGCCAGCGCCTGGGACTGGGCGCGTAGCAGCGATCGGGCCCGGCGCTGCGCAGCGGCGATGCACAATGGCCGGCTCATCCTGATGGAGAGCCTTTTCATGACCGCCGCCGACGCCACACTGCCCATTCAGCCGCTGACCGACCGCCTCAAGGGCTACCCGCTGGGCGCATCGCCTTGCGCGCCGGCGGACATCGGCGCGCGCGGCTGGAACGTGCTGGCCGGCGACCTGCCGCTGCCGCTGGCCGTCCTCAGGCGCAGCGCGCTGGAGCACAACCTGGCCTGGATGCAGGACTGGGCCAGCCGGCGCGGCCTGTGGCTGGCGCCGCACGGCAAGACGACGATGTCGCCCCAGCTGTTTGCGCTGCAGCTGCAGGCCGGCGCGTGGGGCCTCACCTTTGCCACGGTCGCGCAAGTCGCCATTGGCGTGCAGGCGGGCGCGCGCCGCATCGTGATCGCCAACCAGGTGCTGCAGGCGGCCGACCTGGACGGCCTGGCGCGGCTGCGCGCGGCGCACGCCGACCTGCGCGTGTGGTTTCTGGTCGATTCGCTGGCGCAGCTGGCGCTGATCGAACAATGGGCCGCGCAGCGCGGCGCGCGCGGCCTGGCTGCACCGGTGTGGGACGTGCTGCTGGAGGTGGGCGTTGCCGGCCGGCGCACCGGCTGCCGCAGCCAGGACGAAGCACTGGCGCTGGCGCGCGCGCTGCATGCGAGTGGTGCGGTGTGGCTGGCCGGCATCGAGTGCTACGAGGGCGTTGCCGCGCACGGCGACAGCGCGCACGACAGCGCGGCGGTCACCGACCTGGTGCGGCGCTGCCTGGCGCTGGCGCACGCCTGCGACGCCGAAAACCTGTGGGATGGCGACGCGACCGACCCGGTGCTGCTGTCGGCTGGCGGCTCGGCCGTGTTCGACCTGGTGCTTCCGCTGCTGCAGGCGCGCGGCCTGTCGCGCACGGTGCAGGGCGTGCTGCGCTCGGGCTGCTATGTCACGCACGACCACGGCAACTACCACCGCTACCTGGGTCTGCTGCAGCAGCGCCAGGGCCTGGCCAGCAGCCTGCAGCCGGCGCTGACCGTGTGGGCCATGGTGCAGTCGGTGCCCGAGCCCGGCCTTGCGCTGCTGGCCTGCGGCAAGCGCGACCTGTCCTACGACCTGGATCTGCCGGTGCCAGTGCGCCGCGCGGCGCCGGGCAGCCTGCAGCCGCAGCCAGCGCCAGCGCACTGGCGCATCACCGCGCTCAATGACCAGCACGCCTATCTGCACTTTGACGCCGCCGCGCCGCAAGTGGGCGAGCGCGTGGAGCTGGGTATCTCCCATCCCTGCACCACTTTCGACAAATGGCGCTGGATGCCCATCGTCGAGGACGACGGGCTTGTGAGCGCCGCGGTGCAGACCTGGTTTTGACCCTGATGCGCAGTGCGCTTCAGTGGGGAGCCAGCAGCTCCCCGCGCAGCGTATAGGTGCGCGCTTCGGTGATCCTTACGTCGGTCATCTGGCCGATCAGCGCCGCGTCGCCAGGGAAGTTGACCACGCGGTTGCACTCGGTGCGGCCCATCAGCTCGCCCGCGTCGCGCTTGGAGTGGCCCTCGACCAGGATGCGCTGCACCGTGCCCACGCGCTCCTGGCTGATCTCCAGGATGTTGCGGTTGATGACGGCCTGCACCTCCTGCAGGCGGCGCAGCTTCACCTCCTGCGGCGTTTTGTCGCTGAGGTTGGCCGCGGGGGTGCCCGGGCGCGGGCTGAAGATGAAGCTGAACGAGTTGTCGAAGCGCACGTCCTCGATCAGCCGCATCAGCTTGGCGAAGTCTTCGTCGGTCTCGCTCGGAAAGCCGACGATGAAGTCGCTGCTCATCGCCAGATCCGGGCGGATGGCGCGCAGTTGGCGAATCGTGCTCTTGTATTGCAGCGTGGTGTAGCCGCGCTTCATCAGCGACAGGATGCGGTCGCTGCCGTGCTGCACCGGCAGGTGCAGGTGGTTGGCCAGCTTGGGGATGCGCGCATACGCCTCGATCAGGCGCTGTGTGAACTCGTTGGGGTGGCTGGTGGTGTAGCGCAGGCGCTCGATTCCGGGGATTTCGGCGACGTACTCCAGCAGCAGCGCAAAGTCGGCAATCTCGCTCGTGCCGCCCATCGGGCCGCGGTAGGCGTTGACGTTCTGGCCCAGCAGGGTCACTTCCTTGACGCCCTGGTCGGCCAGGCCCGCCACCTCGGTGAGCACGTCCTCGAACGGGCGGCTCACCTCCTCGCCGCGCGTGTAGGGAACGACGCAATAGCTGCAGTACTTGGAGCAGCCTTCCATGATCGAGACGAAGGCCGTCGCACCCTCCACGCGCGCCGGCGGCAGGTGGTCGAACTTCTCGATCTCGGGAAACGAGATGTCCACCTGCGGGCGGTGGTTGATCGTGCGCTTTTTCAGCAGGTCGGGCAGGCGGTGCAGCGTCTGCGGGCCAAACACCACGTCGACGAAGGGCGCGCGCTTGATGATCTCCTCGCCCTCCTGGCTGGCCACGCACCCGCCCACGCCAATCATCACGCCGCGCTCCTTGAGGTGCTTGACCCGGCCCAGGTCGGAGAACACCTTCTCCTGCGCCTTCTCGCGCACCGAGCAGGTGTTGAACAGCACCAGGTCGGCGGCCTCGGGGTCGTCGGTGGGCTCATAGCCCTCGGCCATGTGCAGCACGTCGGCCATCTTCTGCGAGTCGTACTCGTTCATCTGGCAGCCAAAGGTTTTGATGAAGACTTTCTTGGTCATGTGGGGGCTTTCGACAAAAGGGGGAGTGGCCGCCAGCGCGGTCGCAAAGCGCCGGCGCGCCGCATGGCGGCGCACCTGTGTTCGCGGGTGGCGGGCCGGCCGCGCGTTCAGCGCTGCTGCTGCTCGGAGGAGAAGCGGAAGTTGCGCTCGACCATGCCCGGCGCGCTGCGCGGCTGGCGCGCCTCGGCGCGCGTCAGGATCCAGACGGTCTGCAGCATGCCGGTGGACGGCTCGATCAGGTAGTGCACCAAAAGCTTCTGGTCGCGCAGCGTGGTGGGTGTGACCAGGTGGTTGCGGGCGTCGAACACGCGCAGGCCGGGCGCGACGCGCACGTCGTTGCCGTTGAGCTGCGCGCTGCGCAGGCCCGAGAAGCTGACATGGCCGCGCAGCGCCGCAGGCGGGAAGGTGCGCGCCTGCACGCCGTTCTCTGGCGGGGCGACCTGCGCCTGGGCGCCGGCCAGCGGCAGCAACAGGCCAAGCGCCAGCATGCCGGCACGCAATATTGCGGCAGGGCGGGGTGAGGATGGCAAACAGCGGTGCATGGTTTTTATCCAGAGGCTGAAGCAAAGCACGAAGGGGCGTATTGTGCCCAAAGCACACGTAGTGCGGCCAAAACCGGCGCGCTTGCATGCCATTGCCGGCGTGCCGGTTTGGCGCAACCTGGTTTGAAAGGAGAGTTCGCAATGAGCACGACTGCCGCCCCCGAGCGCCTGCACAGCCGAGAAGCCGTCATCGGCGAGGACACGCGCATCACCCGCGCCCTGCCGCATCGCGTGCGGCGCACCGTCGGCGCCTGGTGCTTCATGGATCACCTCGGCCCGGTGCAATTCGCCCCCGGCAAGGGCATGCATGTGGGTGCCCATCCGCACATCGGCCTGCAGACCTTTACCTGGATGATCGAGGGCGAGGTGGTGCACCGCGACAGCCTGGGCAATGAACAGGTGATACGCCCCGGCCAGGTCAACCTGATGACCGCCGGACGCGGCATTGCGCACACCGAAGACTCGGCGCTGGACGGCGCGCGCATGCACGCCGCCCAGCTGTGGATCGCCCTGCCGCACGAGCAGGCCCAGTGCGAGCCGGCCTTCGACCACTACGGCGTGCTGCCCGTCGTGGAAAGCGGGGGCTTCACCATCACGCTGCTCGCCGGTAGCGCCCTGGATCAGAACGCACCCACCCGCATCCATACACCACTGGTGGGCATGGATCTGGCGGCCGACGCCGCCGCGCAGACCGCACTGCCACTGCAGGCCGATTTTGAATACGCCGCCATGGTGCTGCGCGGCGCGGCCCAGGTGGAAGACGAGCCGCTGGCCCCGGGCGAGTGGCTGTACTTTGCGCCTGGGCGCACCGTGCTTGCGCTGCAGTGCGACGCCCCCATGCAGTTGCTCTTGATCGGCGGCGCGCCGATGGATGAGCCGCCGATCATCTGGTGGAACCTCGTGGCGCGCAGCCAGGCCGAGATCGAGGCCGCGCTGGCCGATTGGAACGCCGGCCGCTTTGCCCCGGTGCGCCCGGGCAGCGCCGCGCAGCCGCTGGCAGCGCCCAGCCTGGATGGGGTGCAGCTGCGGGCGCGGTAGCCGCGGCGTGCAAACAAAAACGCCCAGCCGGCGAGGCTGGGCGTTGTGTCTGGTGGTGGTACCGGGACTTGAACCTGGGACATCAGCATTATGAATGCTGCGCTCTAACCAACTGAGCTATACCACCGAAGCCGCGCATTGTAGCTGAAAAATGGCGGCTCGCACAAATCACTGGTGGGTGAATTGGGGCGCGCGCTTGTTGACGAAGGCGTCCATGCCTTCCTTCTGATCCTGGGTGGCGAACAGGGCGTGGAACAGGCGGCGCTCGAACATCACGCCGTCGGTCAAAGAGCCCTCGAACGCGCGGTTGACCGACTCCTTGGCGGCCATGGTGGCGATCTGCGAGAAGCCGCTGATGGTGATGGCGGCGGCCAGGGCTTCTTCCATCAGCTTGTCCAGCGCGACGACGCGGCTGACCAGGCCGGCGCGCTCGGCTTCCGATGCGTCCATCATGCGGGCGGTGAGCGCCATGTCCATGGCCTTGGACTTGCCCACGGCGCGCGGCAGGCGCTGTGTGCCGCCGGCGCCGGGGATGACGCCCAGCTTGATCTCGGGCTGGCCGAACCTGGCGTTGTCGGCAGCGATGATGAAGTCGCACATCATCGCCAGCTCGCAGCCGCCGCCCAGCGCGTAGCCGCTCACGGCGGCAATCACGGGCTTGCGGATCATGCGGATGGTCTCCCAGTTGCGCGTGATGTAGTCGCCCTTGTAGGCGTCGGCAAAGCTGTACTTGGCCATGGCGCCGATGTCGGCGCCGGCGGCAAAGGCTTTCTCGCTGCCGGTGACGATCATGCAGCCGATTTTCTCGTCGGCGTCAAACGCCTTGAGCGCCGCGCCCAGCTCGTCCATCAGCTGGTCGTTGAGGGCGTTGAGCTGCTTGGGGCGGTTGAGCGTGATGATGCCGACCTTGTCGGCTTCGGTGCGCACGGTGATGCATTCGTAGGCCATGAATGGGTTCTCCTTGGATGGCGGGTGTGTAACCGGTCAACTATAGCGAAGCGCCGGCCAGCCAAGCCTGCGCGCGGGCGCCATCGGCCACTTCCAGCACGATGGTGTCCGCGCCTGCCGTGGCCGGGGGCAGGGCCAGCGCCAGGTGCAGCAGGCGGGCGTCGCGCGCCACCAGCGCGGTGACTTCGCGCGCACTGCCGGCGACCAGGGCCAGGTCGGCGAGCGTGCGCAATCGCCAGCCCTGGCTGTCAAGTTCCACGCCCAGCCATTCGTCGCCAGCCATCAGTCCGGCCTGCTCGGCAGCGCCGCCGGCCAGCACATGGGTGACGTGGATGCCGCCGTGCTCGCGCACGCGCAGGCCCAGGCGCTGGGCGGGCTGGGGCGTGTCGGCCTTTAGTGCAACGCCTTGCGCGGCCAGCACGGTCGCCAGCGGCAGCTCGCCGGTGCCGTGCACCCAGTCGGCAATCTCCTGCTGCCAGCCGCGCCCGGTCAGCGCCTGCAGCACGGCCAGCAGGTCGGCCTCGGTCATCGGGCCGCCGCTGCAGCGCTGCCATAGCGCGCGCATCACGTCGTCCAGCGTCGCCGCGCCTTCGCTGCGCAGGCTCAGATCCAGGCACAGCGCAACCAGCGCGCCCTTGGTGTAGTAGCTGACCGTGGTGTTGGGCGTGCTGGCGTCGGGGCGGTAGTAGCGTATCCAGGCATCAAAGCTGGCCTGCGCCACGCTTTGCACGCGCCGCCCGGGTGTTTGCAGCACCTGGTTGGCAGTCTTGGCCAGCAGCTTCAGGTAAGCGGCGTCGCCAATCAGGCGCGCGCGGCGCAGCAGCAGGTCGTCGTAGTAGCTGGTGAAGCCCTCGAAGAACCACAGCAGCTCGGTGTAGTTCTCGCGCTGCCAGTCGTAGCGCGCAAATTCCTGCGGGCGCAGGCGCTTGACGTTCCAGGTGTGGAAGTATTCATGGCTGATCAGGCCCAGCAGCTGGATGTAGCCGTCGCCGGTGCCGGCCTCGCCCAGGCGCGGCAGGTCGCGCCGGTTGGCAATCAGCGCGGTGCTGTAGCGGTGCTCCAGCCCGCCGTAGCCGTCGTCAGTCGCGTTGAGCAGAAACAGGTAGTGGCCGAACGGCGGGGCCTCGCCGTCCGGGTGCCACAGGTCGATGGCGGCCTCGCAGATCGCGCGGGTGTCGGCCACCAGGCGCTGCAGATCCAGCGTGGGCGCGGCGCCGCTGATGACCAGGCGGTGGGGCACGCCGCGGGCCTCGAAGTCGGCGCTGATGAAGGGCGCCATCTCCACCGGGCTGTCGGCCAGCTGGTCGTAGTCGTCGGCGCGGTAGCGGCCAAAGCCGCGCGTGTCCACCGCCAGCGGCTGCAGCGCCGTGGCGCACTGCCAGGCGGCGGCTGCGGCGGCCTGGGGCGGCGCAATGTCTACGGTGCAGGGCTGGCCATCCGTGCCCTCGGCCTGCAGGCAGACGCTGGTGGCGTTGAAGAAGCCGCGCTGCGCGTCCAGCCACGCGGTGCGCACCGAGGCGTCCTGCGCGCAGACCCTGTAGTGCAGCACCAGCGGGCTGCCCGCGCTGCAGTCCGCCTGCCAGTGGTTTTTGTCGAGCTGGCGCATGGGCACGGTGGCGCCGTCCTGCGTGGCGCCCAGCTGCAGCAGGTGGCGCGAGAACTCGCGCACCAGGTAGCTGCCGGCAATCCACACCGGCAGCGTGACGCGCTGGCTCGCGGTGGGCCGGGCGATGGTGAAGCTGACCTGGTAGTAGTGGGCGTGCAGGTCGGCCGCCTCGATGCGGTAGTGCAGGTCGGCCGTGGTGGCGGGGGAGTGTGTGGTCATGGCAGCTCTTGCAAAAAAGCCAGGCCTGCGGTCGCGGGCCTGGCGTGGCGGGTGGTGCGCGGCCGTGCGGGCCGCGAGCGATTCAGGGCCTGGCCGCGGCGGCCGCCTTGGCCAGGCGCTGCTCGATGTCGCTGGTGCCCAGCGCGCCGGGCACGCGGGTGTTGTCGGCAAAGATCAGCGTGGGCGTGCCGGTGATCTTGTGCTTGCGCCCCAGCGCCAGGTTGCGCTTGAGCGCGGCAATGTCGCAGCTGGCCGCGGCGGGCACCTTGTCGCGCAGCATCAGGTCGCTCCAGGCGGCGGCGGGATCCTTGGCGCACCAGATGTTGCGCGACTTCTCGGCCGAGTCGGGGCTGAGGATGGGGTAGAGGAACAGGTGGACCGTGACGTTGTCCACCTTCTGCATGTCTTTCTCGAAGCGCTTGCAGTAGCCGCAGTTCGGGTCTTCGAAGACGACGAGCTTGCGCTCGCCCTTGCCGCGCACGATGGTGATTGCGTCGTCCAGCGACAGCGTCTTGACGTCGAGTGCGGTCAGCGCGTTGATGCGATCCTCGGTCAGGTTGCGCCGCGCCTCGGTGTCGATCAGCTCGCCCTGGATCAGGAAGTGGCCGGTCGCGTCGGTGTAGAACAGGTCGGTGCCCACGCGCACCTCGTACAGGCCCTGCATCGGCGTGCTGCGCACCTCGTCGATCTGGGTGAGCTGCGGAATGCGCTCGGCCAGCGTCTTGCGGATCGCGCCCTCTTGCGCATGGGCGCTCAGCCCCAGGGTCAATGCTGCTGCGGCCAGCAGCACGGAGATGATTTTCATGACGTTCCTGTGAAACAAACCGATGGAAAAACGACCGTGGTCACGCCTGGCCCATGGCCTGGCGGGCCACCCAGGCCTTGAGCAGCGGGCTGCGCTCGAAGCAGTCCATGCCCCAGTTGCGCAGGTTTTGCAGCGGCTGCTCGCGCCGGGTGAACAGCTGCTGCAGCCCGTCCATGGCCAGCTGCGCGGGCAGCACCGCCGCCTTGCGTGCGCGCTCGTAGCGGCGCAGCAGGCGCAGGTCGCCCACGCCGCGCCAGGACGCACGGCCGCGCAGCACCTGCGCCAGCGCCTGCACGTCGGCCAGGCCCAGGTTCAGCCCCTGGCCGGCCAGCGGGTGCACGTTGTGCGCTGCGTCGCCCGCCAGCACCCAGGCGTTTTGCGGCTGGCCGGGCAGGGCGCCGCACCACTGGCGCGCAAAAGCCTGCTGCAGCGGCCAGCGCGCGCGCGGGCCGCTCAGGCGCAGAGCGCAGAGTGCGCCGCTGCTGATCTCGCTCAGTCGGTCGGTGAACATGGTCTCGTCGCAGTCCAGCCAATGCTGGGCATCCTCCTGGCCTACAGACCAGACAACGGCGACCGAGTTCCCCCGGGCGCCGTCCAGCGGCAGAAAGGCGAGGATGGAGCCGTCCTGGTCGAACCACTGGCGCGCGACCTGGCCGTGCGGCTTTTCGCACTGCACGCGCGTGGCGATGGCGTGCTGGGCGTAGGGCGTGACGTCGAAGGTCACGCCGAATTCCGACCGTGTGCGGCTGGCGCGCCCTTCGCAGACGATGGTGAGCGGTGCGTCGACCGGCGCGTCCACGCGCTCGACCAGCGGCTGGAATTTGAGCGCGTCGCCCAGCCGCGCCAGCAGCGCCGGCACGTCGACGATCCAGGTCAGCGCGTCGCAGCGCTGCGCAGCAGCGTCGAACTGCACCTGGTGGCCGGCGCCGGCAAATACCTCCATGCGCTGTACTGCGGTGGCGTGCTCGGCGTCGGGCCAGCCGCGCACCGACAGCAGCAGCTCGCGCGAGGCGGCGTTGAGCGCGTAGGCGCGCACGTCGGGCGCGGCAGGCGCCGCCTGCGGATCGACCAGTGCGGTGCGCAGGCCGCCTTGGGCCAGCAACAGGGCCAGCGTGCGGCCCACCACGCCCGCGCCGCGGATACATATGTCAAAGGATTGCGCCATGGCGGCGATTGTAGGAGGCGGGTATGAGCCCTTGGCCGTCGGGGGCAGCGCACATGCCGTCGGCGCACAATCGGCCGCTTTGAGCCTGGACTGCACCATGCCCACCGACTTCACGCCCGACATCACCGGCCGCATCGCCCGCCTGTTCATCCACCCCATCAAGTCCTGCGCCGGCACCGAACTGCGCGAGGCAGAGTTGACGCCGACCGGCCTGGCGTGGGATCGCAGCTGGATGGTGGTCGACGACCAGGGCATGTTCATGACCCAGCGCGAATGGCCGCGCATGGCGCTGATCCACCCGGTAGTGGGCACTGACACACTCACGCTGCGCGCCAGCGGCATGGCCGATCTGGAGCTGCCGCTGGCTGCTGCAGGCCGGCCGTGCGAGGTGCAGGTCTGGCGCGACCGCGTGCAGGCGCTTGACGCCAGCCCAGAGGCGGCGCGCTGGCTCAGCGAATTTCTGCAAACGCCCTGCCGCCTGGTGCGCTTTGACGACACCGGCCAGCGCCTGGCCGACGCTGACTGGACGCAGGGCGCGGCCGCGTCGGTGCGCTTTCCCGACGGGTTTCCGCTGCTCGTCGTCAGCCAGGCGGCGTTGGACGAACTGAACGAGCGCCTGCGCGCGGCGGGCCACGCTGGCGTCGGCATGGAGCGCTTTCGCCCCAACATCGTGATCGACGGCTTTGCCGCGCACGACGAAGACCATGCCGAGCTGCTGCACGTCAGCGGCGGTGCCGTTGCGCTGCGCCCGGTCAAGCCCTGCGCGCGTTGCCCGATTCCCGACGTCGACCCGGCCACCGCCCAGCGCGGTACGGCCGTGACCGAGCAGTTGCGCGCCTACCGCCAGGACGCGCGCGTCGGCGGCGGGCTGACCTTCGGCATGAACGCCATCATTGCCGCCGGCGCGGGGCAGACGCTGCGCGTGGGCCAGCAGGTGGCGGCGCAGTTCAGTTTTTAGCCCGCCTCTTACAATCCCCGGTTTCCCCAAGACCAGAGAACCCTGCCATGAGCCTCAAATGCGGCATCGTGGGCCTGCCCAACGTCGGCAAGTCCACCCTGTTCAACGCCTTGACCAAGGCCGGCATTGCCGCCGAGAACTACCCTTTCTGCACCATCGAGCCCAACACCGGCGTGGTCGAGGTGCCCGACCCGCGCCTGAGCCAGCTGGCCGAGATCGTCGTGCCCGAGCGCACCGTGCCCGCCATCGTCGAGTTCGTCGACATCGCCGGCCTGGTGGCTGGTGCGAGCAAGGGCGAAGGCCTGGGCAACCAGTTCCTGGCGCACATCCGCGAGACCGACGCCATCGTCAACGTGGTGCGCTGCTTTGAAGACCCGAACGTCATCCACGTCGCCGGCCGCGTCGACCCGATCTCCGACATCGAAGTCATCCAGACCGAGCTGTGCCTGGCGGATCTCGCCACCGTCGAAAAGGCGCTGAACCGCTACAGCAAGGCCGCCAAGAGCGGCAACGACAAGGAGGCAGCCAAGCTGGTGCAACTGCTCACGCCCATCCAGGCTGCGCTCGACGAGGGCCGGCCCGCGCGCACGGTCGAGGTCAGCAAGGAAGACGCGCCGCTGCTCAAGCCCTTCTGCCTGATCACCGCCAAGCCGGCCATGTTCGTCGCCAACGTGGCCGAGGACGGGTTTGACGACAACCCGCTGCTGGACAAACTCAAGGACTACGCCCGCGTGCAGGGCGCGCCGGTGGTCGCCATCTGCGCCAAGATCGAGGCCGAGCTGGCCGAGATGGACGACGCCGACCGCCTGGAATTCCTGCACGAGCTGGGCCAGGACGAGCCCGGCCTGAACCGCCTGATCCGCGCCGGCTACGACCTGCTGGGCCTGCAGACCTATTTCACCGCCGGCGTCAAGGAAGTGCGCGCCTGGACCATCCACAAGGGCGACACCGCGCCCAAGGCCGCCGGCGTGATCCACGGCGACTTCGAGCGCGGCTTCATCCGTGCCCAGACCATCGCCTTCGATGACTTCCTCCAGTACAAGGGCGAGGCCGGCGCCAAGGAGGCCGGCAAGATGCGCGCCGAGGGCAAGGAATATGTCGTCAGGGATGGCGATGTGATGAACTTTTTGTTCAACGTCTGACCAATCGGGGGCCGGGCGGCCTTCGGCGGCTACTGCGCCGCGTCGGCGTCCCGCGCCGCGTGGCCCATGCCGGCGCCGTGTCCCATACCGCCGCTGCCAGCCCCACCACCACCACCGCTGCCGCTGCCGCTGCCGCCACCGCTGCTGCCACCGCCACCTTTAGACCGGCCGGCAGCGCCCGCACCGCCACCTCGTCCTCCGGCCGTCGCGCCGCGCAACGGGCCTTGCTTGGGGATGGGCAGGTCGGTGGGGATGGCGTCGAGTTCCAGCACTTCGCGGATGAAGCTGCGCAGCGAGACCACCAGCGCCGCGGTCTCGATCCGGCGCCCGGCTGCCATGTCGTTGGCGGCCTGCACCGCCAGCCGCACCTGCTCGGCCGTGCCCAGCAGGATCACGTCCGAAAGCGCCGCCTCGACCGCGTCGCGGATGCGGCGCCGGCGTTCGGAGTTTTCTCCTTCATGTCCTGCGTCGTTCAGTACATCCGACACGTCTTGCGCCGCGGCGGCGCGCATGCGCAGGTCGCGCAGGTGGCTGGGGTCGACGGCCAGGTTGCCGGTGAACGAGCCGCCCAGCGTCTTGTAGGCGGCGATCAAGGTCTTGAGCCGCTCGTTGATCTGGCGGTTCTAGCGCTCGCGCTTTTGCTGCAGGCGCTGCATGACCAGCAGCCGCAGGCCTACGGCCACCAGGGTGACCAGTACCAGCCCCAGCAGCGTGGACAGCAGGCCCTGCCAGGAGCTGAAGTCGATCATGTTGCGCATGGGCGCCCAGCGTAGCAGAGGCCGCGTGCGCGGGCCTGGGCGCGCGTGCGGCTTTTCTGGTCTACTTCGGGGTTTCCCCGGGCGGCGCCGATGGTGCGCGCCGCCGCGGCGCAACCCCCATCGTCTATGCAACCCGGCATCGTCTATGCGGCTCTGGCCTTTGTCGGCTGGGGCCTCTTCCCCGTGTATTTCCGCCAGCTCGAGCAGGTGCCCGCGCTGGAGATCATCATGCACCGCACGCTGTGGTCCATGCTGTTCGTCGCGCTGCTGCTGCTCGTGCGCCGGCGCTGGGAGTGGCTGGCGCAGTTGCGCCAGAACCCGCGCACGGTGGGGGTGTTTGCGCTGTCGGCGCTGCTGCTGTCGGGCAATTGGCTGATCTATGTCTGGGCCGTGAACAACGGCCATGTGGTCGACGCCAGCCTGGGCTATTTCATCCAGCCGCTGCTCAACGTGGCGCTGGGCACGGTCTTTCTGCACGAGCGTCCGCGCAGCGGCCAGTGGGCCGCGGTGGCGCTGGCGGCGGCGGGCGTGGCCTGGTTGACCTGGCAGGCCGGGCATCTGCCGTGGATCGGCCTGTCGCTGGCGCTCACCTTCGGCATCTACGGCCTGATGCGCAAGGTGGCGGTGCTGGGCGCGCTGGAGGGGCTGGCGGTGGAGACCGCGCTGCTCACCCCGCTGGCGCTGGCGGCGCTGGCCTGGTGGGGTTGGCGCGGCGAGGCGGCCTGGGTGCATGCCGACGCGCCGCTGTGGGGCTGGTTGCTGGCGGCCGGGCCATTCACCGCCATTCCGCTGCTGCTGTTTGCCGCCGGGGCGCGGCGCATCACGCTGACGACGCTGGGTGTGTTGCAGTACATCGGCCCCACGCTGCAGTTCATGCTGGGCGTGTGGCTGTACGGCGAATCGCTCACGCCGGCGCGCCTGATTGGCTTCGTGCTGATCTGGGCGGCGCTGGTGCTGTTCACGCTCGAAGGTGCGTGGCGGCAGCGGCGCGGCGCCTCGCGCGTGGCGCGCACGCCAGCATAGTGTGTCCAGCCCCGCTTTGGATTGCGGGCCTGTTTTGCACCATTGTGTTGGTCAGGCGCTGCTTGCCAGGCGCAGCAGCGCCCAGGTCATCACCAGATAGCGGCCAAGCTTGCCGACTGCCATGTAGGCCAGGCAAGGCCAGAACGGCAGACGTAGCCAGCCGGCCACGGCGCACAGCGGGTCGCCGACGACGGGCAGCCAGGACAGCAGACAGGCGCGTGCGCCCCAGCGGCGCAGCCAGATGCGCGCGCGCCGCTGGTGGCGTGACAGTGGCCGCGTGGCAGCCGGCGGGCTTGCGCCCTCGCCGCCGCGGCGCAGGCGGCGTGCTGCGTCCCAGGCGCGGTGGGCGCCGCGGCCCATCCACCAGCTGATGGCGCCGCCCAGCGTGTTGCCCAGCGTGGCCACGGCAATGGCGGGCCAGAACAGTTCTGGGTTGAGCTTGACCAGGCCGAACACCGCCGGCTCCGAGCCCAGCGGCAGCAGCGTGGCCGACACCAGCGCGATGACGAACACCGCGCCCAGGCCGATCTCCGGCAGCGCCAGCCAGTGCAGCAGTTGATCGATCCATGCTTGCATGGGTGCGAGTGTAGGCGGGCGGCAGCGCACATTTCGGCTGCTGAAATTTTGGGCAGGTACAATCGCCGCTCTTTCGCGCCAGCGCCTCGCCTTCTGAATTCCATCCCCCATGTCCGCCTTGCACATCGGCCCGTTCGCCCTGGCCAACCGCCTGTTTGTCGCGCCGATGGCAGGCGTGACCGACCGGCCGTTTCGCCGCCTGTGCAAGCAGCTGGGCGCGGGCTACGCGGTCAGCGAGATGGTGACCTCGCGCCGCGACCTGTGGGACAGCCTCAAGAGCAGCCGCCGCGCCAACCACGACGGCGAGGCGGGGCCGATTGCGGTGCAGATTGCCGGAACCGACGCGGCGATGATGGCCGAGGCCGCGGTCTACAACGTCGAGCGCGGCGCGCAGATCATCGACATCAACATGGGTTGCCCGGCCAAGAAGGTCTGCAACAAATGGGCCGGCTCGGCGCTGATGCAGAACGAGGCGCTGGCCGGCGGGATCGCCGCCGCCGTCGTTGCTGCCTGCGCTCCGCTGGGCGTGCCGGTGACGCTGAAGATGCGCACCGGCTGGTGCGATGCACACAAGAACGCGGTGGCGCTGGCACGGCGCTTTGAAGACGCGGGCGTGCAGATGCTGACGGTGCACGGGCGCACGCGCGAGCAGGGCTACCGCGGCCAGGCCGAGTACGACACGATTGCCGCGGTGAAGGCCGCGGTGGGCGTGCCGGTCGTGGCCAACGGCGACATTGACAGCCCTGAAAAAGCGCGCCAGGTGCTGGCCGCCACTGGCGCCGACGCGCTGATGATCGGCCGTGCCGCGCAGGGACGGCCCTGGATTTTTCGCGAGATCGCGCACTACCTGGCGACCGGCCAGCACCTGGCGCCGCCGCTGGTGGCCGAGGTGCGCCGCCTGCTGCTCGACCACCTGCAGGATCACTGCCAGCTGTATGGCGAGTACATCGGCGTGCGCAGCGCGCGCAAGCACATCGCCTGGTATGTGCACGGCCTGCCTGGCGGCGACGTGCTGCGCCGGCGCATCAACGTGGAGCAGGGCGCCGCCGAGCAGCACCAGGCCGTTGCGGACTATTTCGATCAGCTGGCGCAGCGCATGGATCGCCTGCCCGCGCCTGCCGCCGCGGCAGGCGCGGGCACGGCACTACCCGCAGAGGAATTGGGCGCATGAGCGCAAAAGAGACCAATATCGAGGAGTGCGTGCGCCATAACCTGCTGCGCTACTTCGAGGATCTGGGCGGCGAAGCCCCCGACGGCATGTACGACATGCTGGTGCGCGTGGTCGAAAAACCGCTGCTGGAGGTGGTGATGCAGCAGGCCGGCGGCAACCAGTCGCGTGCCGCCGAGTGGCTGGGCCTGAACCGCAACACACTGCGTAAAAAATTGGTGCAGCACCGTTTGATTTGACCGCCGCCCGCGGGTGCGCCGCGCCGGGTGTCGCCCCGCGGCCTGCCGCGGGCCGCAATCGTTTTGAAACTTGAAGGCCGAGATTGCCATGACTGCCATGAATGCATTGATTTCCGTCTCCGACAAGAGCGGCATCGTCGACTTTGCCCGCGCGCTGCACGCGCTGGGCGTGCGCCTGCTGTCTACCGGCGGCACCGCCCAGCTGCTGGCCAAGGAGGGTCTGCCCGTTACCGAGGTGGCCGAGGTCACACAGTTCCCCGAGATGCTCGACGGACGCGTCAAGACGCTGCACCCCAAGATCCATGGCGGCCTGCTCGCGCGCCGCGACCTGCCGGCGCACATGGCTGCGTTGGCCGAGCACGGCATCGACACCATCGACCTGCTGGTCGTCAACCTCTACCCCTTCGAGGCCACCGTGGCCAAGGCCGGCTGCACGCTGGCCGACGCCATCGAGAACATCGACATCGGCGGCCCGGCCATGGTGAGGAGCGCCGCCAAGAACTGGAAGGACGTGGGCGTCGTGACGGCTGCCGACCAGTACGACGCGGTGCTGGCCGAGCTGAAGGCGCACGGCAAGCTGAGTGACAAGCTGCGCTTTGCGCTGTCGGTGGCCGCATTCAACCGCGTTGCACAGTACGACGGCGCGATCAGCGACTACCTCTCTTCCGTGCAGTTCGAGGCCGAGAAACTCTCCGAGGCCTACGTACCCGAGCGCAGCCTGTTCCCCGGCCAGAGCAACGGCCATTTCATCAAGGTGCAGGATCTGCGCTACGGCGAGAACAGCCACCAGAGCGCCGCCTGGTACCGCGACCTGTATCCCGCGCCCGGCTCGATTGCCACCGGTGTGCAGTTGCAGGGCAAGGAACTGTCCTACAACAACATCGCCGACGCCGACGCCGCCTGGGAATGCGTCAAGAGCTTCAAGCTGCCCGCCTGCGTCATCGTCAAGCACGCCAATCCCTGCGGCGTGGCCGTGGGCACGAATGCGCTGGAGGCCTACGGCAAGGCCTTCCAGACCGACCCGACCAGCGCCTTTGGCGGCATCATCGCGCTGAATCGCGCGGTCGACGGCGCGGCGGCGCAGCAGATTTCCAAACAGTTCGTCGAGGTGCTGATGGCGCCCGACTTCACGCCCGAGGCGCTGGAGGTCTTCAAGGCCAAGGCCAACGTGCGCCTGATGAAGATCACGCTGCCGGCCACCGGCGGCGAAACGCCGTGGGCGCAGGGCCGCAACGCCATCGACGCCAAGCGCGTGGGCTCGGGCCTGCTCCTGCAGACGGCCGACAACCATGAGCTGCAACTGCCCGACCTGAAGGTGGTCACCACGTTGCAACCCACGCAGGAGCAGGTGCAGGACCTGATGTTCGCCTGGAAGGTCGCCAAGTACGTCAAGAGCAACGCCATCGTGTTCTGCAAGGGCGGCATGACCATGGGCGTGGGCGCGGGCCAGATGAGCCGGCTCGATTCGGCGCGCATCGCCAGCATCAAGGCCCAGGCCGCGGGCCTGAGCCTGCAGGGCACGGTGGTCGCGAGCGACGCCTTCTTCCCCTTCCGCGACGGCCTGGACGTGGTCGTCGATGCCGGCGCGACCTGCATCGCCCAGCCGGGCGGCTCGATGCGCGACCAGGAGGTCATCGACGCTGCCAACGAGCGCGGCGTGGCCATGGTCTTTACCGGCGTGCGCCACTTCCGCCACTGATACATCGCTGGATCGGTGCATGCGCACGTGAAAACGCCCGGCCTGCAGCCGGGCGTTTTTGATGGTGACGCGAACCCGTCGCCGGGACAGCGCCAGCCTTATTTGCGGCCCAGCGCGGCAAACGCCGCGCGGGCAGCGGCGACGGTCTCCTCGATGTCGGCCGCGCTGTGTGCGGCGCTCACGAATCCCGCTTCGTACAGCGCTGGCGCAATGTACACGCCGCGATCAAGCAGGCCGTGGAACAGCGCGTTGAAGCGTTCGCGGTCGGTCTCCATCACGGCCGGGTAGTTCTGCGGCAGCTCGGGCAGCAGGAAGAAGCCGAACATGCCGCCCTCGCTGTCGGCGCAGAAATCCACACCGGCTTCCTTGGCCGCGCCGGCCAGGCCAGCCGTCAGCGCGCGCGTGCTGCCCGCCAGCCGGTCGTAGAAGCCGGGTTGGGACACCTGCGCCAGCGTCGCCAGGCCGCAGGCCGTGGCCACCGGATTGCCCGACAGCGTACCCGCCTGGTAGACCGGGCCCAACGGCGCCAGTTGCTCCATCACCGCCCGTTTGCCGCCAAAGGCCGCCAGCGGCATGCCTCCGCCGATCACTTTGCCCAGCACCGTGATGTCGGGCGCAAAGCCCGGGATCTGCTGTGCGTACACGCTTTGCGCGCCGCCCAGCGCAACGCGAAAGCCGGTCATCACCTCGTCGAGGATGAGCAGCGCGCCGTGCAGCGTGCACAGCTCGCGCGCACGCTGCATGAAGGGCACGCTCGCGCGCACGAAGTTCATGTTGCCGGCAATCGGTTCCATGATCACGCAGGCCAGGTTGTCGCCATGCAACGCAAAGGCTTCTTCGAGCTGCGCCACGTCGTTGTATTCCAGCACCAGCGTGTGCTGCACCACCTCGGGCGGCACGCCGGCGCTGGTGGCGTGGCCAAAGGTGGCCAGGCCCGAGCCGGCCTTGACCAGCAGCGAGTCGGCGTGGCCGTGGTAGCAGCCGTTGAACTTGATGATCTTGCTGCGCCCGGTGGCACCGCGCGCCAGTCGGATGGCGCTCATGCCGGCCTCGGTGCCCGAGCTGACCAGGCGCACCATCTCCATCGACGGCACGTAGCGGATGATTTCCTCGGCCAGCTGCACCTCGCGCTCGGTCGGCGCGCCGAAGGAAAAGCCGTCCAGCAGCGCCTGCTGCACCGCTTCGACCACCGCCGGGTGGCCGTGGCCCAGGATCATCGGGCCCCAGGAGCCGATGTAGTCGATGTGGCGCTTGCCGTTGGCGTCCCAGAAATAGGCGCCCTGGGCGCGCTGCACGAAGCGCGGCGTGCCGCCGACGGCCTGAAAGGCGCGTACCGGCGAGTTCACGCCGCCGGGAATCACACGGCGGGCGCGCTGGAACAGGGTGTCGTTGAGGTCAGTGGGTCGTGTCATCGCGGGTCAGGTCCAAAGAGGCAGAAGAAGAGGTGTCGTCGTCCGGGGCGTCGTCGCCTGGTTCGGCCCAGTACATGCGGTCGGGAATGGCGTGGCCCATGCCCAGGTGCAGCGCGGCGCCCAGGCTGGCGTCCAGGTAGGCCAGCGCTTCGGGCACTGCCTGCTCCAGCGAGCAGCCGCTGGCCAGCAGCGCGCACAGCGCGGCCGACAGCGTGTCGCCGCAGCCGATGAAGCGCCCCGGCAGCCGCGCCACCTTGTGGCTGGCGATCACCGTCTCGGCGCTGGCCAGCTGGTTGTCCAGCACCGCGTCGGGCTGGGGCATGCCGGTGACCAGCACATAGGGCGTGCCGTGCTGCTGCGCGGCGGCGGCCAGGTCGCGCGCGCTGGGGCTGCGCGCGCTGTCGTGCTGCGGCAACAGCCAGCGCCACAGCGTGCTGTGGTTTCCAACCAACACCGAGGCCAGCGGCAGCACCAGCTCGCTCATCGCGTCGTGGTAGTCGTCGATCTCCTCGGACGTGCACCAGGGCAGGTCGGGCATGTGCACGATCAGCGGCAGGCTGTCGTAGTCGCTGGCAATGGCTGCCACGGCCGCCAGGTTGTCGGTATTGGCGGCAAAGCCGAGCTTGATCGCGCGCACTGGCAGGTCTTCGAGCACGGCGGCCGCCTGCTCGGCCACCAGCTCGGCGCTCAGCGCGTGGTGGGCCAGCACGGCGCTGCTGTCGCGCACCAGAATGCCGGTGGCCACCGGCGCCGGGTAGCCGCCGATGGTGGCAATCGTGGTGATGTCGGCGGCCAGGCCGCCAGCGCCGCAGGGGTCGTTGGCGTTGAAGCTGAGCACGCACGCCGGCTGCAGGCCGCCGGGGGCCGCAAGAGGGGTCTCGCTGGGGGGAAGATTCATCGGGAGCGCCTGCGCAGCAGGGGGCTTGAAAGCCGCATGGGTGCCAAAACCGTTGGCTACAATCGTTGCATTCTAAGTGCTTGCCCCTTAAGCTGGGTTGACGTAGCGGCTTTGCAGCGCTACGGCAAACGCGGCCAACCAGGGAGGGCGGCTATAAGGCGACGCGAGGCATGCATTCGTGCGTGCAGACGTTGCGTGAAACCGGCAGGAGTGGCAATCAATTGACAGCAACAACGACCGGCTCCACCTACAGGGTGCTCGTGGTGGACGACAGCAACACCATTCGGCGCAGCGCCGAGATTTTTCTCAAGCAGGGCGGCCACGAGGTGCTGCTGGCCGACGATGGCTTTGACGCGCTGTCCAAGGTCAACGACTACGCGCCGCAGCTGATCTTCTGCGACATCCTGATGCCCAAGCTCGACGGCTACCAGACGGTGGCCATCATCAAGCGCAACCCCCGTTTTGCCGATACACCGGTGGTGATGCTGTCCTCCAAGGACGGCGTGTTCGACAAGGCGCGCGGGCGCATGGTGGGCTGCCAGGAATACCTCACCAAACCATTTACCAAAGACCAGCTGCTGCAGACGGTGCAGCAGTTTGGCCTGGCGCGACAAGGAGCGATGTGATGCCGGTTCGCAAAGTGCTGGTGGTCGATGACTCCAGAACCGAATTGATGTACCTGACCGACCTGCTGCAGAAAAAAGGCATGCAGGTGCGCACCGCGCAGAATGCGCAGGAGGCGTTTGCGCGCCTGGCCGAGGAAAAGCCCGACCTGATCTTGATGGACGTGGTGATGCCGGGGCAGAACGGTTTCCAGCTCACCCGCACCATCGCGCGCGACCCGCAGTACGCCGACGTGCCCATCATCATGTGCACCAGCAAAAATCAGGAGACCGACCGCGTCTGGGGCTTGCGCCAGGGCGCGCGCGACTACATCACCAAGCCCGTCGACCCGGCGCAGCTGCAAAGCAAGATCGAGGCGCTGGGCTGAATGGCGCTCCAGGCGGCCCGCGGCCGCAACCCTTTCTCCATGCGCAGGCAGACCCGGGCGCCGGCCGCCAAGGCCTGCGCGGCAACCGCATAAAGCTCATCCCATGGCCAACCGCACCGCATTGAAGGAGTTGCAGACCCGTCTCGCGGCGCGGCTGCAGGCCGCCCGCACCGAGGCGGTGTCCGTTGCATCCTGGCTGGCGCTGGAATGCGCCGGCCGCCACTGGCTGGTGCCGCTGGAGCAGGCCGGTGAAATCTTCGCCTGGACCGACGTGGTCGCCGTCCCCTACGCCCAGCCCTGGTTTCTGGGCGTTGCCAACCTGCGCGGTGCGCTGGTGGGCGTGATCGACCTGGCCCGCCTGCTGGATCTGCCCGCAGCGCGCAGCGAGCAGGCGCTGGCCGAGTCCCGCCTGCTGCAGCTGGGCGGCGCGCTGCAGGTCAACGCCGCGTTGCTGGTCGACCGCCTGGCGGGGCTGCGCAGCGCGCAGGACTTTGCCGGCGAGCAGCCGCCCCCAGCCGGGCAGGCGGCCTATCTCGGCTCCATTCACACCGACGCGCAGGGCGTGCCCTGGCAGGTGATCGACATGCAGGCGCTGGCGGGCGATGCCCGCTTTCTGCGCATCGGGCTGTGAGAGTCCTCGCCACGGCCCGGCAGATGCGCAGACCGCGCTCCCGATAACCCCTTTCACCATTGCAAGGCCCACCATGTCCGTCGTTCCTTTCTTTGGCAGCCTGTTCCAACGCAGAACCCCTCCGTCCAAAGGGATGGAGGCAGACCCGCTGGTGTTGCGCGCCGACGGGGACGCGTTGTCTCCGACCTACAGCGGCGACGGCCACACCGTCTACACAGAGCTGGGCGCCGCCACGCAGATCCCGGCCGAGGTCGACGGACTGCCCGCCAGCAGCGACGCGGTGCGCCTGCCGCTGCTGGGCAACGCGCCGGCTGCGCGCCACCAGCGCCGCCTGCTGGTGCTGCTGGGCGTGGGCCTGGTGGTGCTGGCGCTGCTCACCGCCTGGGTGCTGCAGCAGGCCAACCGCACCGGCCAGCAGCTGAGCGCCGCGGGCCAGGCGCTGATGCAGTCGCAGCGGCTGGCCAAGTCGGTCACGCAGGCGCTGGTGGGCGCGCCCAACGCGTTTGCCGACGTGCGCGACAGCTCCGGCGTGCTGGCGCGCAACATGCGTGCGCTGGCCCAGGGCGACGACGTGCTGGGCGTGCAGGCGCTGGACGCGTCGTTTGCCCCCGAGATCGACGACCTCACCCCGCTGGTCGAGCGCGCCGCGCGCGAGGCGGGCACGGTGCTCAAGCAGGAACAAGCGCTGATCAACGTCGGCCAGGCGCTGCGCGCGGTCAACCGCGGCTCGTCTGGCCTGCTGGAGCAGGCCGAGACCGTGGCCGCGCTCAAGCTGCAGCAGCGCGCGCCCACGCCCGAGATCGCCGCAGCCAGCCGCCTGGCCATGCTCACGCAGCGCATCGGCAAATCGGTCAACGAGCTGCAGACCCCCGAGGGCGTGAACCCCGAGGCGGTGTTCCTGCTGGGCAAGGATCTGGGCAGCTTCACCGAGCTGGCGCAGGGGCTGCTGGACGGCAACGCCGAGTTGCACCTGGGCGCGGCCGGCGACGACAAGACGCGCCAGCAGCTGCAGGCGCTGATCGCCGGCTTTGACGCCACGCGCACCCAGGCCAGCGCCATCCTGGGCAACCTGCAGGATCTGGTGTCGGCGCGCGAGGCGCAGGACTACATCGTCTCGGACAGCGAGCTGCTGCGCCGCCACCTGCAGACGCTGCAGGCAAAGCTGACCGCACGCTCGGGCATGGGCGTGGGGCAGCTTGCGGCGCTGGTGGCCGCGGCGCTGTTCGTCGTGCTGTGCGGCGTGGGCATTGCCCGCGTGCAACTGCTCGACAGCCGCAACCGCCAGGCCGCGGCCGAGGTGCTGCAGCGCGACGCGCGCCGCCAGGAGAAAGAGGCCAAGCGCGTCAACGACGCCAACCAGGCCGCCATCCTGCGCCTGATGAACGAGCTGCAGTCGGTCGCCGAGGGCGACCTGACGCAGGAGGCGACGGTGACCGAGGACATCACCGGCGCCATCGCCGACTCGGTGAACTACACGGTCGAGGAGCTGCGCGCGCTGGTGGGCAGCGTGCAGAACACCGCCACGCGCGTGTTGCAGACCTCGGCACGGGTGGACAACACCTCCACCGAGCTGCTGGCCGCATCGACCGAGCAGCTGCGCGAGATCCGCGAGACCGGCCGCTCGGTGCTGGAGATGGCCGGGCGCATCAACGAGGTCTCGGGCCAGGCGCAGGAGTCGGCCAGCGTGGCGCGCCAGTCGCTGCAGGCGGCCGACACCGGCCTGCAGTCGGTGCAGAACGCGATCGGCGGCATGAACACTCTGCGCGACCAGATCCAGGAGACCTCCAAGCGCATCAAGCGCCTGGGCGAGTCGTCGCAGGAGATTGGCGAGATCACCGAGCTGATCTCCGACATCACCGAGCAGACCAACGTGCTGGCGCTCAACGCCGCCATCCAGGCCGCGTCCGCCGGCGAGGCTGGGCGCGGCTTCTCGGTCGTGGCCGAGGAAGTGCAGCGCCTGGCCGAGCGCTCGGCCGACGCCACGCGCCAGATCGCCGCACTGGTCAAGGCGATCCAGGGCGACACCCAGGACGCGGTGGCGGCGATGGAGCGCTCGACCCAGGGCGTGGTCGAGGGCGCGCGCCTGTCGGACGCGGCGGGCAGCGCGCTGACCGAGATAGACAGCGTCTCGCGCCGCCTGGCCGAGCTGATCGAGCAAATCTCCAGCGCCTCTCAGCGCGAGGCAGGTCTGGCCAACGAAGTGGCCGAGAACATCCAGCACATCTTTGCCGTGACCGAACAGACCAGCGAGGGCACGCGCTCGACGGCGCAGCAGGTGCGCGCGCTCTCGCAGGTGGCCGAGGAGCTGCGCCAGTCGGTGGCGCGGTTCAAGATCGCCTGACCCCCGCCCGACCGCAGCAGGAACGCATTCATGGCAGCAGCAACAATGGACAACGCCCTCGCCACCGCGCCCGAGCCGGCCCTGGCGCACCACGACTTGGCGCCGCTGGCCTGGGTGCTCGACGAACTGCGCAAGGCGCTGGAGTCCTCGGTCAAGCAGTTGCGCCGCTTCGTGCGCGAGAGCGACGCGGCGCGCGAGTCCGACCTGGCCGCGCTCGACGGGGCGCCGCTGCGCGCGGCGCGCCAGCAGCTGCACCAGGCGGGCGGCGCGCTGCAGATGATCGGCATGCAGCCGCCGGCGCTGCTGCTCTCCGCGATGGAGGCGGCGGTGCAGCGCTTCGTGCTCAAGCCCGAGCTGTGCACGCGCGAGGCGGCCGCACTGCTCGAACGCGCCAGCTTCGCGCTGATCGAATACCTGCAAAAAGTGCTGGCGGGCAAGAGCGCGCCGGCCGTCGGCCTGTTTGCCCAGTACCGCGACGTGCTGGCGCTGGCCGGCGACGCCAGCGCCCACCCGAGCGACTTGTGGGAGCACGACCAGCCGCTGCGCAATGTCGAGCTGCCCGGCGTGCAGCCGCTCGTCTACGGCCCCGAGGCACGCACGCTGCTCGACCGCGCGGTGCTGCGCCTGGTCAAGAACGCGCAGGACGCACAGGCCGCACGTGACCTGGTGCAGGCCAGCCTGGGCTTTGCCAGCGCGCAGGCCGAGCCCGGCGCGCGCGCCTTCTGGCAGGCCAGCGCCGGCTTCTTCGATGCGCTGGCGCACGGGCTGCTGGCGCCCGACGTCTACGTCAAGCGCATGGCCTCGCGCGTGCTGCTGCAGTACGCAGCCTTTGCCAAGGGCGGCGCAGAGGTGGCTGACCGCCTGGTGCAGGATCTGCTGTTCTTCTGCGCCCAGGCAGGCGACGCCGCTGCTGCGCCCGTGCTGCAGGCGGTGCGCCGCGCCGCCGGCCTGGAGCAGGCGCAGCCGGTCGCCTACGGCCAGCCGCTGTACGGCCTGTTCGACCCGGCGGTGCTGGTGCAGGCGCGCAAGCGCATCGCCGTGGCGACCGACACCTGGTCGGCGCTGTCGGGCGGCGACGCGCACAAGCTCAAGGCCGCGGCCGACCACTTCAGCCTGGTGTGCGACTCGCTGCGCAAGCTGCACCCGGGCAGCGAGCCGCTGGCGCAGGCGTTGACCCAGGCGGTGGAGGCCACGCTGCGCTCGGGCCAGCCGCCCGACGCGGCGCTGGCGATGGAAGTGGCCACTGCGGTGCTCTACCTGCAGGCCGCGTTCGAGGAGCTGGACGCCGCGCAGCAGCACATGGACGCGCGCGCCACCCACCTGGCCCAGCGCTTGCAGGGCGTGATCGCCGGCGGAGAGCCCGAACCGCTGCAGCCCTGGATGGAGGAGCTGTACCGGCGCGTGAGCGACCACCAGACCATGGGCAGCGTCGTCGGCGAGTTGCGCGCCACGCTGGCCGAGGCTGAAAAGTCCATGGACCAGTATTTCCGCGACCACAGCGACATGGTCGCGCTGTCCAGCGTGCCTGGCAGCCTGCAGCAGATGCGCGGCGTACTGTCGGTGCTGGGCATGGACGAGGCATCGCGCGCCGTCGTCGGCATGCGCGAGACCGTGGAGCGCCTGCTCGGCGCAGAGGTGTCGGAGCAGGAGCAGCCGCGCGTCTTCGAGCAATTGGGCGGCAACCTGGGCGCGCTCGGCTTTCTGATCGACATGCTCAGCTACCAGCGCGCCATGGCGCGCAAGCTGTTTGCCTACGACGAGGCAAGTGGCGAGCTGCGCAGCCTGATGGGGCGCAGCAGCGCGCCCGCCGTTGTGCCCGCAGCGCCCGCGGCAATGCCGGAGGCTGCCGCTGCCCTGCCGGGCTTGCCGGCTACCGATGCCGGTGCGCCGGCAACTCCGCCCGCGTCCGCGCATGAAGAGGAAGACGACGGCGAAGAAGAGCTGCTGGACATCTTCCTGGAGGAGGCGCGCGAGGTGGTTGCCAACGGCCTGGCCGCGGCCGATGCGCTGCAGCGCGAAGCCGCCGATCTGAGCGAGCAGACCACGCTGCGCCGCGCCTTTCACACGCTCAAGGGCAGCTCGCGCATGGTGGGTCTGGCCGCGTTTGGCGACGCTGCCTGGGCGATGGAGCAGGTGCTCAACGCCTGGCTGGCCGAGCAGAAACCCATTCACGCGCCGTTGCTCGAACTCTCGCGCCAGGCGCTGGCCGCGTTTGGCCGCTGGGGCCAGGCCATCGCCGACGGCGACGCCACCGCCTGGCAGGCCCAGCCCTTCATCGACGCGGCGCAGGCCATGCGCAGCGAAGGCCGGCTGGTGGCGCTGGCCGTGCCGGGGCAGGAGCAGGAGTTGGTGCAACCGGTGCCGTCGGAGCGGGAAGAACCCGCGCCGCCGGCCGTGCAGGACGAGCCCGCCGAGGCGCTGGATGCCGGCCTGCCGGCGTTGGACGCCGACCTGGACGACGACGCATTCGCGCTGCCCGACTTTGCCGACACGACGATCGACGAGGTGCGCCCGATCGACGACGCCGCGCTGCAGGCGTTCGAGCTGGCGCCCGACGCGCCCGAACTGGCGCAGTTCGACTTTGCCGCCTTTGCCGACGCGGCGGCCAGCCCTGCCGCCGAGCCCGAAGAACCCGCCGAAGACTTGCTGGACGGCCCGTCGGAAGACGTTGTAGATGCAGAGGCCGGTTCGGCCTCTGTGATGGACCTGGCACAGGATGAGCCGCCGGCAGAGGAGGGCGCGCCGCCGCCGCATGAAGCCGCCAGTGAAGGCCACCAGCACCCGGACGAGGGCCAGGCGGGCGGCAGGGACGAGGAGGACGACGCGGCCGAAATAACCGATGCCGCAGCGCAGGCCGAGTCACCGCAGCGGCCGTCGGCGCGCATCATCGAGCTGCACCCGCCGGTGCTGCCCGAGGAGGAGGCGGTCAAGCTCATCGGGTCGCTGCGCATCCCGCTGCCGCTGTTCAATGTCTATCTGAACGAGGCCGACGAATGGTCGCGCCGCCTGGTCACCGCGCTGCAGGAGTGGGCGCTGGAGCTGCATCGGCCGGTGCCCGACGACGCGATCGCCTTTGCCCACGCGCTGGCCGGCAGCTCGGCCACCGTCGGCTTTGACGTGCTGTCGCGCCTGGCGCGGCTGCTGGAGCACACGCTGCAGCATGTGCAGCCGCAGGTGAGTGGCACGCCCGCGCAGGCGCAGGTGTTCAGCGCGGCGGCCGACGAGATCCGGCGCCTGCTGCACCAGTTCGCCGCGGGCTTTCTGAAGGATGCCGACGCACGCATCGGCCAGCAGCTGCAACAGGTGCTGGACGCCGAGGTGCTCGGCGCGCTGGGCAGCCCGGCGCCGGCCGATGCGCAGGCGCTCGCCGACGCCGATATCGATGCCGATGCCGATGCCGACTTTGTCGACGCGGCGCTGGCGCAGGGCGGCCCCGAGCGCAGCACCGCGGATGCCGCACCGGCCGAGGACGCGGCAGCGCTGCAGGCGCGCCTGGCGCGCGAGCAGGAGGTGGATGCGCGCATTGCCGCTGCCGCTGCCAGCCACCTGGTGCACGAGGACGACATCGACCTGCTAGACGTCATCGACCCCGATCTGTTCCCCATCTTCGAGGAAGAGGCGCTGGAGCTGCTGCCGGCCACGGCCGCGGCGCTGCGCCAGTGGGCGCGGCGCATTGGCGACACGGCAGCGCGCAGCAGCCTGCTGCGCGCGCTGCACACGCTCAAGGGAAGCGCGCGCCTGGCCGGCGCGATGCGCCTGGGCGAGATGGCGCACCGGCTGGAGTCGGCCGTGGAGCGCATCGACCTGGACAGCGCCAGCGAGCGCGACGTCGAGCCGCTGCTGGTGCACCTGGACGACCTGCAGGCCAACTTCGACGCGCTGCGCACCATCGGCGCGCAGCCGCTGAGCGAGGCGGTCACCGTCGCGCCGGCGCCGGACGGCGTGCCCGCCGCATCTGCTCCCGTGCCCGTGCCTGCACCCGCTGCCGCACCCTTGCACGGCGGCGGCCCGATGGTGCGCGTGCGCGCGCAGCTGCTCGACCGCCTGGTGGGCGAGGCCGGCGAGGTGATGATCGCGCGCTCGCGCCTGGACGCCCGCATGGGCCAGCTGCGCGGCTCGCTGGCCGACCTGACCGGCAACCTCGACCGCCTGCGCCAGCAGCTGCGCGACATCGAGGTGCAGTCCGAGTCGCAGATGCAGTCGCGCCTGGCGCTGTCCAAGGACACGGCCGCGGGGTTCGACCCGCTGGAGTTCGACCGTTTCACGCGCGTGCAGGAGCTCACGCGCATGATGGCCGAGTCGGTCAACGACATCGCCACGGTGCAGCGCAACATGCAGCGCGTCATGGCTGGCGCCGAGGACGACCTGGTCGCCCAGGCGCGCCAGGCGCGCGAACTGCAGCGCGACCTGCTGCGCACGCGCATGGTCGAGTTCGAGAGCATTGCCGAGCGGCTGTACGCCGTCGTGCGCCAGGTGTCCAAGGAGACGGGCAAGTCGATCAAGCTGGACATCGAAGGCGGCTCGATCGAAATGGACCGCGGCGTGCTCGAACGCATGGCGCCCGCCTTCGAGCATCTGCTGCGCAACTGCGCCGACCATGGCATCGAAATGCCCGAGCAGCGCGCAGCCGCGGGCAAGAGCGCCGCCGGCACCATCCACATCGCGCTGCGCCAGGAGGGCAACGACGTTGCGGTGCAATTCAGCGACGACGGTGCAGGGCTGGATCTTGAGCGCATTCGCGCCAAGGCGGTCGAGCGCGGCCTGCTGGCGCCGGACGCGCAGCTGGATGCGGACCAAGCGTTCGAGCTGATCTTCTCGCCGGGCTTCTCGACGGCCAGCGCGCTGACCGGGCTGTCCGGTCGCGGCATCGGCATGGACGTGGTGCGCACCGAGGTCAACGCACTGGGCGGGCGCATCGAGACGCAATCCACACCCGGGCAGGGCACCTCGTTCCGCCTGGTGCTGCCGCTGACCACCGCGGTCACCCAGGTTGTGATGCTGCGCGCCGGCGAGCGCACCTTTGGCGTGCCCGCCAGCCTGATCGAGATCGTGCGCCGTGTGCCGCTGGCCGCGCTGGAGCAGGCATACGCGCAGCAGCAGTTCGACGAGGGCGGCACGCCGCTGGCGCTGTACTGGGCCGGCGCGCTCCTGCAGGCCAGCGGCGCCAGCCAGGAGGCGGGCGCCGCGAAGACGCGCCCGGTCGTCATCGTGCGCAGCGCGCAGCAGCGCCTGGCGCTGCACGTCGACGAGGTGCTGGGCAACCAGGAAGTGGTGGTCAAGAACCTGGGGCCGCAGCTGTCGCGCCTGCCGGGGCTGGCCGGCATGTCGGTGCTGGCCTCGGGCGCGGTCGTGCTGATCTACAACCCGGTGGCGCTGGCCACCGTCTACGGCGAGCAGGCGCGCGCGCTGATGCAGCAGGCGGGCGCGGATACCGCGCAGCCCCAGGCGCCGTCGACCGGCGCGGACGGCGCAGCCAGCCAGGTGCCACTGGTGCTGGTGGTCGACGACTCGATCACCGTGCGCCGCGTCACCCAGCGCATGCTGCGCCGCGAGGGCTACCGCGTCGCGCTGGCCAACGACGGCCTGCAGGCGCTCGAACAATTGCAGCACGAGCGCCCGGCGCTGGTGCTGTCGGACATCGAGATGCCGCGCATGGACGGCTTCGACCTGCTGCGCCAGATCCGCGGCCACGCGCAGTGGGCCGATCTGCCCGTGGTGATGATCACCTCGCGCATCGCGCAAAAGCACCGCGACCTGGCGCTGGAGCTGGGCGCCAACCACTACCTGGGCAAGCCCTATTCCGACGACGAGCTGCTGGGACTGGCGCAGCTGTACACGCAGGCCAGCGCGGTGCCGGCGTAGCGCGGGCGCCGGATAGGCGCCGGTGCGCGGCATTCGCCGCCACCGCGCCGGGCAAGCGGCCCACGGGAGGATTGCCCGGCCGTAAAATCGGCGCCATGCCTGTTGCCACCGCCGACGCCACCAACCTGACGAACCACTTCCTGATCGCCATGCCGGGCATGGAGGACAGGGCGTTTGCCCGCAGCGTCGTCTACCTGTGTGAACACAACGCACACGGGGCGCTCGGGCTGATCATCAACAAGCCGACCGACATCGATCTGCAGGGCCTGTTCGACAAGGTCGACCTGTCGCTGGGGCGCGCCGACCTGACGCACGAGCCGGTCTTCATCGGCGGGCCGGTGCAGACCGAGCGCGGCTTCGTGCTGCACGACGCGATGAGCCCGCCGCCCACGGCGGGCGGCGACGATGCCGAGGCGCAGGACACCAGCCCCTACGCGTCGACGCTGGTGATTGCCGGCGGCCTGGAGATGACCACCTCGCGCGACGTGCTGGAGGCGCTGTCGCACGGCGTGGGGCCGCGGCGCGTGCTGATCACGCTGGGCTATTCGGCCTGGGGCGAGGGCCAGCTCGAATCGGAGCTGGCCGAGAACGCCTGGCTGACCGTGGACGCCGACGCAGCGGTGATCTTCGAGACGCCGGCGGACGAGCGCTACGACCGTGCGCTGGCGCTGCTGGGCCTGCAGGCCTGGATGCTCTCTCCCGAGGCAGGGCGGGCATGACCGCGCCTGCCGCCGAGCCCGTGCCCGCCCATCTGCAAAGCTTTCTGGCGTTCGACTTCGGCCTCAAGCGCACCGGCGTCGCCGTCGGCACGCGGCTGCTGGGCACGGCCAGCGGGCAGCCGACGATACGCGCCGAGGGCGACGCGCGCTGGGTGCAGGTCGCCGAGCGCCTGCGCGAGTGGCAGCCCGACGCGCTGGTCGTTGGCGTGCCGTTTCACCCCGACGGCGCGGCGCACGAGAACACGGCGCGCGCGCTCAAGTTCGCGCGCCAGCTGCGCGGGCGCTACGGCCTGCCGGTCTATGAAGTGGATGAGCGCTACAGCACGACCGAGGCGCTGGCCGCGGGCGCGCGCGACGCCGACGCGGCGTCGGCCTGCATCATCCTGGAGCAATTCTTGAGGAGTCTGTGATGAACCCCCCTGTTTCCGCCACCGGCCACCTGGCGCTGGACGCCGAGTTGCTCTACGGTGAGCTGCTGCGCGGCGTGCGCACGCTGGTGCAGCCGGGCACACGGCTGGCGGGCATTGCCTCGGGCGGCATGTGGCTGGCCGAGCGCCTGCAGCGCGACCTGGGCCTGGAGGGCGAGCACGGCGTGCTGTCCTCGGCCATGCACCGCGACGACTTTGCCCGCCGGGGCCTGGCCGCCAGCGTGCAGACGCAGCTGCCGTTCGAGGTGAACGGCGCCGACATCCTGGTGCTGGACGACGTGCTCTACACCGGGCGCACCATCCGCGCGGTGCTCAACGAGCTGTTCGACTTTGGCCGCCCGCAGCGCGTTCGTCTGGCGGTGCTGGTCGACCGCGGCGGGCGCCAGCTGCCGATCGCGCCCGACTTTGCCGCCGCGCGCGTGGTGCTGGCTCCCACGCAGTCGCTGTCGCTGGCGCGGGCCGAGGGCGGCCACCTGCAGTTCGACATCAAAGAGATCCAGGAGGTGTGACGGTGCTCTCCCAGCGCAACCCCCAACTCAACGCCAACGGCGAGCTGATCCACCTGCTGTCCATCGAAGGGCTGCCGCGCGCCATCCTCACGCACATCCTGGACACGGCGGCCAGCTTCGTGAGCGTCAGCGACCGCGAGGTCAAGAAAGTGCCGCTGCTGCGCGGCAAGAGCGTGTTCAACCTGTTCTTCGAGAACAGCACGCGCACGCGCACCACCTTCGACATCGCCGCCAAGCGGCTGTCGGCCGACGTGTTCACGCTCGATATCGGGCGCAGCTCGACGGCCAAGGGCGAGTCGCTGCTCGATACGGTGGACAACCTGTCGGCCATGGCGGCCGACCTGTTCGTCGTGCGCCACAGCCAGTCGGGCGCGCCCTACCTGATCGCGCAGCACGTGGCGCCGCACGTGCACGTGGTCAACGCCGGCGACGGGCGCCACGCCCACCCGACGCAGGCCATGCTCGACATGTACACCATCCGCCACTACAAGCAGGATTTCTCCAACCTGACGGTGGCCATCGTCGGCGACGTGCTGCACTCGCGCGTGGCGCGCTCTGACATCCACGCGCTGACCACGCTGGGCGCGGCCGAGGTGCGCGTAGTCGGCCCGCGCACACTGGTGCCCGGCGACATGGCAGACATGGGCGTGCGGGTGTTCCACGACCTGGAGGAGGGCATCCGCGGCTGCGACGTGATCATCATGCTGCGGCTGCAGAACGAGCGCATGACCGGCGCGCTGCTGCCGTCGAGCCAGGAGTATTTCAAGAGCTTCGGCCTGACCGAGGACAAGCTGCGCCTGGCAAAGCCCGACGCCATCGTCATGCACCCCGGGCCGATCAACCGCGGAGTGGAGATCGACTCGGCCGTCGTCGACGGGCCGCAGGCGGTCATCCTCTCGCAGGTCACGTTCGGCATTGCGGTGCGCATGGCCGTCATGTCCATCGTCGCAGGCAACGTCGCCTGAGCCGGCAGCAGGCGCAGAGCAGGACACAAGCATGAAGATATTGATTGAAAACGGCCGCGTGATCGACCCGGCCAGCGGGCTGGACAAGGTCTGCAGCCTGGCGATTGCCGCCGGGCGCGTCATCGGCGTCGACGCCATCCCGCAGGACTTCGCGCCCAGCCGCGTGATCGACGCGCGCGGCTGCCTGGTGCTGCCCGGCCTGGTCGATCTGGCCGCGCGCCTGCGCGAGCCGGGTCACGAGCACGAGGGCATGCTCGAATCCGAGATGGCCGCGGCCGTGGCCGGCGGCGTGACCAGCCTGGTCTGCCCGCCCGACACCGACCCGGTGCTCGACGAGCCTGGCCTGGTCGAGATGCTGAAGTTCCGCGCAGAAAAACTGCACCAGGCGCGCCTGTTCCCGCTGGGTGCGCTCACCCGCGGCCTGGCCGGCGAGGTGCTCACCGAGATGGCCGAGCTGACCGACTCGGGCTGCGTCGGCTTCTCGCAGGCCGACGTGGCACTGGCCAGCACCCAGGTGACGCAGCGCGCGCTGCAGTACGCGGCCACGTTTGGCTACACCGTCTGGCTGCGCCCGCAGGAGCTGCACCTGGGCCGCGGCGTGGCCGCCAGCGGCCCGCTGGCCACGCGCCTGGGCCTGGCCGGCGTGCCGGTGGCGGCCGAGACGATTGCGCTGCACACCATCTTCGAGCTGATGAAGACCACCGGCGTGCGCGTGCACCTGTGCCGGCTGTCCAGCGGTGCGGGCGTGGCGCTGGTGCGCGCCGCCAAGGCGCAGGGGCTGCCGGTGACCTGCGACGTGAGCATCAACTCGCTGCTGCTGACCGACATGGACATCGGCTACTTCGACAGCCGCGCGCGGCTGATCCCGCCGCTGCGCCAGGAGCGCGACCGCGCGGCGCTGGCTGCGGGCCTGGCCGACGGCACCATCGACGCGCTGGTCTCGGACCACACGCCGGTCGACGAGGACGCCAAGCACCTGCCGTTCGCCGAGGCCGAGCCCGGCGCGACGGGGCTGGAGCTGCTGCTGTCGATTGCGCTGAAATGGTCGCGCGACGCGCGCGTGCCGCTGCCCCGCGCGCTGGCCACGGTCACCAGCGCGCCGGCCGGCGTACTCGGCGGCGCGCTGGGCACGTTTGCCGCCAGCTGCGGGCGCATCACCGCCGGCGGCGTGGCCGACCTGGCCATCGTCGACCCCGAGGCCTGGTGGATCGTCGAGCCGAAGGCGCTGGCCAGCCAGGGCAAGCACACGCCGTTTGGCGGGCTGGAGCTGCCCGGGCGCGTGCGCATGACGCTGGTGGGCGGGCAGATCGCGTTCGAGGCACAGGGTTGACGCGCCGGCCCGAGGCAGGGCGCCAACGGTGGTGCTAGTCTTGCGCCCATGACCGAACGCAACGACATCACCATCTACCACAACCCCCATTGCAGCAACTCGCGCGGCGCGCTGGCACTGCTGCGCGAGCGCGGCATCGAGCCGCGCATCGTTGAATACGTGAAAGACCCGTTGACCGCGGCGCAGCTGCGCGCGCTGGTCGCGCAGGTGGGCACTCCGGTGCGCGAGCTGATGCGCAGCAAGGAAGACGCCTACCAGCAGCTGGGCCTGGGCGACGCGTCGGTGGGCGACGAGGCGCTGATTGCGGCGATTGCCGAGCACCCCAAGCTGCTCAACCGTCCCATCGTCGTCACCCCCAAGGGCGCGGCGCTGTGCCGCCCGCCCGAGCGCGTGCTTGATCTGCTGTAACCGCCATGCTGCTCTACGACGCACACAGCCCGGCACCGCGCTGCCTGCGCATGTTCTTGCTGGAAAAAGACCTGCAGCTGCCCGCCACCCTGGTCGATGTGTTTGCCGGCGACAACCGCGCTCCCGCCTACCTGGCGCGCAACCCGGCCGGGCAGACGCCGGCGCTGCAGCTGGACGACGGCACCGTGCTGGCCGAGGCGGTGGCGATAGCCGAATACCTCGAAGAGCTGCACCCCGAGCCCGCGCTGATCGGCCGCACCGCGGCAGAGCGCGCGTTCACCCGCCAGTGGTGGCGCCGCGTCGAGCTCAACATTACCGAATTCATCCACAACGCCTACCACTACGCCGAGGGTCTGGAGCGCTTTGCGCCGCGCATCCCCGTCGTGCCCGAGGGCGCGGCCGGGCTCAAGCGCGTGGTGCAAGATCGGCTGAAGTGGCTCGACGCGATGATGGGAGACAACCCCTGGCTGTGCGGCCAGCGTTTCACCTGCGCCGACATCTGGCTCTACGTCTGGCTCGATTTTGCCGACGGCGTGGGCCAGCCCTGGGATCGCAGTCTGCCGCGCATCGCCCCCTGGTTCGAGCGCGTCGCTGCGCGGCCTAGCGCCGCGGCCAGCAAGGCCTTGATGGCGGGTTGATCAGTCTGTCGGCAGGTGGGCGCGCCACACCAGCGTCGCCGCCGTCAAATCTTCCAGCGCGCTGCCCACGGCCTTGAACACGGTGACGGCGTCCTCACTCGTGCGCCCGGGGCGCTCGCCGCGCGTGAGCTGCTGCAAATTGGCGCGGATGTCGCTTGCCGCAAAGCGCCCGCTGGCAAAGGCGTCGAGCAGCTCACCGGCCTTGAGCGGCGCCTCGTCGGTGTCCACATACACCTCGCGGCCGGCAAAGCAGTCCACGTCGGCCTCTTTCATCTGCGGGGCAAAGCTGCCGATCAAGTCCAGGTGCACGCCGGGCTGCAGCCAGGCGCCGCGGATCAGCGGCGTGTGCGCCAGCGTGGCGCAGCTGATGATGTCGGCGCTGCGCGCCGCCTGTTCCAGGTCGGTGGTGTAGCGGGCATCAAACCCTTCGGTGCGCAGCGCGTCGGCCAGCGCCTGGCCGCGCTCGGCGTTGGGGTTCCAGACGTCGACCTCGCGTATGCCCCGCACGGCGCGCAGCGCGCGCGGCACCAGCGCGCCGACGCGGCCTGCGCCCAGCAGCAGCAGGCGCCGCGCGTCTTGGCGCGCCAGATAGTCGGCGCCCAGCGCGGCGGCTGCTGCGGTGCGCCGCGAGGTGATCTCGTTGCCGTCGATCAGCGCCAGCGGCACGCCCGTCGTCGCGTCGTGCAGCAGGTAGGTGGAATGCAGCCCGGGCAGGCCGCGCGCGCCGTTGCCCGGAAAGATGTTGACCGTCTTGAGACCGTAGAAGCCCGCCTCGCTCCACGCCGGCATGATGAGGGTGGTGCCCTTTGCGCCCTGGCATTCGATGGCGTGGTTGTGGCGCAGCGGCACGCTGGCGCCCTGCGCAAAGGCGGCGCGCAGCGCGGCGATCAGGCGGTCAAAAGGCAGGGCGTCGCGGGTCTGCTGGGCGGTGAAGTGGTGCATGGGGGCGCTTTCTTCGCGTGCGGGTCAAAGAATTTGCTTGAGGAAGGCCCGGGCGCGCTCGGTGCGCGGCGCGGCAAAAAAATCCTGCGGCGGCGTGTCTTCCAAAATCACGCCCTGGTCGAGAAACAGCACGCGCTCGGCCATTTGCCTGGCAAAACCCATTTCATGCGTGACGCACAGCATGGTGATGCCGGTGTTGGCCAGCCGCACCATGACATCGAGCACTTCCTTGACCATCTCGGGGTCGAGCGCCGCCGTGGGCTCGTCAAACAAAATGATTTTTGGATCCATGCACAGCGTGCGGGCGATGGCCACGCGCTGCTGCTGTCCGCCCGACAGCTGTGTGGGAAATTGGCCGGTGAGGTGGGCCATACCCACTTTTTCCAGTCGCTCGCGCGCGCTTTCCTCGGCCTGGCGGCGGCTCATGCCCTTGACGCTCATGGGCGCGAGCGTGCAGTTGTCGAGCACCGTCATGTGCGGAAACAGGTTGAAATGCTGGAACACCATGCCCACGTCGCGCAGCGCCACCTGGGCGGGTTTGTCCTGGCGCGTTACGTCGGCGCCGTGAATGTGGATGCTGCCTTGCTCGATCTGCTCGAGTTGGTTGATGCAGCGGATCAGCGTGGATTTGCCCGAGCCCGAGGGGCCGCACAGGATGATGCGTTCGCCCTGGCGCACGTCCAGATCGATGTCGTGCAGCGCGTGGTAGCTGCCATACCACTTGTTCATGCCGCGGATCTGGATGACGACGGGCCGGTCGTCGCCGTGGGCGTCGGCACGGGGGCCGTGGTTCTGCTCGGTTGCAAGGGCGTCGGTAACGGACATGGTGGCTCACAGAAAACGCTGTGCCGCATACGGCACGGGGTTGCAGAAAGTTGGCTCGCCGCAGATGAGCTCGGCCAGCAGCCGTGCGCAGGCCGGGCCGAGCGTCAGGCCGTGGTGTGCGTGGCCAAAGTTGAACCACAGCCCCTGGTGGCGCGGAGCGGCGCCCACGATGGGGCGCATGTCGGGCGTGCAGGGGCGCCGGCCCATCCAGGGCTCGGCCTCGACGCGCTCGCCCAGCGGCCAGTAGCGGCGGGCGATGCGCTCGGCACGGTCGATCTGCACGTGGTTAGGCGGCGCATCGGGCAGCGCCAGCTCGACACCGGTCGTCAGGCGCAAGCCCTGCTCCATTGCGGCGAGGACAAAGCCCGCGCGCGAGTCGCACAGCGGATGCTCTGGCGCGGGTGTTTCGGGCGTGATGCGGTAGTGCAGGTGGTAGCCGCGTTTGTGCGCAAGCGGTAGGCGGTAGCCCAAGCGCCGGCACAGTGCACCGGCGTCGGGGCCCAACGCGATCACCACGTGCCGGGCGCGTAGTGTGGCGGCAGGCGTGTTCAGGCACCAAGCGCCGTCCTCGCTCTGGCGCAGGCCGCTGGCGTCGGCGCGCAGCACCGTGCCGCCGCGCCGTGCAAAGAGCTCGGCGTAGCCCTGCACCAGGCGAGCGGGGGCGCTTACCGTCCAGGGGTCGCGCCAGTGCAGTCCGCCAGCCATGGCCGCGCCGGGCGCAAAGCCGCTTTCGCGCGCCTTGAGCGCCGTGCCGTCGAGCACGTCGAGCTGCAGCTGGTGGCGCGCGGCCAGCGCCCGGCCTTCGGCCGCGGCTTGGGCAAACGCGCGCGGGGCGCGGTAGATGTCGATCCAGCCCTGCGTGCGCACCAGGTGCGCCAGGTGTGCCGCCTCGATCAGGGGCTGGTGCTCGCTCACGCAGCGCTCGATGAGCGGCAGCATGTCGTGCGCCGCGCGCTCGAGCGGTGCGGGTGCCGATTCGCGCCAATAGCGCCACAGCCAGGGTGTAAGCGCGGGCAGTGCGCGCCACTGGAAGTGCACGTCAGCGCGCAGATTGCTGGCATAGCGCAACAGCGCCAGCGGCGATTGTGGAAACGCATAGGGCACGACCGAAGCGCGCTCGATCAGCCCGGCGTTGCCGCTGCTGGTGCCGGTACCGGGATCCTGGCGATCGACCAGGCAGACCGACAGACCGCGCTGCTGCAGATGCAGCGCCGTACAGGTGCCGACGATGCCGGCGCCCAGCACCAGAGCGTCGTGCGAAGAGAAAGAGGTGATGGGGGGCATGGTCAATCGCCTCTTACCCGCTCAAGGCACTACGTGGCGCGACAGCCGCGCTTCGATGCGCTTGAGCGCGCGCCGGATGATCTCGACGATGATCAAATAAAGCACGGCAGCCCACAGATAGACCTCGAAGTCGAAGCTGCGCGAAAACGCCAGACGCGCCACGCCCATCACGTCGTACACGGTCACCAGCGAGGCAATCGCGCTGGCCTTGATCATCAAAATCAACTCGTTGCCCAGGGGGCCGAGTGCGACCAGCATGGACTGCGGCAGCACTACGCGCACCATCGTCGTGAAGCGGCTCAGGCCGAGCGCGCGGCAGGCCTCGTACTGCCCCTTGGGTATGGCCAGCAGGCTGCCGCGGAAAATTTCCGCCTGGTAGGCAGCGGTGTTGAGCGTGAAGGCGAGCACCGAGCAATACCAGGCATCGCGAAAAAACCACCACAGGCCCACGTCCTGCCAAAACCCGCGCAGCGACCCCAGGCCGTAATAGAGCAAAAACAGCTGGGCGAGCAGGGGTGAGCCACGAAAGAAGTAGATGTAGGCGCGGCAGGGAAGCTGCACGGCCTTGTTGCCGCTCATACGGCCCAGCGCCAGCATCCAGCCGAGCAGCAGGCCGAGAAAATAGGACAGCGCGACCAGCTTGATGGTGATGCCCAGGCCTTCGAGCATGCGTGCGCCGTAGCGCTCGAGCAGCTCAGGGTCGATGACATATCCGAGCAGGCTCATGACCAGTTCGCTCATCAGCGCGCTCCCTGTACGTGGCGCCCGAAGCGGCGCTCGGCGCGGTTGAAAACGACACCCGACAGCGCCGACAGCAGCAGGTACAGCAGGCAGCAGACGAAGTAAAAAAGCATGGGCTGTTTGGTGGCCGAGACGGCCAGGTTGGTCTGGCGCATCAGGTCGACGAGCGAGATCGTCGACACCAGCGACGAGTCCTTGAGCAGCGTCAGCCAGTTGTTGGACAGACCGGGCAGGGCGACGCGCATGAGCTGGGGCAGGATGATGCGCACAAACGTCGTGCGCCGTGACAGGCCCAGCGAGCGCGCCGCCTCGTACTGGCCCTTGGGGATGGTCTTGAATGCGCCCAGCCACACCTCGCTGGAGAAGGCCGCCAGCACCAGGCTGAAGGCGACGACGGCGGCAAAAAAGGCGTTGATGTGGAATTCGCCGGCGTAGCCCATGCGTTCGAGCAGGTGCTGGATGGCGATTTGCGCGCCGTAGTACACCAGCAGCAGCGTCAAAAGCTCGGGCAGACCGCGAAAGACGGTGGAAAACACAGTGGCGGCGGCGCGCGGCAGACGGCGCTTGGAGCGAGCGCCGACTGCCACTAGCAGGCCGAGCGGCAGGCCGATGGGCACGCAGGTGAGCGCCAGCGCTATGGTGACCAGCGTGCCCAGCAGCAGCGCGTTGCCCCATCCGCCTTGGCCAAAGGAAAGCAGGCTTAGCAGGTCAAGCATGTCGTCGTCCGGTCAATCGCGCGCGCTGGCGCTATTCAGTAGATATCGGCGCCGAAGTACTTGAGGGAAATTTTCTGGTAAGTGCCGTCGGCACGGATGTCCTTGATCGCCTGGTTGAAGCGCTGCTTGAGCGCGTCATCGCCCTTGCGCAGCGCAATGCTGGTGTCGCCCTCGGTGCCGGGGATTTCTCCCAGCAGCTTGCAGCAGCCCTCACTGTTTTTTTGCAGCCACTCAAGCAGCGGGAATTTGTCGTGCACCATGGCGTCAAGGCGCCCGGCAATCAGGTCAGCGCCGGCCTCGTCGGGCGTGGGGTACAGGCGCACGTCGGCGCCGGCCTTGCCGTAGACGTCCTCGGCGTACATGCCCTGCGTGGACGAAGACTGCGCGCCCACCGTCTTGCCTTTCATGTATTTGGCGTCTACGCCGGGGATTTTGGAGTCTTTGGGCACGGCGACGGCCAGGCGTGTGCGGTAGTAGGGGTCGGTGAAGTCGACGCGGCGCGAGCGCTCCTCGGTGTTCACCATCGACGAGACGACGGCGTCGAATTTGCGCGCCACCAGCGCCGGGATCATGCCATCCCAGTCTTGCGCGACCAGTGTGCACTTGGCCTTCATCGCGGCGCACAGGGCGTTGGCGATGTCAACGTCAAAGCCGTAGAGCTGACCCTTGGCATCGACGGCGTTGAACGGAGGGTAGGCACCTTCGATGCCGATGCGAATGGCGTCCTGGGCCTGCGCCGACAGCGCGCACAGCGCGGCAGCGGCGAACATGGTTTTGAGCGAAGTCTTCATGGTCTGGGTTCTCTTAGAGCGTTGAGGAGGTGGAGATGTCGGGCCAGCAGCGCTCGTGGCGCGCTGGCGGGTAAAAAGTTGGTCAAAGGCCGTCAGGTCAAAGCGTCGCGCGCCGAGGTGTAGCCGATGAAGGCGTGGTTCAGGCCGGCAATCTGCTCCAGGCGCTGTTCGGCGCTTTGGCCCAGGCGCACAAAGACTTCGTTGACCATCAGGTGCGCCAGCACCTGCATGGGCGCCGTGCATTCCCAGAATAGATCCAGCCCTGTGGGTACGCGAAACACCTCGGTGGCGCTGCTGTCGGCCCAGTCGCAATACATGTCGGTGACCAGCGTCACCGGCAGCCCCTCGTCGCGCGCCTTGCGGCACAGCAGCAGTGCGTGGCGCGAATAGCGCCGGGCATCAAAGACGATGAGCGCCGTCTCTTCGGGATCGGCCAGCAGCGCGTCGCTGTAGTGGCCCGCCCCGTTGTCTATCAGGTGCACGCCGGCGCGGATGTATTGCAGCAAATGCGCCATGCAGGCCGCCACGCCACGTTCGGTCTGAAAGCCTGCTACCAAGATGGTCTTGTAGAGCGCTAGGCGCTCGACCACGGGCTGCCACTGCGGCGAGCGTGTGAGCTCGTAGACGGCCACCTGAGCGGCAATGCTCAGTTCCAGGCTACGGCTATAGTCGCGCCCCTCCTGGCTGCGTCTTTGCAGGAAATCCTGCAGACGATCGCCCATCAACCAAGGGCTATCGCCCAGGTCGTCGCGCAGGTTGTGCTTGAGATCCTTGAAATGGCGAAAGCCCAAATGGCGGCAAAAACGCCCTACAGTGGTCTCGCTCAGCCCCAGCTTGGCCGCCAAGCTGGCCGATGTCTCGAAAGGCAGGCTGGCGAGATTGCCCAGCATGTAGCTGGCCACGTTGCGTTGCGACGCCGTGCCTTGTGCACGAAAGCGCTCCAGCCGCTGCATCACGCTGGTGGTGCCTGCTGGTTTTTCTACGCTGCCATGCAAGTTTTGTGTCATTTTTTTAATTTACGACGCAAAACTGGCATTGCGCACCCGGGGAATTCCCTAGATTTTTCTGCGACCAGGGGTAAGAACTTCTGGCAGGCCAAGAGTCGGTCGCGCCAGCGCCATGTTTCTGTGCAGCAAAGCTGGACAGCGGCTCAAAACTTCAGGCTCTTGAGGTGAATGCTGGTTTCGGTCGCTGCAATGCCTTTGATCAGGCGGATGCGCTCAAGCGCCTCGGCGAGCTCGGCCATGGTGAGCACGCGCAGCTGCGCGAGCATGTCCCAGCGGCCGTTGGTGTCGTGCAGCTCCGAGACGGCGGGCTCTCCCGACAGGGCGGCAATGATGCGCTGCGTCTCGTGTCCTTCGATGGCGATGCTGGTCCAGGCGACGATTTCCTCGGGCCGCGAGTCGGGCCGCACGCGGATGCTGTAGCCCAGGATGACGCCGCTTTGCTCCATGCGGGCGATGCGGTTGTTGACGGTGCCGCGCGAGACACCGAGCTTTTTCGCCAGTGTCGCCACCGAGGCGCGAGCGTCGCCGCGCAGCAGCGCCAGGATCTGGTGATCCAGGCTATCCATTGACAGTTTGTTCATCAAATAATGTCATTTAGTCAATAAATTGAGATTTTATAGATAATTTTGCCGCTATGAATTGATCTGCTCCGAGGGAACAATGGAGTTGTGACGCCGCATGCGAATTTTTTGCAGCGCGTCCGTAATCAAAAGCCATGAAAAAGGAGCGAAAAATGACCACATTCCTGTCCACCCACGACGTCAGCGCGCTGGTGCGCCGCCTGGGTATTGGCCAGACGCTGCGCCAGCTGGAGTCTTTCATCCACGCAGATTTTTTGCGCTGGGAGGCGTTCGACAAGGTGGCCCGCGTGGCCAGCCATTCCGATGTCGGCGTCATCGAGCTGATGCCGGCGGCCGACGACAGTTTGTACGCATTCAAGTTCGTCAACGGCCACCCGCTCAACCCGCGTGTGGGTCTGCCCACGGTGATGGCGTTCGGCGCGCTGGCCGAGGTATCCACCGGCCGGCCGCTGCTGCTCAGCGAGCTGACGCTGACCACGGCGCTGCGCACGGCGGCCACCTCGGTGATGGCGGCGCGCGTGCTGGCGCGCAAGAATTCGCGCGTGATGGCGCTGATTGGCAACGGCGCGCAAAGCGAGTTCCAGGCGCTCGCTTTTCACCACCTGCTGGGCATTGACACGCTGCGGCTGTACGACGTCGACCCCGGCGCCACGGCCAAGTTGCGCGCCAACCTGGCCGGTGTGGCGGGGCTTACGCTGATTGGCTGCGCCAGCGCCGCCGAGGCCGCGCGTGGCGCCGACATCGTCACCACCATCACCGCCGACAAGACCAACGCCATCATCGTCAACGAGGCCATGGTTGCGCCCGGCATGCACCTGAACGCCGTGGGCGGCGACTGCCCGGGCAAGACCGAGCTGGCGGCGGGTGTGCTGCAGCGCGCCAGCACTTTTGTCGAGTTCGAGCCGCAGTCGCGCATCGAGGGCGAGATCCAGCACATGCCGGCCGACTACGCCGTGCAGCCGCTGTGGCAGGTGCTTGCCGGCAAGCGCGCCGGCCGCAAGAGCGACGATGAAATCACCGTGTTCGACTCGGTCGGCTTTGCGCTGGAGGACTTCTCGGCTCTGCGCTTTTTGCACGCGCAGGCGCAGCAGCTGAAACTGGGGACGCAGGTTGAAGTCGTTCCCGCCATGGCCGATCCGAAGAATTTGTTTGGCGAGGCGCTGGGCGCGGCGCTGGCCAGCGGCGCAGGCAAGGTGGATTGCGTGCCGGTTTGAAACTTGCCTTCGTGATCCACATGCGCGCCCCGTACCGCGGGGCGTTTTGCTTTTCTCGATTTTTTGGAGCGTGCGCACGCTCCTAAGCGTGCCCTAAGCCTGGGCTTTCACACTGCCTACCCATCAGAGCAAACCTGTTGGAAAGGCAGACCATGAACACCCTCATCTCCACCCCCCGCAAGCTGGTCATTGCGCTGGTTGCCGCGGGCGCGCTGGGCGCTACCGGCGCCGGCCTCGTCAGCCACCGCATTGCGCATGCCGACGGCACCGCGCCGGTGGCGGCCACGGCCAGCGCGCCGGCGCCGCTGGTGGCCACGCAGTCGCTGCCCAGCTTCGCCGCCATCACGCAGAAATACGGTCCGGCCGTGGTCAACATCAGCGTGACCGGCACGCGCCATGAAGGCGGCGCGGCCGACGACGGCGGCGACGATGACGACCCCAACGCCCAGCTGTTCGAGTTCTTCAAGCGCTTCGGCATGATTCCGCCCGGTGCCATGCAGGCGCCGCGCGACGTTCCGGTGCGCGCGCTGGGCTCGGGCTTCATCGTCAGCCCCGACGGCGTGGTGCTGACCAATGCCCACGTGGTCAAGGGCGCGGACGAGGTCACCGTCAAGCTGACCGACCGACGCGAGTTCCGCGCCAAGGTGCTGGGCGCCGACGCCAAGACCGACGTGGCGGTGCTCAAGATCGACGCGCACGATCTGCCCACGGTGCGCCTGGGCAGCACCAGGGCCTTGAACGTGGGCGACTGGGTGCTGGCGATCGGCTCGCCGTTCGGGTTCGAGAACAGCGTCACCGCCGGCGTGGTCAGCGCCAAGGGACGCGCGCTGCCCGACGACAGCGCCGTGCCCTTCATCCAGACCGACGTGGCGGTCAACCCCGGCAACTCGGGCGGGCCGCTGTTCAACGCCCAGGGCGAGGTCGTGGGCATCAACTCGCAGATCTACAGCCGCTCGGGCGGCTACCAGGGCGTGTCGTTCGCCATCCCGATCGAGGTGGCCACGCGCGTGCAGCACGACATCCAGACCACCGGCAAGGTACAGCACGCGCGCCTGGGAGTGACGATCCAGGACGTCAACCAGACGCTGGCCGACTCCTTTGGCCTTGACAAGCCCGAGGGCGCGCTGGTGGCCGACGTGCAAAAGGGCAGCCCGGCCGACAAGGCGGGACTGAAATCGGGTGACGTGATCCGCAGCGTCGACGGCCAGCCCATCGTCGCCTCCAGCGACCTGCCGGCCATCGTCAGCCAGTCGCGCCCTGGCACCAGGATGGAGCTGGGCGTATGGCGCCATGGCCGCAGCGAGACGCTGAGCGCCACGCTGGGCAATGCCGCCGACAAGGCGCAGGCCGGCGCGGACAAGGACAAGGCGCAGTCCGACCACGGCCGCCTGGGCCTGGCGCTGCGCCCGCTGCAGCCCGACGAGGCGGCGCAGGTGGGCGTGAGCGACGGCCTGGTGATCCAGGGCGTCAACGGCCCGGCCGCGCGCGCTGGAGTGCAGCCCGGCGACGTGCTGCTGGCCATCAATGGCACGCCCGCGCGCGATCTGGCGCAGGTGCGCGCCATGGTGGCCAAGGCGGGCAAGTCGGTGGCGCTGCTGATCTGGCGTGACGGCGAGCGCATCTTCGTGCCGGTACGCCTGGGCTGACGGTCTGCTGCAGGCCCTTGCGCCTGCAGCGACGAAGGGGCGCAAGCCGCTATGCTTGCGCCCATGTTTTTTCTGGGGGTGGTTTGAGCCATGCGCCTGCTGCTGGTCGAGGACGACGCGATGATCGGCGAGGCCGTGCAGGATTTGCTGCGCGGCGAGCACCACGCGGTCGACTGGGCGCGCGACGGCCTGCAGGCCGACACCGCGCTGCGCGCCCAGGCCTATGACCTGGTGCTGCTCGACCTGGGCCTGCCCGGGCGCGACGGCCTGCAGGTGCTGCGCGACCTGCGCGCGAGAAAAGACCGCACGCCCGTCTTGATTGCCACAGCGCGCGACGCCGTGGCCGACCGCGTGCAGGGGCTGGACGCCGGCGCCGACGACTACCTGCTCAAGCCCTACGACCTGGACGAGCTGCTGGCCCGCATCCGCGCGCTGGCGCGGCGCGCCGCCGGCGGCGCCATGGCCTACGAGCACGCCGGCGTGCGCCTGTGCCCCGCGACGCGCGAGGCCAGCGTCGACGGCCGCAGCGTGCAGCTGTCGGCGCGCGAGTGGGCGGTGCTCGACCCGCTGCTGGCGCGCCCGGGCGCGGTGCTCTCGCGCGCGCAGCTCGAAGACAAGCTCTACGGCTGGGGCGAGGAGATCAGCAGCAACGCGGTCGAGGTCTACATCCACGGCCTGCGCAAAAAACTGGGTGCGGGCGCCGTGCTCAATGTGCGCGGCCTGGGCTACATGGTGCCCAGGGAGGCAGCGTGACGGCCCAGCCCGCCCCCCGCTCGCTGCGCACCCGCCTGCTGGCGCTGCTGCTGCTGGCCATTGCCGGCGTGGCGCTGGTGCAGGTGGCGCTGGGCTACCGCACCGCGCTGGCCGAGGCCGACGCGCTGTTCGACTACCAGATGCAGCAGATGGCCCAGGTGCTGCGCCCGGGCCTGCCGTCGCTGCCACCGGGCGAATACGGCCCGCTGGTGCAGGGGCAGGAGAGCCGCGAGTTCGTCGTGCAGGTCTGGTCGGCCGACGGGCTGCGCGTGTACGAGTCCAACTTCGGCCTGGCGCTGCCGCAGCGCGCGGTGCTCGGGTTTTCCAACGTGCGCGTGGGCGCCACCACCTACCGCGTGCTGTCGGTGCAGACTCCGCTGCAGGTCATCCAGGTGGCGCAGGATCTGGACGTGCGCCGTGCCATGGCGCGCCAGCTGGCGCTGCGCACTGCGCTGCCCACGGTGCTGCTGGCGCCGCTGCTGGGCTTTGTCGCCTGGCGCGGCGTGGGCGGTGTGCTTGCGCCTGTCGAGCGCGTGCGCCGCCAGGTGGCGCAGCGGCGCGCCGACGCGCTGGCGCCGCTGGACGGCGCCGGCCTGCCGTCCGAGGTGCGTCCGCTGGTCGACGAGTTCAACGCGCTGCTGGCGCGCGTGGGTCAGGCCTTCGAGGCGCAGCAGCACTTTGTTGCCGACGCCGCGCACGAGCTGCGCTCGCCGCTGGCGGCGCTCAAGCTGCAGGTGCAGGCACTGTCGCGTGCGCAGGACGACGCCGCGCGCCAGCGCGCCGGCGAGCGCCTGGGCGCCGGTATCGACCGCGCCACGCGCCTGGTCGAGCAACTGCTGGCGCTGGCGCGCCAGGAGGCGCAGATCGCCCAGGGCGAGCCGGCAGAGCCGCTGGTGCTGGCCGACCTGGTGCGCCAGTGCGTGGCAGACGCGGTGCACGCCGCGCAGCTGCGCAGCATCGACCTGGGGCTGGCGCAGCTGGCCGGCGACGCCGCGCAGGCTCGGGTTGCCGGCCATGTGCAGGCGCTGGCCATCCTGCTGCGCAACCTGCTGGACAACGCCATCAAGTACACGCCCGAGGGCGGGCGCATCGACGTGCAGTTGCGCGCCGAGGGTGCGCAGTTGCTGCTTACCGTGGACGACAGCGGCCCTGGCATTGCGCCGGCGCAGCGCGAGCGCGTGCTGCGGCGCTTTCACCGCGCGGCGGGCGCGCAGGGCGCCGAAGGCAGCGGCCTGGGCTTGGCGATTGCCGAGACCATCGCCCGCCTGCACGGCAGCGCGCTGGTGCTGGGCGACGCGCCGCAACTGGGCGGGCTGCGCGTGCAGCTGGCGCTGGCACGGCTGGCGGACGGCATGGATGGCACCGACGAGGGCGGAGCGTGATCCGCTGGATCGTCCTCTCGGGCCTGGGCCACGCCATCGTCGTGGCGCTGGGCCTGCTGCTGTATGTGCTGGGCACGCGCATCGGCCACCAGCGGCGCCATCCGTCGGCGGCGCTGGGCTGGGTGCTGGGCATGCTGACGCTGCCCTATCTGACCATTCCGCTGTTCCTGTTCTTCGGCTCGCGCAAGCTGGTGCGCCCGCGCCACCGCGCGCCTGTACCGGCGCACCACCCGGTGGCCGGCGCGCCCGCATGGGCCACGCAGCTGCTGGCGGGTCTGGAGCTGCCGCCGGCGCAGCCCAACGTGCGCATCGCGCTGCATGAGGATGGCGGCCAGGCGCTGGCCGGCCTGCTGGCGACCATCGATGGCGCGGTGCACCAGCTCGACGTCTGCACCTATGTGCTGGCCAGCGACGCCACCGGCCGCCAGGTGGCGCAAGCGCTGGCCGCCGCCGCCGCGCGCGGCGTGCAGGTGCACCTGCTGATCGACGCCATGGGCAGCCTGCTGGTCGGGCGGCGCCTGCTGCGCGAGCTGCGCGCAGCCGGCGTGCATGTGCGCCGCTTCATGCCGCTGCTGCACAACCCGCTGCACGGGCGCACCAATCTGCGCAACCACCGCAAGCTGGTCGTCGCCGACGGCAGGCGCCTGTGGAGCGGCGGGCGCAACCTGGCCTGCGAATACTTCGTCGACCGCCCGAATCGGCCTGCCTGGGTGGATCTGAGCTTCGAGATCGACGGCCCCGTTGCGCGCCAGGCGCATGTGCAGTTTCTGACCGACTGGCGCACCGCCCGCGGCCTGATGCTGCGGCGCATGCGCCGCGTCGACCAACTGCCGGACGCGGGTGCGCCGCGCACCGGCGCGCTGGCGCAGTGGCTGCCCAGCGGCCCCGACCACGCCGACGACACGCTGCACGCGCTGCTGCTGGCCGGCGCCTGGCATGCGCAGCGGCGCATCTGGCTGGTCACGCCGTACTTCGTGCCCGACGACGCGCTGCTGGACGCCTGGTGCCTGGCGTGCCGGCGCGGCGTCGATCTGCAGCTGGTGCTGCCGCGGCGCTCCAACCACCGCCTGGCCGACATGGCGCGCGAGCGGGCGCTGCGCCAACTGGCCTCCGCCGGCGCGCGGGTCTGGCTGTCGCCGGCCATGGTGCACGCCAAGGCGGTGCTGATCGACGACCAGCTGGCGCTTTGCGGCTCGCTCAACCTGGACGCGCGCAGCCTGTTTCTGAACTACGAGGCGATGACCGCGTTCTACGGCCCGGCGCAGGTCGGCTGGCTGGCCGGCTGGATCGACGCGCTGCGCACCGGCGCCCAGCCCTACGAGGCGCGCCGCCCGTCATGGTCGCGCGACATCGCCGAGGGAGTGGTGCGGGCGGTGGGGTTTCAGCTCTAACGCGCCCCCAGCGTGCGCGAGATGTCCTGTGCGGTGCGCAGCAGCTCGGGCAGCAGCTGCTCGCGCAGCGCCTCGGGGCTGGTGCGGCTGGCCTGGCCGCTGATGTTGAGCGCGGCGACCACTTGGCCGGTGGCGTTTCTCAAAGGCGCGGCGACCGAGATCAGGCCTTCTTCCAGCTCCTGGTCGACCACGCACCAGCCCTGCTGGCGCGCCTGGGTGATGCGCGCTAGCAGCGCCGCGTCGTCCAGCGCGGTGTGGGCGGTGAAGCGCTCGCGCGGCGCGGCGGCCAGGCGCGCGTGCAGTTCATCGTCGGGCAGGGCGGCCAGCAGCACGCGGCCCATCGACGTCCAGAACGCCGGCAGGCGCGAGCCCACGGCCAGGTTGGTGCTGATGATTTTGTGCGTGTGCACGCGCAGCACGTAGACCACGTCCAGGCCGTCGAGCACGGCGGCAGAGCAGGACTCGCGCACGCGGTCGGTCAGCGCCTCCATCATCGGCTCGGCCAGGTTCCAGATCGGGATCGAGCTCAGGTAGGCAAAACCCAGGTCGAGGATGCGCGGGGTGAGGCGAAACAGCCGGCCGTCGTTTTCCAGGTAGCCCAGGGTCTGCAGCGTCAGCAGGATGCGCCGCGCGCCGGCGCGCGTGAGGCCGGTGCGCGCGGCCACGTCGCTGAGCGTCTGCTGCGGCGCACTGGCGCTGAACGAGCGGATCACCTCCAGTCCGCGGGCGAACGATTGCACGTAGTTGTCGCCGGGCTTGTGGCTATTACTTACGGGTAAAGAGGTGTCATTCATGGTGATTTGTCCTAAAATTCATTATACGAACATTTGTTCTATATACGAACATTTGGGCTCAATCATTTTCGGCATCCAGGAGACGGCAGCACATGATCAACAAGATTGCAGATTCGGTCGCCCAGGCGCTGGAGGGCGTGCAGGACGGCGCCACGGTGCTCATCGGCGGCTTTGGCACCTCGGGCAACCCCATCGAGCTGATCGACGGGCTGATCGCCCAGGGGGCGCGTGAGCTCACCGTGGTCAACAACAACGCTGGCAATGGCGATGCGGGCCTGGCGGCGCTGCTGAAAAGCGGCCAGGTGCGCAAGATCATCTGCAGCTTTCCGCGCCAGGCCGACAGCTGGGTGTTCGACGAGTTGTACCGCACCGGAAAGATTGAGCTGGAACTGGTGCCACAGGGCAACCTGGCCGAACGCATGCGCGCCGCTGGCGCCGGCATTGGCGCCTTCTTCTGCCCCACGGGCTACGGCACCGAGCTTGCCAAGGGCAAGGAAACGCGCGAGATCAACGGCAAGCACTATGTGCTGGAGTACCCCATCTACGGCGACGTGGCGCTGGTCAAGGCCGAACGCGGCGACCGCTGGGGCAACCTGACCTACCGCATGTCGGCGCGCAACTTCGGCCCGGTGTGCGCGATGGCCGCCAAGCACACGGTGGCCACGGTGCACGAGCTGGTGGAACTGGGCGAGATGGATCCCGAGGCCGTGGTCACGCCCGGCATCTTCGTGAGCCGCGTGGTCAAGGTGCCGCGCGTGGCCACCCAGGCCGGCGGCATCCGCAAATAAGAGAACTCAGGAGATACCAGCGTGAGCAACTACCAAAAACGCAGCAAGACCGAACTCGCCCAGCGCGTGGCGCAGGATATTTTCGACGGCGCCTACGTCAACCTGGGCATAGGCCAGCCCACCCTGGTGGCCAACCACCTGCCCGCCGGCCGCGAGGTGGTGCTGCATTCCGAGAACGGCATCCTGGGCATGGGCCCGGCGCCCGCCGCGGGGCATGAGGACTACGACCTGACCAACGCCGGCAAGCAGCCGGTGACGCTGCTGCCCGGCGGCAGCTTTTTTCACCATGCCGACAGCTTCGCGATGATGCGCGGCGGCCATCTGGACATCTGCGTGCTCGGCGCCTTCCAGGTCAGCAGCACCGGCGACCTGGCCAACTGGAGCACGGGCGAGCCCGGCGCCATTCCCGCCGTGGGCGGCGCCATGGATCTGGCCGTGGGCGCCAAGTCCACCTGGGTGATGATGGATTTGCTGACCAAGACCGGCGAGTGCAAGGTGGTCAGGGAATGCAGCTACCCGCTCACGGGCCTGGCCTGCGTCAAGCGCATCTACACCGACCTGTGCACGCTGGAGTGCACGCAGGGCGGCCTGCGCCTGATCGACACCGTCGACGGCCTGACGCACGCCGAGCTGGAGCGCATCGTCGGCCTGCCCATCCGACAGTAGACGAATGCGCGGGCTGCAGCGCCGCAATCATTTTTTTTGCAACTTCGACCCTGGAGACACCATGACCCAAGCCCTGATCTGCGACGCGGTTCGCACCCCCTTTGGCCGCTACGGCGGCGCCTTGAGCAGTGTGCGCGCCGACGACCTGGGCGCCGTGCCCATCCACGCGCTGATGGAGCGCAACCCCGGCGTGGACTGGAAGGCCGTCGACGACGTGCTCTACGGCTGCGCCAACCAGGCCGGCGAGGACAACCGCAACGTCGCGCGCATGTCGGCGCTGCTGGCCGGCTTGCCCATCGACGTGCCCGGCGCCACCATCAATCGCCTGTGCGGCTCGGGCCTGGACGCGGTGGGCTCGGCGGCGCGCGCGATCAAGGCGGGCGAGGCGCGCCTGATGATTGCCGGCGGCGTGGAGAGCATGAGCCGTGCGCCCTTCGTCATGCCCAAGGCGGAAAGCGCCTTCAGCCGCGCCAACGCGGTCTACGACACCACGATCGGCTGGCGCTTCGTCAATCGGCTGATGAAGGCGCAATACGGCATCGACTCGATGCCCGAGACCGCCGAGAACGTGGCGGATGATTTCAAGATTGAGCGCGCCGCGCAGGATCGCATGGCGCTGGCCAGCCAGCAAAAGGCCGCCGCCGCGATTGCCGCCGGCCACCTGGCGCGCGAGATCGTCGCGGTGACGATCCCGCGACGCAAGGGCGATCCAATCGTCGTCGACCAGGACGAGCACCCGCGCGCCACCTCGATCGAGGCGCTTGCCGGGCTCAAGCCCATCGTGCGCGAGGGCGGCACGGTGACCGCCGGCAACGCCAGCGGCGTGAACGACGGCGCCTGCGCGCTGCTGCTGGCGAACGAAGAGGCGGCCAGGCAATACGGCTTGACGCCGCGCGCCCGGGTCGTCGGCATGGCCACGGCCGGCGTCGCCCCGCGCATCATGGGCTTTGGCCCGGCCCCGGCCGTGCGCAAGGTGCTGCAGCAGACAGGCCTGACGCTTGCGCAGATGGACATCATCGAACTCAACGAAGCCTTTGCCGCCCAGGGCCTGGCCGTGCTGCGCGACCTGGGCCTGAAGGACGACGACGCCCGCGTCAACCCCTGGGGCGGCGCGATTGCGCTGGGCCACCCGCTCGGCGCCTCTGGCGCGCGCCTGGCCACCACCGCGGTCAACCAGCTGCACGCGCTGGGCGGGCGCTATGCGCTGTGCACCATGTGCATCGGCGTGGGCCAGGGCATCGCCGTGGTGCTGGAACGCGTATGAGCGGCGAGCGCGTCCTCATCACTGGCGGCGGCGCCGGCATTGGCGCGGCCACGGCCGCGCGCTGCCGCGCCGACGGCTACGAGCCCGTGGTCATCGACCGCGACGTCAGCCACGCACCGGGCGGCATCGCGGCCGACCTGAGCGACGAGCAGGAGACGGCGCGCGCGCTGCAGCAGGCGCTGGAGGGCGGGCCCATCACCCGGCTGGTCAACAACGTCGGAGTCGTGCTGCCCGCCATCGCGCAGGAGCAGACGCTGGCGCAGTTCGACATGGCCTATGCGCTGAACCTGCGCTGCGCGCTGCAATGCCTGCAGGCGCTGCTGCCGGGCATGCAGGCGGCGGGTTTTGGGCGTGTCGTCAACATGTCCTCGCGCGCCGCGCTGGGCAAGGAGCTGCGCAGCGCCTACGCGGCAACCAAGGCCGGCCTGATCGGCATGACGCGCGTATGGGCGCTGGAGCTGGGGCGCCACGGCATCACCGCCAACGCCATCGGCCCCGGGCCCATCCGCACCGAACTGTTCGACCGCGCCAACCCGCCGGATGCGCCGCGCACGCGCGCCATCATCGACGCCGTCCCCGTCAGGCGCGTGGGAGAGCCCGAGGACGTGGCCCACGCCGTGTCCTACCTGCTGGACGCGCGCAGCGGCTTCGTCACCGGCCAGGTGCTCTACGTCTGCGGCGGCATGACCGTTGGCGTCGCCGGCGTGTAGCCACCGTCTTTTTTCGTTCTTCATTCTTTCTTGATGCCTGGCGACCTTGCCGGGCGGACACAACCACACCATGACCTTCCCGCACGACTCCCGCTTCCTGGCCCGCCGCACCGTCCTGGCCTGCCTGGCCGCCACCGCCGCAGCCACCCTGCCGCTGGGCGCGCTGGCGCAGAAAAGCTATCCGGCCAAGCCCATCACCATCGTCGTGCCGTTCGCCCCGGGCGGCACCACCGACATCCTGGCGCGCGTCGTCGGCCAGGCGCTGTCCAACGAGCTGGGCCAGCCCGTGCTGGTCGACAACCGCGCCGGCGCGGGCGGCAACATCGGCGCCGCGCTGGTGGCCAAGGCGCCGGCAGACGGCTACACGCTACTCATGGGCACCGTCGGCACGCACGCAATCAACCAGGCGCTGTACAAGAAACTGTCGTTCGATCCGATCAAGGACTTCGCTCCGCTGTCGCGCGTGGCCAACGTGCCCAACCTGCTGGTGGCCAACCCGCAGCGGCCGTACAAGACCGTCAAGGAGCTGATCGCCTACGCCAAGGAGCACCCGGGTCAGGTGGACTTCGGCTCCTCGGGCAGCGGCAGCTCCATCCATCTGTCGGGCGAGCTGTTCAAAACCATGGCCGGCGTGGACATGGTGCACGTGCCCTACAAGGGCAGCGCCCCGGCCGTCACCGACTTGCTGGGCAACCAGATCGGCATCATGTTCGACAACATGCCCTCGGCCATCCAGCACGTGCGCTCGGGCAAGCTGCGCCCCATCGCGGTCACGACGGCCAAGCGCTCGCCCGAGCTGCCCGACGTGCCGACGATTGCCGAGGCCGGCGTACCCGGCTACGAGGCCACCTCCTGGTTCGGCCTGTTCACCGTGGCCGGCACGCCCCAGCCCGTGGTGGACAGGCTCAGCAGCGCGCTGCAGAAAGTGCTGGGCGAAGACGCGGTCAAGGCCAAGATCGAGGAGCAGGGCGGCGAGCCGGTGAGCGAAACCCCCGCGCATTTCACGGAGTTCATCCGCACCGAGAACATCAAGTGGAGCAAGGTGGTCAAGGAGTCGGGCGCCACCGCCGGCTGATGCGCCGTGGCCTGCGGTAAGCAGGCGGGGCAGATCAGGCCCAAAAAAGCCGCAGCGTCTTGCGACCTGCGGCTTTTGTCTGGTCTCCGACAGTAACCAAACTAAGCCTTGAAACCCGCATGAATACTAGGTGTTGATTGCGGAAAGGCAAAATGTGCCCCCAAATGTGCCCCCAAACTGTCGAGGATACCCCCCATGAAGTTGACCGACGCCAAGCTGCGCACCCTGACAAAACCCGGCAAGTACTTCGACGGCGGGGGGCTCTATCTGGAGATGACCAAGGCGGGCGGCCGGTACTGGCGCATGAAGTACCGGCATGGAGGCAAGGAAAAGCGCTTGGCCTTCGGGGTATATCCGGCCGTTGGGCTCAAGGATGCCCGCGCCCTTGCCACTGCGGCCCGCGAGGCGCTACAGGCCGGCGACGATCCCGGCCAGCAACGCAAGGCCGACAAGGCCAGGGTTGCCCATGAATCGGCCAACACCTTGCAGGCTGTGGCCGGCGATTGGATGAAGCACCAGTCAAGCCGCTGGGATCCCGTAACCGCAGCCCGCATCCTTGCATCCCTGAAGGCCGACGTTTTCCCCGTCCTGGGCGCGCGATCCATGGCCGGCATCAAACCAAGCGAGGTCATGGCCGCCGTGAAGAAGATAGAGGCCCGGGGCGCTGGCGACCAGGCGGGCCGCGTGTTGCAGCGGGTGAAGGCAATCTACCGTTGGGCCGTCACGCACGAGCGCATCGAAGCCAATCCCATGCTTGACCTGGTGCCCGCTGAAATCCTCAAGCCCCGCGAGGTGCAGCACCGCGCCGCCCTGGCGCCTGCCGAGCTGCCCGCCTTCCTGGTGAAGTTGGGCGCCTACGAGGGCGACCCGCACACGGTGCAGGCCTTGCACATGCTCATACTGACCGCCGCCAGGCCGGGCGAGGTGCGCGGCGCCCGCTGGGCAGAGTTCGACACGGCGGCCGGGCTGTGGGTGATCCCTGCCGAGCGAATGAAGATGCGCACCGAACACCGCGTGCCGCTGTCGCGCCAGGCACGGGAGGTACTGGAGACCATGCAGCCCCTGAGCGGGCATCGCGAGCTGGTGTTCCCCAGTCCCACCTATCCCAGCAAGCCATTGAGTGAAAACACCTTCAATTCAGCGCTGGCCCGCATGGGCTACAAGTACAGCGCCACGGCGCACGGTTTCCGGGCGCTGTTCTCTACGGTGGCGAATGAATGCGGTTGGAACCCTGACGTGATCGAGCGCCAGCTAGCCCATATGGAGCGCAACCAGGTACGAGCCGCCTACCACCGCAGCACCTACATGGAGGAGCGCGCCAGGCTGATGCAGTGGTGGGCGGATTACTTGGACGCCCGCAAGGCCGGTAGCGTGGTGCTGTTTCCCCAGCGGGTGGCCTGAACACCTGGCGCCGGCCACCAATACAGCCCCCCACAGCCGCCCCGCCGCATGCTGGCAGGGCGGTTTTTTGATGCCCGAATGCAAAACGCTACCGGCCGGAAAGTGAAAAAACGCGGGGACAGCGGGGACAAAAAGCAAAACCTAGGATTCATGCGGGTTTGCGGCCGATGGGCACCGGGGACAAAGCGGGGACAAAACGGGGACACAGCGGGGACACATACATATAAATATCAAGATATGAAATATTCATATTCATATTCATAAAAAGAGGGTGCTTCTCCAGTGTTTGCCTGTGGTTGGTTGCCCTTTTTTTGTCCCTGCTGGCTGGCCTGACGCCTTGCCTGGTGTCGTTCTGTCTGCCGCGCCGCCCTGCGCACGTCGGCGCACCTTTGCAGGCATGAGCGCGTGAGGGGTTCCCCCTTGGCGCCCCGCATGCCGCCGGGCCGTGCTGTGCGCTGCGCGCCAGGCGTTGCGGCTGGCCTTGCCCTTGCCCTGCTGACCTGGCCGCGTCCTGCGCCAGCTGCGGCCGTCCGGGTGCTGGTGCTGCTGTCGGTGGCGTGGCCGTCCTGCACCGGCGCCAGCTGCTG
>PGEI01000030.1 GCA_002894305.1 Comamonadaceae bacterium CD01
ACTCTGATGAACATCCGCTTTATGTCGTCTGTACCGTGCGGCGTCACTCGCGTGCCATGCGGAGCAAAGGGGACAAAACCAGTGCCGCAGCCGCCCAGTGCACGCATGAATGATTTGTTCACAGCCTCGTCAGCACCGTTACGCAAAACCGGCCTGGCACTGCGGGCATACTCACAGGTTCCCGGCAGCGCCGGGACGCCTTAGATTTGGCGGCGACGTCCCTGTGCGCCGCCGCGCCATCCGACACACCGGATCTCACTTCCTGCCGTCAACGCATGTCCCAAGACGAAGACTACCAGCTCACGCTGCGTGACTATCTCTCCATCCTCAAGCGCCGTGCGCTCCTGATCGCCGTCACCTTCATCGGTGTGGCAGCGGTGGCGATTGCCGTGGCCATGCTGATGCCGCCGGTCTACCAGTCCACCGGCACCATCATGATCGAGTCGCAGCAGATCCCTACCGATCTGGTGCAGGCCAGCGTGACCAGCTATGCCGACGAGCGCATCGAGGTCATCAAGCAACGTGTGATGACGCGCGACAACCTGCTGCGCATCATCGGCAAATACGACCTGTTCAAGGATCGCAGCATCACGTTCACGCCGTCCGAGCAGGTCGACGAGATGCGCCAGCTCATCACCGTGCAACTGATCAACGCCAACGTGCGCCAGGGCAAAGGCTCGGCCACCATCGCGTTCAAGGTGTCGTTCGAGGATCGCCAGCCGCAGATCGCCCAGCGCGTGGCCAATGAACTGGTCACGCTGTTTTTGAACGAGAACGTCAAGGTGCGCACCGAGCGCGCCACGCAGACCACCGAGTTCCTGACGCAGGAGGCCAACCGCCTGAAGACCCAGCTTGACCAGCTGGAGGGCCAGATCGCCACCTACAAGCAGCAGAACAACACGGTGTTGCCCGAGAACATCGCGCTGAGCATGAACGCCATCCAGCGCATGGAGACCGAAATGCGCGACGCCGAGCGCGAATACCGCTCGGCCGAGGAAGAGGTGCGCAGCCTGGACATCGAGCTGGCCGGTGCCAAGGCCGCCGTGGCCAACGCCGCGGCCAACGCCTCGGGATCGCCCATTGCCGGCCTGAACGCCGACGAGGCCGAGCTGCAAAAGGCCCGCTCGGAGCTGGCGCGCATGGCCAACACCTACACCGACAGCCACCCCGACGTGCGAGCGACCAAGCGCCGCATCGAGGCGCTGGAAAAATCGATTGCTGAGACCGCCAAACTGCCCCGCCCCAGCGTGCTGGCAGACGGCTCGCCGCTGTCGGCGTCACCCACCGTGGCCGCTGCGCAAATGGTCGTCTCCAAGATCGAGGCGCGCCGCGTGTCGGCCCAGTCGCGCATGCAACTGATGCGCGCCCAGCAAGGCGAGTTGCGGGCCCGCCTGGCCGACGCCGAGGCGCAACTCGTCAAGGCGCCCCAGGTCGAGCGCGGCCTGGCCGCGCTGCTGCGCGACCGCGAAGGCGCACAGCGCAAGTACGAGGAAATCCGCGCCAAGCAGATGAGCGCCCAACTGTCCGAGAACCTGGAAGACGAGCAGCGCGCCGAGCGCTTCTCGCTGCTGGAGCCTCCGCTGGCACCCGATCGCCCCATCAAGCCCAACCGCAAGAAAATGATTGCCCTGGGCCTGGTGCTCGCCGGCGTCGCCGCGGGCGGCCTGACCATGTTGCTGGAAATGCTGCACGGCACCGTGCGCGGCGCCGAGGCCGTCACCGCCATCACCGGCAAACGCCCCCTGGTGCTCATCCCCTACATCACCATCGCCGAGGAAAACCAGCGCCAGCGCCGCCACTGGAAGCGCCTGATCATCGGCGCCGTCGTGGCGCTGGTCGCGGCCCTGCTGGCCATTCACTTCTTCTTCATGCCCTTGGACACCCTGGTGTTCAAGCTGCTGCTGCGCCTGTCCTGAATACCCGGGTCGCTCCATGGAACGCATCAAACAAGCCATCGACAAAGCCCGCGCCCAGGCGCCTGCCTCTGCACCCTTCGCAGAGCCCGCAGCGCGCGGCACCCCCCACACTGCGCCGCCGCCGCCGCGCCCTCACGTCCAGGCCATGGACGTGAGCTACGTGCACACCGAAGTCGTGCCGCTGGATCCGGCGCACCTGGAAGAGCACCGCATCGTCGCCTACAACAAGGCCAGCCAGCACAACTGGGCGTTTGACGTGCTGCGCACCCAGGTGCTGCAGAAAATGGACGAAAAAGGCTGGCGCACGCTGGCCATCACCTCGCCCACGCTGGAGTCGGGCAAGACCGTCGTCTCGATCAACCTGGCGATGAGCATTGCCCACCACTCGCAGCGCACCGCCATGCTGGTCGACTTCGACCTGCGCCGCCCGCGCGTTGCCAGCTACTTGGGGCTGAGCCGCAACCCGTCGCTCAACGAAGTGCTGGCAGGCCAGGCGCAACTGCATGAAGCCATGGTGAATCCCGGCCTGCCGCGCCTGGTCGTCGTGCCCACCAACCGCCCCGTGCCCAAGGCGGCCGAGGTGTTGTCGTCGCAAAGCGTCGGCGCGCTGATCGAGGATCTACGCGACCGCTACGACGACCGCACCGTCATCTTCGACCTGCCGCCCATGATGGCCGGCGACGACGTCATGTCCGTGCTGCCGCGCATCGATGCCGTGCTCATGGTCATAGGCAATGGCAACAGCACCAAGTCCGAGATCGAGGAGAGCATGCGCCACATCCCCGCCGACCGGCTGCTGGGCGTAGTGCTCAACAAGGCCGAGGCGGAGGTGCGGCGAGGGTATTACTGAGCACTGCTGGTTTGGTGCTGCGCTGTGGTGGTGCAGGGGAGGGGTTGATGGTGTTAGTGGCGGTTTGCCTCGACGTAACGCCAGCTGCTGAATCGTAACGCGCACCAAGCGCAACCCAATAGGACCTGTTTGGGTGCTGCATTGGGTGCTCCAACCATGGGCTGAACGACCTGTTGTTTTAAAGTGCGAAGCACATTGCTCTGCAATTTTTTCGTGGATGCATTATTTAAAAGAGCGTGCAAGTAGTTGCAACTGCTCAATATCAGCTGTCAGCGCCAGTGGTGTGGGCCAGTCGAACCGCTCACACATGGTTTTAATCCGATAACGCCAGTCGTGATGTTCAATGATGTGTCGAATATTTTGGCGGCGCTGCCCATGCAAATCATCGTTGCGATGTAGCAAGTCCAATATTTCTTCATATGCCTTTTCTGGCTCGTCAGCCAACTCAACCGTCGCGTTATCCCAAAACAGCATTTCGTCGGCCATGCGAGAGATGGGGCGCTTGCCTGCAACGATACATCCGGCCAACAATGATTCGAGCCAGCGACTGGTGATCATCATGGAGCGAGGGCGGTCACCCTGCGGCTCTACAAACAGGTGAAAGGCAAGTGAAATACGTGAGCGATGCAATAGCTTGAAGAGCATGCCACGTTCCAGCTGGACATCCGGGCCGGTTATGTGTCCAAGTGGTGAGTGTAGATAGAGATAAGGCGATTCGGCCACATGTAGATGCTGGATCAAACTGGTGTGGTAGCTGGGCGGCGTTCGGCCGTAGGAAATTACATCGATGTCTCGGGTTAAATCCCTGTGAGGTGCCCAGCGTAGGGCATCTGTTCCTTGGTAGAGCTGCGAGACTTCGATTCCGAATTGGTGCGCAGGAAAGGTTTGATCCTCATGTGCTGTGACCGTGATAGCGTCGAATAATGCAGTTTCTGATGGAAATCCGGCGTGAAAATAAGAATCTGTCACGAAAGCATAGATTTTTCTGAATTTCTTGCGCACGTCGGGTATAGCGGAAAGCATGGCCAAATCCGCCGGGCCGTGTGCGACAACCATCAAAACATCGCCTTCGGCGCAGTTCTGTTTGGCATATCGCGGATACCCGCGTCCCGTCAATCTGTGTAATGCCGATTTGGTCAACGTGGCAGGACTGAGTAGTTGAGCATCGAAGTAGTGCACCAGCAGGTATGCCAATTCATCAATTGCCGACCAACCTACATGAGGCGATTTGATGCCAGAGCAAACGACAGTTATTTTCATATCCATAAAAATATTTTGCGCCAAGCTTTATTTGGACTGAACGACGTTTTGGAAATCGATCTAAAACTTAGAAGTGTAACGCTGGTTGCTGGGTATCACATCTGAGACGGGCATGAGACCGCCGCTCCCAATCAAGCGGGTTTGCTCTGGCGTAATGCCATCCACTGAATTGGCAGCGTCCCATCGAGCTCAATCAGATAGCGGCCATTTTTGTACTGCGCAGGGTATTCCAACCATTGGTTGAACGGGCCGTTGCGGTAGAGCGTGAGACCTGCGGGCGCCTTGACTTCCATGCGGCCCGCCAGCGGCTCGACAATAAAGGGTGTCTTGCGGCTATTGGGTTGCGGTTGGGAGCGCGTGCCAATGGAGAGCATCAAGTCTTTGGATGAACCCAGGGCATCGTCATTCAGGCTTTGCAAGGCCACCGCGGCGTTGCGCGTTTTCAAATCCAACTGCAATGCGGGCAGCGTAATCTGACTGCCGCCAATCCAGCCCATCGCTGCCTGGGTGCGCGCGGTGTTGATGGTGTAAGTCCCCTTAGTCCAATTGTGCGTCAGCTCGCTGGTATCGCTCGTTGCCTCGTCAGCACCCTCAGGCAGCAACGAGCGCGTGGGATCTTTGATGATGATGGCATCTGCAGGTGGATTGCGCCTCTTGAGCCAGGGCAGCTCGGGCGTCTGTGGCATGGCGATGAGCAGCTTGCCTTGCTCGGCCGCCGTGCGCAGCGCTGGTGAGTTGCCGGCAGAAGTGTCTTTGCCAAAAAAAGCTTCCGCGCCAGGGTCATACACATAGGTGGTCGTCGCTTCGCGCACGTCGCCGCGGCGGTACATCAACCCTGCGGCGCTGAGCATGGGTAGCAGCGATGGGTCGTTGTATGAATGCCAATTGGAAGGAGTGCCTTGATTACGCGGCGCCTCCTGGCTGTACGCGTAATGCATCAGTGCGCGCCAGCCCTGGTGCGACGCCATTGCCGCAATCATTAAGGGCAGGGTGTGGCGGTCGTACGCGGGAAAAGAGCCGGCATTCCATTCAGTCGCCGTTAGAGGCATGCCGACTACTTGCGCCGCAGCAATCCAATGACCCAAGTGGTCTGACCAGATGGGACTTTTCTCTAGTTGACCAGGTGTGCCGTAAGCGTGCGCGTCAATGATGTCACCGGTAGTCAACGCTGGTAATGAAAAAAGTGGGTTATTTCCCCATGTGTTTGTTGTCGCCAGAGGTTGCTTTACACCGAGATTGTGCAGATGATTAATAATATCTACATCAAATCGGTGTTCTAGATCATTCAAAAAAATCTTGCTGGGCCCCGGCTCCCAGCTTCGCCAAGTCTTTTGCTCTGGTAACTTTTGTTGTTGGGAAAAACTGTTTGCTGCATTCATGTAAAGTTTATTGTGCAGCGGCACTCCCTTGTCGTTTAGCATGGCATTGCCAAAGTGATGTGTTATGTCGTTTTCATTGGTGATTAATATCCCTATAATGGCTGGCTCGTCCTTGTATGCAATATTGGTGTATCTATTGCGATGCGTCACGTATTGTTCGTTGAATCGGCGCATCGCTTGTTGAATGGTGATATTTACGTAGTTAAATCCCTTGACTTCTGCCTTGTCTTTTCCTTTTGCTAGCTCGTTGAATCCGTAAATACCATCATCTTGGAATACGGGGCGGCCGACGTGCAGATCCAGCCAGACGGAGATGCCTTCATCCTTTAAAGATTTTATCCACCAATCAAGTTTATCAAGTGAGTCTGCACTGAGTGTTTGGGTATCTGTGACCGTTTTTCGATCGCCAAAAATATTCGGGTTGACCCAGGCTGAATCATGGTGGTGAATGCGCACTAAATTGTAGCCCAGCGCTGCCATTCGCTTAGCCTGCTGTTGCACTACGTCACGAGGCGTTGTGAAAAGTGCTGAAGCGGTAATATTGGTACCCCAATAGCGCGCAGTGTTGCTGTGATCGGATAGGTTTGCTAAACTAATATCTCTGTTCATGTTGCCCAATAAGTTCTGTGGGGCATTGCTCGCATCAATCACGTCCTTTGGCCAGGTCGTAAGCGGCCCGCCGCCTAGGCGCTCATTCACTGTGGGTCGCCATTTGGCATTTCCAGACCACTGCAATGTCACGGTGTAGTGCTGCTCACCCGCAGCAATATTTTTGTTAAAGAAGTACGCACGTACTTCAGCCGGATTACCGCGTTCGAAAAAAATGCCAGGTAACGCAGGCGAAAAGCGCATGGTAAACCGTGGCCCATCAGCACGCCCCCATTCCCATCCGGTGTTACCAGGCAGCAGTACTGGCTTGCCCATGCTCTCAGCAAAAGTCTTGAGGTCAAACTTAAAAATCACGCCACCACCAATTGCATCGTGCTGTGTTTTGTCAGCGGCGATGCGAAAATCGTAAGTTAGCGTGCGATCATCCGGGCGCACGACGTTACCACTCCAGTGCAACGCCAAATTGTTGACCTTCCCAGTAAACTGATAACCCTGCTGGGTCGCTGTCATTTGGGTGTGGGCGCTCGCCCACTTCCATTGAGCGCCCCAGAATGCCCAAGTTGATTTGGTCGCATCCTGACCGGCAAGACCAACCAAAGGCAGTCCAGTACTTTCATCGATTTCCACCGTCCAGGATTGACCTGCATAGGTGTTGAAATGTGGAGCTAATGTAGAAAGCACCAGACTGATAGTTGCGATCGCATATCTGAAAACTTTAATCATAATGAGTGCCTCGGTTTTGAAATATTCATTCGATATTAATTATACCTGGTTTGGCATGATATTTATTTTCGATTTTAGCGTGGCTTGTGTCATCCTATCCAACCTTACCTCAGGAAAATCTGAGATGGCTAACACGGTCTAAGAAATCAATGGCAAATCATCTGGTTGGGTAGTGAGTGGATGGCGTTTGGTGTATTGCCGAACCATATTGTTCTTTGACTTGTGCCGCAGTACGCTTCTTGCGCACGTTTTTGTTTATCATGATCAGCCAGGCTACAGAGAATCCTGAAACTAACCAATACAAATTTCCGACGACGGTAATACTGGCTACACTGGATATTATTGCCGCAACTCCAACCAGGGTGGCCAGCAGACAACGTCCCAAGATTCGCAATTCATCGTCGTGCGAGATGCGTGGATAAGTTTTAAAGAGTTGAATAATGATTATTACAAAAAAACCAGAAAATAAAACGAATCCGACCAACCCATAATCTAAAGCGACGCCTAGGTATGTGTTTACGACATCAATAATTCCTTCGCCTTGAATCATTCTGAGCATTTCTGGCGTCTTGCTGTGATCAATAGATCCGAACCATAAGTTTCTTTTAATGACTATCAGTGCGTTGGTCATCAAGTCCTGCCGATAGGTCGTATTTTCCTCTCCAACAGTACCAATAAATGGCAGGAAGGAAATTATTTTTTGTCCCCAGCCAAAAACTGCAAGTAAGGATAATCCGATAACGCCTAGGAAACCAGCCTTTATGACGTTACGAAAGCCATGGCGCCCTGTAAAAATAAACACCAAAGCTATTATCAGTGCACCAACCCAAGGCCCCCTGGAGATGCTGGCTACCATACCGCCAAAAATTAATAACGCTGGCATCACATTGCGTGCTGATAACTTTTTCCATTGATGAACGAATGGCAACAAACCTAGTCCGATGGCAGTTGCATAACCGAGGACGATTGGCTGGCCTACGCTCGCTGTTGCTCTTAAAAGTGATTCGCGCCCAAGATATCCACCATATCCCCAGTGTAATCCTAAGGAATTTACCATGGGGTTATAAAGATGCCAATATTTTACGGTTTCAAATATAGCTAATACTCCAATTAACGCAGCTGCTGCTGTGTAAGACGATAGTACACGTTTGAAATCTGATATATCTTGAAGCCCACGGCTGGCGACATAGTACGGAAGGAAGCTATCAATGAAGATATAAAAGCACCCCCGAAGAGTGCTTGTGATGTTGTCTTCACGTAGCTGCAATGCGCCGGTTAGCAACAAATATCCTAGAAAAAGCTGATCTGCTGTCACACTACCAAGGCGCGTTCGTTGAGATGAACGGGATAGTTTTATTGCGGCGGGTAAAAGCACCACAATTGCCAGTAATCTTGGTGAATTCAAGGTGAAGAAGTAGTTGATCAGCCCAAATCCCGGGATGTTGATGTTCGCTGCGGGAACCACAAATAGAAGCAGGCAATAAATTGCCAACGCATCTGCAGGACGTGGTTTCTGAGACACTATCAGTGTGCTGGATATAATCGCGTATATCCAAAAATTTCCCGAAATAAATGCGATTATGGTACACGCGAACCATAAATTGCGCCATTGTCGTGTTTTCGACTCGGATGTGTTGCGAATGAGTTCTGGACGCAGAAGTATCCACGTTGGGATAGTTAGACCGAGAACGACGATAAGCGCGCGAATTTGTTCAGGCATGGCTAATGCAGAATGGATGGCAGGCAAAAATATATTTATATCTTATTGTGAGTATGCCTTTGTGTATTTTGTTTTAATTGCGATATATAACCCATATCGCGGGGGGTTGAAAAGAATTCATTGGCTTCTTGGGCGAATATTCCGGCGGCATCTTGGGATGTGTTCATAAGTTGCTCTATCTTCTTTAGTTGTAATGGAGCCGTCTCTCTTGCCCAATCCAATCGCTCCCATCCGTAAGCTATACCATAGCGGTCTGAAATGTCGGGGTACCATGTGTCTTCGGTGATTCCCTGCGACGGGATTACAACGGAGTCGCATCCGCACATCAAAGCAAATTTTGAATATGCGGTGTAATCGTCGTAAGAGATGAATGTCTGAATTTTTTTAAATATATCTGATATCTGTTGGTGACTAAGTCCGTCAATGTTGATCGCGTCTTCCGGCAAGTCCCCTCGGGGTTTGTTGCGACCTTTTCGTACGCAATATGCAACTCCTTCTCGTTGGTATGCTGCATCTTTCGAGTTGTAGTACTCTGTTAAATAGTGCCATATCTCCAGGAGATTTTGTGACGTTTTCGACCCGTCTATGAAGAAGTCTTTGATATTACTAGAATATTTGTAGTATAGCTCCCCCCGTCCATAGCAGACGATTTTTGAAAAATAACCGGGTTGATGAAGAAACCAGCGAACAATATTTTTCGCTCTAAATGGGTTGCCGGTGATAACGTCGGCATATACGACGATCCATTCATCTGTTCTTTTCTTGTCAAAATTACGCAAAATGGGGGTGTTGAACGTTGGATTCGTTTTGAAGGATTTGCCAAATCTGAATTTCAATAATTCGATATCATCTGTCAACCCAGACCATATATTCCGGATTCTGCCGCCTGGGCCACTTACCCTGCATACTGTATGAGGATGAAGATATGCCTCGTGCCCTATGTTGTTCAAAAGGTGGCAGAGTTTGTGAAGGGCGATGGTTCCTCCGCTGTTTTCATTGTATTCGGGCGTAACGATCAGGAATTTTTTTGACATTTATTATCTGTGAGCGGTGTTTGTGTCGGTCAGGAGGCGTTTTTCTAGATCGAGAATATCTTTTTTTCGCATAGCTATTTTTTTTGCTGGACTACCTGCGTAGATGCCGAATTCTTCGCAATTTTTATTAACTAGGCTTAGTGCTCCTATCGCGGCTCCTTGGAGTATGCGAACTCCCGGCAATATAACACTACCACTTCCGACAATGACATGTTTATGTAACTCGACGTCAGCGTGATGCACTCCAGTATATCTTTCTGGCACCATTGGGTTGGTCATGTGTTGGCCAGTATAGTCATCGCTGCTGGAATATATGGCGACGCGCGATGAGATGTTTGTATAGTTGTGCAGGGTGATCGTGCCACGACCGATGAGTGAGGAAAATACAGCGATATGTATATAGTCGTGTAGATGAATTCCTCCGAACCCAGCGGATAAAACACAGAAATCATCTATTCTAACGTTGCTACCTATTTTGATGTTTGAAGGGTTGTAGATACTTGCTTTGTCGGATATGAGGACGTTGTTTCCAACGTGTGATAGCCCGATGGATTCAATCGCCTCACGACTTAGGAATGCCATATTTCAACTCCCAGCCGTTCGAAGTGCGTCAATGATGCGTTCTTGTTCTTGTTGGGTTAGAACTGGATAAATTGGGAGGCAAAGAACGCGATCTGCTGCGCTGACTGCTACTGGTAATGTGTTTCTGGCTGCTGACGGAAGACTGCGATACATTGGGAAGTCTGATATCAGAGGGTAAAAATATCTTCTGGCGTAGATGTCTTTGTTTTTTAGGTTTTCATAGAGAGTGTCTCGATTAATCTGGAATTCCGAATTGATCATTATTGGAAAATACGCGTGATTGGATGTTATTCCCGCTTGGTTGTCTATTAATCCTATCCCAGTGATATCTTTGAGTTGCTCTTTGTAGGTGTTTGCTATCTGCGCTCGCTTCTGTAGTATCTCTTGCATATGCTTTATCTGGATCAATCCAAACGCAGCGTTGATTTCACTCATTTTTGCATTGATTCCAGGGGCGACGACGGTTGTTTCATCTACAAACCCGAAGTTCTTAAGATGATCGATGCGTTGTTTTGTTTTTGCATCAGGGCAGACAATAGCACCTCCCTCAAAAGTATTGAATACTTTTGTGGCGTGGAAGCTTAGTACGGATAGATCTCCATGTCTCAGTATGCTGCCGCCGGCATCTTTGACGCCAAATGCATGTGCGGCATCATAGATGACGCGCAAATTGTAGTTTTCTGAGATTTTTTCAATTTCTGCTATATTGCAAGGATTTCCATAGCAGTGGACTGGAAGGATTGCAGTTGTTTGCGGTGTAATGGCTGCCTCGATCTTCTTCGGGTCAATGTTGAGTGTGTTTGGTTCTATGTCGACGAAGACTGGCTTGCAGTTGTGCCAAAGTAGGGAATGAGAGGTAGCGACGAAAGAGTAGGGAGTGGTTATGACCTCTCCAGTAACGCGCAAGGCTTGCAAGGCGGTGATCAGTGCCAACGTACCATTTGTGAACAGGGCAATATGTTTTACACCGAGGTATTCGCAAAGGGCTTGTTCGAGCTCTTGATGATATGGTCCGCCATTCGTTAATATTTTGTTGTCCCATATTTGTTTGAGATATGGAGTGAATTCCTCCAGTGCAGGAAGAAATGGTTGCGTGACGTAAATGTTTGTGTTCATGATCGTTCCTGAGTTGATTGGATGGTCAGTATTTCGATTAATGTGTGAATTTTATTTGTTTGTATTTTTGAATGTCGGATTATGTTGGCGGATTGCTGTCCGATCGGTGTGATGAATCCTGGGGGTTGTGTTATTTTTAAAAATTAATCATTTTTTATCCATCAACAGGCTGTTTGTGGTTTTTTATTTGTCAAGTGCATCGTGAACAATTGTCTTGTCTGTTGGTGCGGTGAGGATGGTGCAGTGTTTGTTGCAAACAATTGTTTCTTTGTTGCAGGATAGCTTTCGTGCTGTGAGTGACGACGCGACTTGGATTTCATTCTAAGATACGAGTTTTCCTGTTTTTCAGCATGGCTCATTTCGTTAGAGCAATTCTGCGTCATGTCAGCGCGAAGAGGCGTTGGCAGTTGTTGATGGTTGCCGTTCTCATGGTGGCAGGGGCGCTCGCCGAGGTCTTTACTTTGGGGGCCATCGTGCCGTTTCTTGGCTTGTTGGCTAGCCCCGAGTTCGTCGAGAAGGCCTCCTGGTTGGCGAATGCTCTCGATACCGTAGCTGGATGGATCGGTGGGACGCGACTTTTGGCTGCGTCGGTGCTGTTCGCTGTGATTGCCTTTGGTTCGGGTGCGCTGCGTTTGGTGTTGACCTGGAGCTCGAACAAGCTGACGTTTGCTATAGGTGCAGATCTCGGGGCACAAGTGTTCAGCAAGGTGTTGCGTCAACCCTATGCGTACCATCTTGGGCGTAACAGCGCGCAAACCTTGTCGGCAGTTGAAAAGGTGGCCCATCTGACCATGGGAGCACTGGCTCCCTTGATGATGCTGGTGGTCGCTGCGGTGATGGCTTGTTCCATTTTGGCCGCAATGCTTTGGGTGGATGCTGCTGTGGCGACGGTTGCCGGTGTCGTGATTGGTGGCTTGTATGTGGCCATCAGCCTGTGGGCCAAGCGGCGTCTCAAGGCCAACAGTCAGACGATCGCGCGAGCCGGCATCGTGCGGTTCCAGCATCTGCAAGAGGGTATTGGCGCGATTCGCGACATCACGTTGGAGCACAACCAAGACATGTACGTGACGCAGTTCTCGCGTGTTGACCGTGCGATGCGTACAGCGCAGTCGCAAAATGTTACGCTGGGTGGAGCACCAAAGTATGTGGTGGAGAGCGTCGCCATTATTTTGATCATTGGTCTGGCCAATTGGCTGGTGCGGGTGCCGGGGGACATGGTCGAGGCGCTGCCTGTGCTGGGGGCGCTGGGGTTGGGAGGGCAGCGTTTGCTGCCCTACGTGCAGACGATCTACAGCGGTTACGCCAGCTATCGCGGGACGCTTGCCACTGTCCAGGAAACGCTGGAATTACTGAATTTGCCTGAACCTCCCGACCGTCGTGAGTTGACTGCGGGAGGTGTGAGCGGAGCTGCGGTGAGGTCAATTGCGCTGCAGGATGTGCAGTTCACTTATGGGGCGGGCAAGAAGCTTGTTTTGAAGGGGGTGAATCTGAGCATTCATGCCGGTGAGCGGGTAGGGTTTGTTGGCGTGACGGGCGGGGGCAAAAGTACGCTGCTTGATATCTGTATGGGCTTGCTCCTGCCTACGGCGGGCAAGGTGGTCGTCAACGGCGAGGCGTTGTCCGAAGCCAGTCTGCCCCAGTGGCACCGGCGTATTGCGCATGTGCCGCAAGCTATTTTTCTTTGTGACAAAACCATCGCTGAAAACGTTGCACTGGGCGTGCGTGCCGCGGACGTTGATCAAGAGCGTTTGATGCGCGCGCTGGAGGCCGCGCAACTGGACGACTACATTCGCCAGCTGCCCCAAGGGTTGCAGACCAGCGTGGGCGAGCGCGGCGTGCAGCTGTCGGGCGGACAGCGCCAGCGCATCGGCATTGCGCGCGCTTTGTACAAAAAAGCCGACGTGCTGGTGCTTGATGAAGCGACCAGCGCGCTTGACAGCGAGACTGAGGCCAAGGTGATGGATGCAATCTACCGGCTCAACCCCAACCTCATCATTTTGATGATTGCCCACCGGGTGTCTACACTGGCGCGCTGCAACAAGATTTACCGTTTGCGCGATGGTCTGGCGTTTGAGGAAGCGCCAGCGGGCGAAGACTCGGCTGGCCATGCCGATGCTGCAGCGGAGACGTCGCATGCTTGATGTCATCGTCGTCAACTACAACACGGCCCATTTGCTGCAGCGCATGTTTGATGCCTGCGATGCGGCGGCGCAAGACATGTCGCTACGCTATTGGGTGGTGGACAACGCTTCGCGTGACGATTCGGTGCAAGTGCTGCACCGTGATCACCCGAACGCCTTTGTGCAGGTCAACGAGAAAAACGTGGGTTTTGGCCGCGCCAACAACCAGATGGTCGAGCACCTGACGGGCGAATATGCGCTACTGCTCAACACCGACGCCTTTGTGGCTCCCAGTGCACTTCAGGTCGCCATCGACTGCCTGCAACGCAGGCCGGACGTGGGGGCCGTCGGTGTGCGGCTGACGACCGAAGATGGGCAGTTGCAGCCCAGTTGCCGTTACTTTCCTACGCCGTGGAATATGTTTCTGCAGCGCACGGGCTTGTCTCGCTGGTTCACCGGGGTGCAAATGGTTGACGATTACAGTTGGGATCACCAGGGCGAGCGCGAGTGCGATTGGGTTCCCGGTTGCTTTTTGCTGATCCGCAAGAAGGTGATTGACCAGATTGGCTTGTTTGATCCACGTTATTTTCTTTACTTTGAGGAAGTGGATTTGTGCAAACGCATACGAGCCGCCGGCTGGAAGGTGCTCTACACGGGCGCGACTTCGGCTGTGCACCTGGGCGGGGAGAGCGCCAAGACCGTGGCGAAAATCACCCAGTCGGGCCGGCAAATTTCTGAGCTGCAGGTGGAGAGTGAACTGCTCTATGTGCGCAAGCACCATGGTCTGGTGGGGCTTTGGCAGCATTTGGCGTTGACGCATGTGGCCGATGCCATCACGGCGACCAAGGACGTGCTCAAGGGTCGGGGCTGGGCCGCAGTACGCGATCGGCTCAAGCACGGCGCGGCGGTGCGCCACATGTGCGCATTGACCCACTGGGGCATAAAACCTACGCGATGATCTTGTCTTGCAGCGCAATTGGTACCTCTGACCAAAACATGGTGCCAAGCATCTATGCCGCTGAAATTTTGCGGAAAGTACAAATGAATCAAAGCGTTGGCGATTTGCAACCCGACTGGTCGCGCGAAGTCTTGCGCCCCGGCGAATGGAACCCGGGCAAGCGCTTGCTGGCCAGCCTGCGCGACTACCAGCGGCACGCGATGTCGGGAGGTTGGTGGTCACGGCAGGTCTTGCGGCGCCTGGCTGTGCTGCGCCACCGTTTCTGGAGTGCTGTGAGTGGCGCAGATATTCAACTCAATACCCAGATTGGCGGTGGTTTGCTGCTGCCGCATCCCAATGGCGTGGTGATTCACCCGCGCGCACGTATTGGCGTTAATTGCCTTATTTTCCAGCAGGTGACGCTGGGCACACGTGGAGACCGTAAGGCGCCTGCGCTGGGTGACCACGTAGATGTGGGCGCAGGCGCCAAATTGCTCGGTGGCATCACGGTCGGCACGCATGCCGTGATCGGTGCCAATGCGGTCGTGGTGACCGACGTGCCAGCGGGTGCCACTGCAGTCGGCATTCCAGCAAAAATTTTGCCAAGAAAACAATGATCAACAGTGCGCCTGCAACCCAGGGTCTGGTCGTCATCGGTCGCAACGAAGGCGAGCGCCTGCGTGTGTGCCTGCAGTCGGCATTGAGCACTGGCTGCACGGTGGTCTACGTCGACTCGGGGTCGACCGATGGTTCTTCAGCCATGGCGCAAGACATGGGTGCGGCGCTCGTGCCGCTGGACATGACGGTGCCGTTTACCGCTGCGCGGGCGCGCAATGCCGGCTGGCAGGAGTTGGTCAGGCGATTGCCTGGCGCTGAATATGTGCAATTCATCGACGGTGATTGCGAGCTGGTCGATGGCTGGCTGGCGGCGGCGCAGGCGTTTTTGGACGAGCACCGGGGTTACGCCGTCGTCGCCGGCCGCTTGCGCGAGCGCCATCCCGAGCGCTCGGTGTTCAACCGTTTGTGCGACATCGAGTGGAACACGCCGGTAGGCGACGCCAAGGCCTGCGGCGGCATTGCCATGATGCGCCTGGCGCCGTTGCAGGCGGTGGGCGGGTTTCGCGAAGACCTCATTGCCGGGGAAGAGCCCGAGCTGTGCGTGCGTCTGCGCGCTGCCGGGTGGAAGGTGCGCCGACTGGGCGCCGAGATGGCGCTGCACGACGCGGCCATGCTGCACTGGCGCCAGTGGTGGCGGCGCAGTGTGCGTGGCGGCTATGCATTCGCGCAAGGGGCGTGTCTGCATGGGCAAGCGCCCGAGCGCCACTGGGTGGCCGAGACGCGGCGCGCGCTTTTGTGGGGTGCAGGGGTGCCGCTGGCGGCATTGGCGGGCGCCGCCGTGTTGGGGCCCTGGGGGCTGGCGCTGCTGCTGGTTTATCCGCTGCAAGTGCTGCGCCTAGCGCGCAAGCTGCGCGACGTGCCGCGCGCCTTTTTTTTGGTGGCGGGCAAATGGGCCGAGGCCTGGGGGGCGCTGCAGTTTTATATGGGGCAGCTGCGTGGGCGCAGGCGCGGGTTGATTGAGTACAAATGAGTGGGGTTGACGCTTGTTTCTTATCTTTTGTGATCGATATTTGTCAAACCACTTTCACGACTGTTGATTCATGAACCTTGTTGACACGCCCGATTGGGAAGAAACGCTGCGCGAGCAAGCTGTGCGGGCTTTGCGCGACGCCGCGCCGCAGGCCGCCGCGCTGCAATCGCCCGGCGACTTGCCGCTGACGCTGCTGAGCCACAACCGCGCCGTCGCCGACGGGCAGACGGCCTATTTGCTGGGGCAAACGTTTGTGCTGCTTGTCTCGGCCGCGCAGTTTCCGGACGCGAGCGCCATCGAGGTGCAGAAGATGGCCGACATGCGGGCCTGTCTTGGCGCGCCGGCGGGGCGCGTTTTGCTCGACGTGCAGGGCCATGGCCGGGCGCAGGGGCGCTCGTTTTTGATTGTTGCGCGCTGCAAGCCGCTGCCGCAGGGGCGTGTTGCGCGGCGTGTGGCGTCTTGGCGGGTGCGAGGCGACCTGCTGCAGTGGCTGCGCGAGCTGACGGCGCTGGCGCAGGCGCCCGACCCCGCGGCGCAGCAGGAGTTTCTTGCGTCGCTGGCGGCGCTAAGCGCCATGGCGTTGCTGCCCGCCCCTCTTCGGTATGCGGCGCAGCGGCAGATGGAACGGCTGCAAGCGGGGCAGGCGCAGGCGCGCCACATGCCCATGCATGGCGATTTGTGGGCAGGCAACGTGATGCACCGCCCGGACGGGCGCCTGGCCATCATTGACTGGGGCGGCAGCGTGGTGCGCGGCTACGGTGTGTACGACCTGGTACGCACCGCTGATTCGCTGGGCTTGTCCCGCCGCCGCCTGGCGCGCGAGCTGGCCTGGCACGCGCAGGCGCTGGGCGATGCGCAGCAGGGCGCACAGTTGCACCTGCTGGCGGCGCTGGGGTATTACGCGCGCCATCTGGGCGAATTTCCAGCGCAGCAATTCGCGGTGTTGGCCAGCCGCTGCTGCGCGCGGCTGGAGGCGGCGCTGGGCCGCCCGCTCTCATCGTGCTGACCATGCTGACGGCCATCAACGTGCTCGACGTCAGCCTCGCGAGCGACGACTTCACGGCATTGGCAACGCGCCTGTTGGAGCATTGCCACGGACAGCTGCGGCGTGCTGGTGCCGCTACGGAGTCGCCAGACCTGCTGCGGCCACATTACCTTGGTGAGAGCCAAGCTGCTGGGGTTGCCGATTGCCACCACCCATGCCTATGCCACCGACGAATATGTATGGGGCGGGCGTCCATCTTGCAGTGCGCGCCGGGCGACGCACGCAGCAGCGTTTGCCGATTTGGCGCGGCGCCTGATCGACGATCATGCTGCGTTGGGCGCCGCTGCGCGCGGGTGCGTGGTGGCCGAGCGCGCCGTGCGCGATCGGCGCCACTGGGCGGACTACCTCGACGCTTTTATTGAGAAGAAAAATCTTTGCTGAATTCCATGGAACCCGTTGCACCTGCCGCCGGCCCTGTTGCTGTGGCGTATTTCATCAACCAATACCCCAAGGTCAGCCACAGCTTCATCCGCCGTGAAATTCTGGCGCTGGAGGCGGAAGGTGCGCGGGTGCACCGTTTTGCCCTACGCGGCTGGGCCGATGCGGTGGCCGATCCGCTCGATGAGCAGGAGCGCAGCCGCACGCGCTATGTGTTGCGGCGTGGACTGGCGAGGTTGGTGGCGCCGACGCTGCAGGTGTTTGCCGCGCAGCCGCTGGCCTGGCTGCGCGCATTGGCGCTGGCGCTGCGTCTGTCGCGCGGGGCGGATCGGCCCTGGCCGCTGCATCTGGTGTACCTGGCCGAGGCCTGCCAGCTGCTGCTGTGGCTACGCGATTGCGGCGCGCAGCATGTGCATGCGCACTTTGGCAGCAACTCCACCGAGGTGGTGATGCTGGCGCACGCCCTGGGCGGGCCGGGCTATAGCTTTACCGTGCATGGGCCGGAGGAGTTCGACAAACCCCAGGCGCTGCACCTGGCCGCCAAGATGCAGGCGGCGCGCTTTGTCGTGGCCATCAGCTCTTATGGGCGCAGCCAGCTCTACCGCTGGCTGCCGGTCGATCAATGGGGCAAGGTGCAGGTGGTGCATTGCGGGCTGGATCAGGCGTTTCACAGCGTGCCTGCGCAGCCCGTGCCGCAGGCGCTGCGCCTGGTATGCGTCGGCAGGTTGTGCGAGCAAAAAGGCCAGCTGCTGCTGGTGCAGGCGCTGGCGCTGCTGAAACAACGCGGCGTGGTGTGCGAACTGGTGCTGGCGGGCGACGGCGAGATGCGCCCGCAGGTGGAGGCCGAGATGGCGCGCCACGGCCTGCAGGCGCAGGTGCGCATTACCGGCTGGATAGCATCAGACCAGGTGCGCAGTGAGTTGCTCGATGCCCGCGCACTGGTGCTGCCCAGCTTTGCCGAGGGGCTGCCGGTAGTCATCATGGAGGCCATGGCGCTGCGCCGCCCGGTGCTCAGCACCTATGTGGCCGGCATTCCCGAGCTGGTGCAGCCGGGGCGCACGGGCTGGCTGTTCCCGGCGGGCGATGTGCAGGCGCTGGCCGATGCGATGGCCGAGTGCTTGGCCGCACCCGCGGAGCAGCTCGATGCCATGGGCGCAGCCGGGCGTGAGCGGGTGCTGCAGCGCCACGATGTGGATGCCGAGGCGGCCAAGCTGCTGGCGCTGTTTCGCGCCCAGCCGCGGGAGGGCGCGCGGTGATGGCCGGCCTGCTGTGGGCGCTGCTGGCCCTGGCGGCGCTGCCTGTCGTGGTGCTGTGGCTGCAGGTGCTGCTGGCCTGGCCGCGCCGCGGCGCCGGCCTTCCGGCGGCGCAGGCGCGGGGGGAGGGCGGCGCGCCGCGCTGCGCCGTGCTGGTGCCGGCGCACAACGAGGCGCAAGGGATTGGCGCGACGGTGCGCCAGCTGCGCCTGCAGCTGGCCGAGGGTGACACCCTGCTGGTCGTGGCGGACAACTGCACCGATGCGACGGCCGCACGGGCGCGCGAAGCGGGAGCCACCGTGGTGGAGCGCCAGGATGCGGCGCGGCGCGGCAAGGGCTATGCGCTAGACCATGGGGTGCGGCACTTGGCGGCGCAAACCGGCCCGGCGCCTGAGGTGCTGATCATCGTGGATGCGGATTGCGTGTTTTCTCCTTCGGATGGTGTGCACTGCCTGGCGCGGCAGGTACTGGCTTTGGGGCGGCCGGTGCAATGCCTGGATTTGATGGACGCCCCCGCCGAAGCCGGCCTCAAAACCCGCGTTGCCGCCTTTGCCTGGCGCCTGAAGAACTGGGTGCGCCCGCTGGGCTGGCAGTCGGTGGGCGCGCCCTGTCAGCTGATGGGCACGGGCATGGCCTTTCCGTGGGCCATGGCGCAGCAGATGCAGCTGGCCAGTGGCGAGCTGGTGGAAGACATGCAGCTGGGCATCAACCTGGCATTGGCGGGCACGCCGCCGCAGTTCTGCCCCGCCGTGCTGGTGACCAGCGTCTTTCCCACGGGCGCGCAGGCGGTGCAGAGCCAGCGCACGCGCTGGGAGCACGGCCACCTGGGCATGATCGCTGCGCAGGCGCCGCGGCTGTTCGCGCAGGCGCTGCGCCGCCGTGACGCCCGTCTGCTGGCGCTGGCGCTTGACCTGGCCGTGCCGCCGCTGGCGCTGCTGGCGCTGCTGCAATGCGCCGTGCTGGCACTGTGCGCGCTGGCGGCGCTGCTCGGCCTGGGCTGGGGGCCGCTGTGGGCAGCGCTGGCCAGCCTGGGCTTGTTCACCATGGCGGTGAGCATGGCATGGTGGGGCTGGGGCCGCGCCGTGGTGTCGGCGCGTGACCTGCTTTTTGTGCCGCTGTACGTGCTGGGCAAGCTGCCGCTGTATGTGGGCTATCTGTTCAAGAGGCAAAAAGAGTGGGTGCGGACGGATCGGAAGTGAAAAGATTGCATTGGTACCAAATTGGTACCAAAATGCCGCATGCATGTCGTTTCCCACGCCACATTGGTTGACTTTTATAGCCAGCCGCAACACCACGATGCCCGCGGCGCACTGCAGACTTGGTATCAGGTGGCCTGCCAGGCGCAATGGCGCAGTCCGGCGGACGTGAAGGCGCAGTTCGGCAACGCCAGCATCGTGGGCAACAACCGGGTGGTGTTCAACATCAAGGGCAACGACTATCGGCTGATCGTGGCCTTTGCCTATCGCATGCAATGGGCATTCATCAAGTTCGTCGGTACGCATGCCCAATACGATCGGGTGGATGCCGCCACCGTCGATCAATCCAAGGAGTGACGCAGATATGCAAGTTCATGCCATTCGCAGTGAAGCAGACTACCGTGCCATGCTGGCGCGCGTATCCAAACTGATTGACCTGGATCCGGCGCCAGATACGCCTGAAGGCGAGGCGTTGGAGGTGCTGGGCACGTTGGTGCAAGCCTACGAAGCACGGCGCTGGCCCATCGACGCGCCAGACCCCATCGAAGCGATCAAGTTTTACATGGAGCAAACGGGCCTCACGGTGGCCGACATGGTGCCCTACATCGGGCCGCGCAACCGGGTGTATGACGTGCTTGGCGGCAAGCGCCCGCTGACCATGCCGATGATCCGGCGCCTGCTCTCCCTGGGCATCCCGGCCCAGGCGCTGGTGGGCGCGCCCGAGCCGGCGATGACCTGACGATGCTTTGCCCTGGCCGAGACCAACTCGGCGCGCGCAGTTTTGACAAAAATCCGACGTGGTTTGTTATTGCTTTCTTGTTCGATGGGGAGGGGCTGGCAAGAGTCCATTCGAGTTGCTGCCGATGTTGCCGCGCTTGACCGTGGAGCGTGCGCGCCAGCAGTTGCACACCACGTTTCCGACCGCCAATGCGGCGGTGCAGGTGCTGGAGCGGCTGGGTATCGTGCTGGAAGTCACAGGGCAGAAGAAAAACCGCAGTTACAGCTACCGGGCTTATATAGATCTTTTGACGCAATGATGGCAAATCGATTGACATTCATCCCTTCCCCCCTCTTTGAAGCGCCGCACGCAAGACGCTGCGTGACCGTGGCTGGATTGCCTTTTGACGTGGTGGATACCGCTGCAGCGGCGGCTGCGTTGAGCAGGGCCATCCGCGATGGGCAGCGGCTGTTTCTCTCCACTCCCAATCTCAACTTTCTGGTGGCAGCGCAGGCCGATGCGGCATTTGCCGAGTCTGTGCATGCGAGCGACCTGAGCGTGGCCGACGGCATGCCGGTGCTGTGGCTGGCCCGCCTGCAGGGCACGCCGCTGCCCGAGCGCGTGGCCGGCTCCACCTTGTTTGACGAACTGCGCTGTGGAGCGGGGCAGGCTGTGCTGGGCCGCCCCATCAAGGTGTATTTTTTTGGCGGGCCGCCCGGCGTGGCGCAAAAGGCGTGCGATGTGCTCAATGCTGAACATGCGCAGGGGCGTGGGCACATGCTGGGCGTGGGCGCGCAAAGTCCGGGTTTTGGATCGGTAGAGGAGATGTCGGACTCGGCGGTGATTGATGCCATCAACGCCAGCGGCGCCGACTTTTTGGTGGTGGCGCTGGGAGCCAAGAAAGGCCAAGCGTGGATCATGCACAACCGCGGCCGCCTTACCGTGCCGGTGGTCAGCCATTTGGGCGCCGTGGTCAACTTCGTCGCAGGCACTGTGCAGCGTGCGCCGCTGGCCTGGCAGCGCCTGGGGCTGGAGTGGCTGTGGCGCATCCGCCAGGAGCCACAGCTTTTCAAGCGCTATTGGAGTGATGGCTGGGCGTTGTTGGGGTTGATGGGGCGTGCGGCTGGGCGAAGGAAGGGCGCAGGGTAATGGTTGCGTGTTCGGCTCCGCGATGGTTCTGGAGACCTTGACGGTCATGGTGAGGCCGCTCCTCGGCGTGGCGGAGCCTGTCACTCTGGCGCAGGCCGGTGGGGTCAGGGCCTGCGCTCTGGATTCAGGCATGCACCGGAATGACGGGGGGCAAGAACTGGAAGGAAGAGTACGGCGGCTACCTGGACTTGTGGGACAAGGAGGTGAAGAACCGCTGTGGCTATATTGCACCGCGGTTCAACCGCATGGCAGGGTTTGCCACGGGCCGGCACAGCTGGCATGGCGTGACGCCGGTGCAGTGCCCGCCGGGCGAGATGCGCAAGTCGTTTGCCGTGTACTACTACACCACGGAGCCGCCAGCGGGTTGGGATGGCCAGCGGCATTCCACCATCTTCAAGGCGCGCCCGGACGAGTGGATGAAGGGCAACGTGGCCATGCCGATGGAGTCGGCGCTGCGCAGCATCCAGGGCGGGGTGCGCGGGCTCAAGCAGGGAGTCAAGGGGTTGATTGGCAAGCAGTAGGGCGGGCTGAGGGCGTTTGTTCCTTCCTTCTTTTGGGGGCGCCGTAGGTTGTTTCAACCGTTGTCATCATGGCGTGCTGGCCCCCATCCCAACCTTCCCCCAAAGGGGGAAGGAGCCAAGCAGCACCGGGCTTGGTTTGGCATCTTGTCGCACCTGAGTCACGAATGAGCTGATCGGACTAGCGTGGTGAACTTGTAACCAATCGAATCACCAAAGCAAGCTGCTAGCATCCCCCGATTCTCGAATAACACTTTTGGAAGCATTTGTGACGCAAAGCCCATCCCCTCGTTTTGCTCGTAACGAACAGTTGCTTGTTCTGGGCGTTTTGCTGGCTTTCGTCGCGTTTGCCGGCGGCCTTATCGAACTGGTGGGGCGCTGGTACAAGCAAGAGGAGTACAGCCACGGCTTTTTCCTGCCGCTGATCACGCTGTTTTTGCTGTGGCACCGGCGCAAGGTGCTGGTGCAAAGCCGAGGCCAGCCGTCGGGCTGGGGCGTGGTGGCGCTGGTTATTGCGGCGCTCATGCTGGTGCTGGGCGAGGTCACTGCGATTTTTCTGGCCATTCAGCTGGCGTTTCTGCTGGCGCTGGTGGGGCTGATCCTGTGCTACGGCGGGGTGTCGCTGCTGCGTGTCGCGCTGCTGCCCATTGCGTTTCTGCTGTTCGCCATTCCGCTGCCGTATTTCATCGACTCGCAGCTGTCGTGGCGGCTGCAGCTGGCGTCTTCGGGCATAGGCGTGGGCATTTTGCGTTTCCTGGGTTATTCGGTGTACCTGGAGGGCAACGTCATCGACCTGGGTGCGTACAAGCTGCAGGTGGTCGAGGCCTGCAGCGGCCTGCGCTACCTGTACCCGCTGCTCAGCCTGGGTTTTTTGATGGCCTACACCTACCCGGCGAAGTTCGTCTGGCGCGCGCTGGTGTTTCTGTCGACCATTCCGATCACGGTGCTCACCAACAGTGCCCGCATTGCCATGGTGGGCGTGCTGGTCAACCGCTGGGGCAGCGGCATGGCCGACGGGTTTTTGCACTACTTCGAGGGCTGGGTGATCTTCATCGTCTGCCAGCTCATTCTGATGGGTGAGGTGTGGCTGATCGAGCGCTTCACGCACAGGCGCAGCATGTTTGAGGTGCAGCAGTTTCCGATGCCCTCGGTGGTACAGCCCAGCGGCAAGGGCTTCACGGTGCGCATGTCGCGCCCGCTGCTCACCGCCGTGGTGGTGCTGGCCCTGGGCTGGGCCACGGCGCTGACGGTGGGCGGGCGCGAGGAGGTCAAGCCCATTCGCACCAGCCTGCGCACCTTTCCGCTGGCGCTGGGCAACTGGCGGGCGGTGGAGTCGTCGCTGTCCATCGAGGTGGAGCAGGCACTGGGCTTTGACGACTACGTGCTGGCCGACTACCGCGACGACCAGGGCGATTTGCTCAACTTCTACGTGGCGTACTACGGCTCGCAGCGCAAGGGCGTGTCGCCGCACTCGCCGCAGGTGTGCATTCCGGGCGGGGGCTGGGTGATTTCGGGGTTGTCCACCACGGCGGTGCAGCTCAACGACGGCAAGCCGCTGGACGTGGTGCGCGTACTGATCGACAAGGATGGGCAGCGCCAGCTGGTGTATTACTGGTTCGAGCAGCGCGGGCGCCACATTGCCAATGAATACCTGATGAAGTGGTATTTGCTGCAAGACGCGATTGTGCGCAACCGCACCGACGGCGCGCTGGTGCGCGTGGTTACGCCACTGCGCCAGAACGAGCCCCAAAGCGCCGGCGACGAGCGCCTGACCGCCTTCATGCGCCTGGCGGTGCCGATGCTGGGGCCGTTCGTGCCGCAATAGAACGTGCTCACGCTCTTGCCGCGGCTGACTTACTATCCAAAGACGGAAGCTCTTTTTCCCCGTCATTGCGGCTTTTGCTGCAATGATGGAGCAAGGAAATTCCTGCCTTTGGGTGGACAGCGAGCTGCGGCAAGATCGTGAACACGCTCTAAGACATAGATAGCCAGACAGATAGATAGAGGAAGAAAGGGAAGCACCATGGATCAGCAACGCACAAGCGTGGGCGCCAAGGCGACGGGTGGGGCGGCGGGCAGGGCGGCGGCCAGGGGCTGGCAGCGCCGCCTGGGCGTGGCCGCTCTGGTGGCGGTCAGCCTGGGGCTGGCGGCTTGTTCCTCGCCCGAGGACAAAGTGGCCTCGTTCTACAAAAAGGGCCAGGGCTACATGCAGTCGGCAGACTACGTCAAGGCCAGCCTGGAGTTCAAGAACGCGCTGCAGATCAACCCCAACAACGTGCCCGCCATGTACGGCCTGGCGTTGATTGCCGAGCACAACAGCAACTGGGATCAGACCAACGCGCTGCTGCGCCGCGTGATCGAGCTCGACCCCCAGCACCTGCAGGCGCACATCAAGCTGGGCAAGCTGCTGCTGGCCGCCGGCCGCGCCGAGGCAGCCAAGGAGTACAGCGACGCCGCCATGGCGCTGGCCCCGACCGACGCAGACGTGATTGCGCTGCGCGCGGCCATCGTGTTCCAGCAGGGCGACCGCGCGCAGGCGGTCGAGCTGGCCAAGCAGGCGCTGGAGCAGCGCGCCGACCAGACCGACGCGCTCGTCGTGCTGGCCACGGCGCGCATTGCCGACGGCGACATCGACGGCGGGCTGGCGCGGCTGGACGAGGCGCTCAAGACCAACGAGCGCGACCTGGCGCTGCAGCTCATCAAGGCCCGCACGCTGGAGAAGGCCGGCCGCCTGGACGACGCCGAGGCCACCTACCAGAAACTATTGGGCTTCAACCCCGGCAGCAAGGAGATGCGCCACCTGCTGGCGCAGTTCTACATGGCCCACGGCAAGCCGGCGCAGGCCGAGGAGCAGTACCGCGCCGCCGCCAAAGAGCACCCGGACGACCTGCAGGCCAAGCTGGACGTGGTGCGCTTCATCGGCGGCACCAAAGGCCCGCAGGCCGCTGCCGACGAACTGCAGCAGCTCATCGTCGCCCAGCCCAAGCAGCTGGAGCTGAAGCTTGCGTTGGCCAGCCTGCGCAAACAGGAGGGCCAGCTGGACGCCGCCCGCGCGCTGTGGAACGAGGTGGCCGACCAGGCGGGCGACGAGGCGGCCGGCCTGTCGGCGCGCGCCGCGCTGGCCACCGACGCGCTGGCGCAGGGCGACAAGGCCGGCGCCGCGCGCCAGCTCTCCGACATCCTGGCCAAGGACGCGCGCAACGAGCAGGCGCTGGTGCTGCGTGCCAGCATTGCGATGGACGAGCGCCGCCTGGACGACGCAGTGGGCGACCTGCGCACCGTCTTGCGCGACACCCCCGCATCGGCCCAGGCCGCCGCGCTGCTGGCCCGCACCTACGAGCTGCAGGGCGCGCCCGAGCTGGCGCAGGAGCAATACGCCCGCGCCGCGCAAAACAGCAAATACGCGCCCATCATTGCCATGCCCTACGCCCAGTTTCTGGCCAGCAGCGGCAAAGAGCGCCTGGTCGAGGGCGTGCTGCGCGAAGTGCTGCAGGCATCCCCCCAATACCTGCCCGCCTACCAGATGCTGGCGCAGACCTACCTGAACCTGGGCAACCTGGAAGGCGCAGCGCAGGTGGTGCAGGCCGTGGCGCGCCTGCCGGGCCAGGAGCTGGCCACGCTGCAGCTCACCGGCGCGCTGGCTGCCGCCCACGGCAACTGGGACGCCGCCATTACCGCCTACAAAAAGGCGCATGAGCTGGCGCCCGCCGACCTGCAGTCTGTCGCCAGCCTGCTGGGCACCTACCAGCGCGCCGGCATGGCCCCGCAGGCGCGCGCCTTCATGCAGTCGGCCGTGGCGGCCGCGCCCGACGCACTGCCGCTGCGCCTGATGCAGGCCCAGCTGGCGCAGCAGACGGGCGACGCGGCAGCCGCGCGCAAGGGTTTTGAGGACGTCATCGCCCGCGACCCCAAGAACACCGGCGCCTACCTGGGCCTGGCCAGCCTGATGGACGGCAACAAGCAGCCCGAGCAGGCCGACCAGGTCATCGAGCAGGCGCTGCAACAACTGCCCGGCCAGTTCGAGCTGCGCACCATGCGCGCCGGCCTGCTGCAGCAGATGGACAAGAATGAAGACGCCATCGCGCTGTACGAGCAACTGCTCAAAGAGCGCCCCAACGCCGACCTGATCGCCAACAACCTGGCCAGCCTGCTGAGCGACGCGCCCGGTGCCGACCAGGCCCGCTACGACCGCGCCTACGAACTGGCGCGGCGCCTGCGCGGCAGCAGCGTGCCCCAGTTTCTGGACACGCTGGGCTGGGCCAGCTACCGTGTAGGCCGCTTCGAAGAAGCCCACGCGCCGCTGCGCGACGCCGTCGCCGCCATGCCGCAGTCGGCCAACGCACACTACCACCTGGGCATGAACCAGCTGGCGCAGAACAACAAACCCGGCGCCCGCAAGACGCTGCAGCAGGCGCTGGATCTGGCTGCCAAGAGCGACAGCCCCGCCCCCTGGCTGGACGACGCCCGCAAGGCCTTGGAAGGGCTGTAAGCAAGCATGTACGAAGCGTTCTACGGACTGCGTGAAAAACCCTTCACCATCCAGCCCGACCCCGACTTTCTGTACTTCGGCAAGCGCCACTCGCTGGCCTTCACCATGCTGCAGTACGGCGTGGAAAACCGCGTCGGCTTCACCGTCATCTGCGGCGAGGTCGGCTGCGGCAAGACCACGCTGGTGCGCCACCTGCTCAACACTCTGGGGCAAGGGCTTACCGTCGGGCTGGTGTCCAACACCCACCAGGACATCGCCGACCTGCAGGAATGGGTGCTGCTGGCCTTTGGCCTGCCCTACGACGGCATGACGCCCGTGGCGCGCTACGACGCCTTCCAGCGCTTCCTGATCCAGGAATTCGCCGCCGGGCGGCGCGTGATACTCATCGTCGACGAGGCGCAGAACCTGAGCAGCGGCGCGCTGGAGTCGCTGCGCATGCTCTCCAACATCAACGCCGACAAGGATCAGCTGCTGCAGGTCATCCTGGTCGGCCAGCCCGAGCTGCGCGCCAAGCTGCAGCAGCCCGAGCTGCGCCAGTTCGCCCAGCGCGTGGGCGTCGACTTTTTTCTGCCCCCGCTCACGCCCGAAGAAGTGGCCAAATACGTGCAACACCGCCTGCACGTGGCCGGGCGCGAAGAGCCGTTGTTCACCGACGAGGCGCTCACCCTGATCGCCCAGGCCACCGGCGGCATTCCGCGCTCGGTCAATATCCTGTGCGACATGGCGCTGGTCTACGGCTTTGGCGCCGACATGGCCACCATCGACTCGCCGCTGGTGCTTGAAGTGCTGGCAGACCGCCGCAACTTCGGCGTGCTCGAAGTCGACCTGCCGCTGGAGTGAAGCACCCTCCGGGCCTGCCCCGCGCGCGGCAGGCTCAGGCAAGAACGATGCGCAGTTCGTGGCTGCCTCGAACCCGTCATTAGCCCATTAGCCCATTGGAACCCCCAGGAACACCCTGGGAAACCGGGCGCTGGCGCCGCTGTAGCGGCCGGCCTAGTCCAATGGACTTATTGTTACAAGCGCTCCCCCCTCGTACATTGAATTCCGTGAAATTCAACTTTGCCGTATCGGCATAACCTGGAGGGCAGCAATCATGAACATTTCGTACAAATCGCTGACGGTATCGCTTGGAGCTGTTGCTCTGGCTTGTGCCGCAACCACGGCGTCGGCAGATACGGTGGATGTGAAATACAACAGTGCACAGTGGGGTTCGGTAGCGAGCACAATCCATGATCATAATCAATCGCCGTATTCAATCAATACCAACGCCGGTGCTTTCAATATGGCAATCGACAATCCAGTTCCATCTCCGGGTATTTTGAGTGGATCTTCCATCATTGCTTGGTGCGTTGAACTGACAGAATTCCTGGATACCAGTGATACGGTGAAGTACACCGTGAGTTATGCAACGCAGGATTGGGCGGGTGTTGTTACACGACTGTTCAACGCGTTTTATGACGATGTTGTGGCTGCTGGCACTAACGTGATGTCCGCCGCGATGCAATACGCCATTTGGGAGTTGGTGACGGATGGTAATAATTGGAATGTCAGCAACGTAGACGGCGTTGGCTTTCACGTTTCTTCGACTGGCACCGGCGTCAATGCGGCTAAAACCCAAGCCGATGCGTGGTTGACTGATTTGAAGAACGACTCAGACCTTGGCGCTACCGGTAAATACCGTGTGGTTTCCTTGACCCATGAAGGTGCACCAGGTACACAAGACTTGATCACCATCAGCGAAGTCCCGCTGCCCGGCGCAGCGCTGATGTTCCTGTCGGCCCTGGGTATTGGCGGCCTGGCACGCCGCAAGAGCGCAGCGGCCCAGCCTGCCGAGGCGCTGGCAGCCTGACCAGTAGCTTGACTTGACCAATCGCTGACGCGTTAGCTGCGTGGGCGGAACCTCAAAGCCGGCCGGTGTGCAAACACCGGCCGGCTTTTCCATGGGCGCCGCGTTGTGAAGAAAGCGTCGCCGCTGGATTGCGGCCTTCGCCGCAATGATGGAGGAGGGGAGTTCCGGTCTTTGGGCACAAAGCGAGCCGCGGCAAGATCGCGGACGCGTTCCAGTGCAGAGGTTGCACATTCGTGCTTTGAGAGGGAAAGAGACAGGGCAGACGTGTGGATCTGGAGGCATAAGCGTTGGCAAAAGACTATTTTTAGTCCAATCGGCCCATTGTTACATTTGCCCATTTTTACGTAACATCCACACACAGTTGTTCGATTTCTTTTTTCCTTCTTGAAAGCATCCATCATGAAATATTTCAGCAAGACCCTGACGCTCACCCTCGGCGCCGTGGCCTTGTCCTTCGCTGCAACGTCCGCGTCGGCAGACACCGTCCAACTGCGCTACGACGGCGCCAACCACAAGCCGTTCGTCAGTGAAAAGATCGACGTAAAACCCGGCACAGGAACCAACTTCAAGACTACCGACGTCGGCCAGTTCAAGATGACCGTGCAAAACGGTGGCGACAGCACCGCGTTCACGCAGGGCCAATCCATCCTGGCATGGTGCGTTGAAGTCACGCAAAGCGTGAAGAGCAGCACCCTCTACACCATCGAAACCGCCACCCAGAGTTGGACGACCGCGCTGACCCGCCTGTTCGACAAATACCTGGACAAGGTCACTAACAGCGTCACCTCGGCTGCCATGCAACTGGCCATCTGGGAAATCGTTGGCGGCGACACGAAGCTGAATCTCGGCGCCGGCAACTTCCAGGCAAAAACGCCCAACGGCGGTTGGGATGCATTGGCAAACAACAATTCCTACAAGGCCATCAATCAAGCGCAAGCCTGGCTCAACGACCTGTACAACGGTGGCGAGGTGGAGCGCAAGTGGGACGTGGTGCACCTGACCAGCGCCGGCGCGCAAGACCTGGTGGGCGTCACCCCCTACATCGCGATCAGCGAAGTGCCGCTGCCCGGTGCCGCGCTGATGTTCCTGTCGGCCCTGGGCGTTGGCGGCCTGGCACGCCGCAAGCGCGCTGCGGCCCAGCCGGCAAAGGCGCTGGCTTGATTGGCTGAAGCGCTGCGGCACGGGACGACGGGTCGCACATGAAAAACCGGCCGGTGCTATTGGCACCGGCCTGTTTTTGATTTTGGGCGTGGATTGAAAACATTTGCAAAACCAACGGGTGCAACCAATAGCCATCTGGGTTTGACCTTATCCTGTGGCGGCCCGGTTGATGTGGTTGATGCATTAGGTAGTTAATGCCTTTTTGGATGCATGCGGTGCAATGTTAGTCCATTCGGATCATTGTGATGCGGATGGAACATATCGTAACATCAACCAACAAATAGTCGATTTTCGTTTTCTTTTTCAGAAGGCATTCACCATGCAATATTCCTGCAAGACCCTGTCGCTCACCCTCGGCGCCGTGGCCTTGTCGTTCGCGGCGGCCTCCGCCTCGGCTGATACCGTCAAGCTGGGCTACCACGGCCTGAATTACGACGTGATCAAGGCCCAGATCGACACCGATCCGGGTGCGGATACGAACTTCAAGCTTGCCGACGTGGGCATGTTCAACATGTCCGTGCAAAAACCTGACGCAGGTGGCATCTTCGGATCCGGCCAGACCGTGCTGGCCTGGTGCGTCGAGGTGACCCAGTCGGTGAGCGAGGGCATCGTCTACGACATTGCCACCACGACCCAGAGCTGGACTGAGTCGATCACCCGCCTGTTCGACAAGCACTACGACCAGGTCAAGAACAGCATTACCTCGGCCGCCATGCAGTTGGCCATCTGGGAAATCGTCGGCGGTGACGCCAACCTGAAGCTCAGCGACGGCAACTTCCAGGCAAAGACCCGATACGACACCGATCAGAAGTACAACAGGGACTCGTACCAGGCCTACGCGCTGGCGCAGGAATGGCTCGATAAGCTGAACGACGGCGACGTGGCGCGCAAGTATGGCGTGGTGCACCTGACCAACGATGGAGCGCAAGACTTGGTGACGGTGGTTCAGGTCAGCGAAGTGCCGCTACCCGGCGCCGCGCTGATGTTCCTGTCGGCCCTGGGCGTCGGCGGCCTGGCACGCCGCAAGCGCGCCGCCAAGCCGGAGCTGGCCCTGGCAGCCTGATGGTTGCGGTTTGATGCGCAAAGAGGCCGGTTTCGACCGGCCTTTTTCATGCTGTATCAGGAGGGTGCGCTGCGTCAGCGCGCGATCTGGTGGCGGTGCAGCTCTACCTTGGCAACCGCCTGGGCGCGGTTGAGCACGTCCAGCTTCTTGAAGATGCGCTGCATGTGGTTTTTGACGGTAAAGGCGCTGATTTCCAGGATGGAGCCAATCTCCAGATTGGTTTTGCCCAGGCGCACCCATTCCATGATTTCCATCTCGCGCTCGCTCAGCCCGCACAGCGGAACCGTGGTGTCGAAGGTGTCGTCAAGCACGGCACCACCGCCTGCACGGGAGCGGTCGTAATACTGCTCGGGCAAGTGGGCGACCTGGCGAAACGCGGTGTCGATGTAGGGCAGCAGAAAGCGCAGTGCGTCGCGCGCCTTGGCCGTTCCCAGCTTGTCCGGGCCCAGCAGCAGGTAAAGGCAGTCATGGCGGCCGCGCTGATCCTTGAAGCCGTGCACCAGTCCGGTCTGCATCTTGCCCAGCGCGTGGGCGGTGGTTTCATCGTCCAGCGCGTCCAGGCCGACGTTGTCGCTGCGGTCGATGCAAAACGGCGTGTGCCCGCAGCCGACCCACTGGGCAAACAGCATGCTGGCCAGTGGCTGCACGCGTTTGTCGTCAAACGTGTCGGTGCGCACGCCCTTGAGTGAGGAGACGACGTCGTGGCAGACCTCGCCCTGGGTGAAATCTCCCCACACGGCAATCATCACGTCGTGCGGCAAAAAGCTTTGTACGTCCTCTTGCAGCCAATGGAACAGCTCATAGTGGCTGTGCACGGTCAGCGAGCGCTGCACCGACTGCAGCAGCGGCGTGAGTTCATCGATCGTCAAATGCGACAACAGAGACATAGTTGTTTCTCTCCCTGGGGGCGGGCGCAATCCATGGGGCGCCTTGCAATGTCGCCAGCGCCCAGCTGCGTTGCGTTTCTTGTTTCATTGTTGTGTTTGCGGACGGTGAAAAGCGTGTTGGGCTTCCGGGACGTCTTGCTGGTTTCTGCAGCCGGCCTTGCCGCGGTGTGCGCAGGTGAAGCGGAGCTTCCATGTTGTCCGTCGTTCCCTACAAGACCTCGGTGGGCCACCCCAACATGTCGAAAGCGGCAGAAATCTTTGTGCTTTCATTTTGTCGGAATTGCAAGTAGCTGTGAGTGTGAGGATGACAAGCATAAGCCCATTGATGGCTGTATGTATAAATTTGCAACAAAAGTGACAATCCATGCCGGACTTTGTCGCATTCACAACACGATGATCCGCTTTCGCTCGTTATACCATTCAACGCATGAGCGGCCTGTAGGTGCACACGCAAGGCTGCTGGCCTTGGTGGCCCTCTTTTACATTTCAAATTGTTTCAGACCATGATTCATCCCGTCATTCTCTCCGGGGGCAGTGGCACCCGCCTGTGGCCTTTGTCGCGCGCGGCTGTGCCCAAGCAGTTGCTGCCGCTGGCGTCCGAGCTATCGCTGCTGCAGGAGACGGTGCAGCGTTTTGCCGGACAGGAGGGTTTTGGCGCGCCACTGGTGGTGTGCAACCAGGAGCACCGCTTCTTGATTGCCGAGCAGTTGCGCCAGTTGCAGGTGCAGCCCGAGGCCATCGTGCTCGAACCCGTGGGGCGCAACACCGCGCCCGCGGCCACGATTGCCGCGCTGCGCCTGACGGCGCAGGACGCCGACGCCGTGATGCTGCTGCTGCCCGCAGACCATTTGATTGCCGGCGTGGCGGCGTTTCGCAGCCTGGTGGCGCAGGGGCTTGAGGTGGTGCGCCAGGGCTATCTGGTGACTTTTGGCGTGGTGCCCCACCAGCCCGAGACGGGCTATGGCTATATCCAGCAGGGTGAGGCGTTGGGCGGCACGCCAGCGCGGCGCATTGCCCGCTTTGTCGAAAAGCCCGGCGCCGAGGCCGCTGCCGCGATGCTGGAGCAGGGCGGGTATTTCTGGAACAGCGGCATGTTTCTGTGCTCCTGCCAGCGGTGGCTGCAGGAAATGCGCCGCTTTCGCCCGGACATCGTGCAGGCGTGCGAGGCGGCGCTGGCCGGCGAGCGTGCCGACCTGGATTTCTGCCGCCTGGACGAGGCCGCGTTTGCCGCCTGCCCGTCCGACTCGATCGACTATGCGGTGATGGAGCGCACCGACCGCGCCGCCGTGCTGCCGGCCGACATTGGCTGGAACGACATTGGCGCCTGGTCGGCGCTGTGGTCGGTGGGCGCAAAGGACGCGCGTGCCAACGTGGTGCGTGGCGACGTGTGGCTGCAGGACGTGGACACCAGCCTGGTGCGCGCCGAGTCGCGCATGGTGGCGGCCATCGGCGTGCGCGACCTGGTCATCGTCGAGACGGCGGACGCGGTGCTGGTCGTCGATCGCAATCGCGCGCAGGACGTCAAGCAGGTGGTCGATGCGCTCAAGCAGGCCGGGCGCAGCGAGCATGTGTTCCATACCCGGGTGCAGCGCCCCTGGGGCTGGTACGAGGGCGTGGACGTGGGCGAGCGCTTCCAGGTCAAGCGCATCTGCGTCAAGCCCGGTGCGTCGCTGTCGCTGCAGATGCACCACCACCGCGCGGAGCACTGGGTCGTGGTGCGCGGCACGGCGCAGGTGGTGCGCGGCGACGACAACCTGCTGGTGACCGAGAACGAGTCGGTCTACATACCCCTGGGCACGCGCCACCGGCTGGAGAACCCGGGCAAGCTGCCGCTGGAGATCATCGAGGTGCAGTCCGGCAGCTACCTGGGCGAGGACGATATCGTGCGCTACAGCGATGCCTATGGGCGCAGTTGAGTGCCGGGTTGTTCGGTGCGCGACAGGCGGGCGGTTTGGCATTCAGGCCGAGCCGGGCAAACGGCGCGCGGTGCGGCTTGACCGAGTGCAGCGCGGCCTGCAGCCGGACGATGCCAAGAGCCTATGGCAACGATTGGAGCAGGGATTGTGGAACTGCGCATATGGGACGCAGCCGGGGCGTTCCGCGTGGTGTATGTCGTCAAGCCGTCCGCTGCCATCTACGTGTTGTACTGCTTCCAAAAGAAAACCCGGCAGACGGTTAAACGCGATATTGACCTAGGGCCTGTTAACGCTATTTTTGGCGGTGCGAACATACTCAGAACGG
>PGEI01000031.1 GCA_002894305.1 Comamonadaceae bacterium CD01
CTGCGGTCGATTCGCAGCAGGCGATTTCCAAGTCCGACAGGCTCCTAGCAACGCTGGCGACGGCGGTGCAAGGCGCCCGCCGCCCCTGCACACGCCCCGCCAAACGTCAACAATGCTGCACCGCGTCGCTGTGGTTATCGACAAGCGCGCATGCATCCAGATAATGCCGGGATGGAGACCGCCTCGTCGCTTCCTGACGATCTCGACCCCGAATCCCCCCGCGCATCCCTGACCGAGCCGCCCAAGGGCCTATCCCTCGCGCAGCTGCGAGCACAGCTGCGCGAGGCGCATGCGCGGCTGCACCAGGTACAGGTTCAGCTGCAGGCCCGCCAGGAGCAGCTGGACGCCAAGGAGCAGGCCCTGCAGGCGCTGGCGCGCGAGTCGACCGCACAGGCGCGCCAGCACCGCTGCGCCGAACAGGTCGCGCGCCTGGCGCAGCTGGGCCACTGGCAATGGGACGCCGGCAGCGACACCCTGGCCTGGAGCGACGAGACCTACCAGTGCTTTGGCTACGCGAGCGGCCAGATCCAGCCGACGCTGGCGCTGTTTCTCGATCACGTGCTCGAGCGCGACCGCCAGCGCGTGAGCGACCTTCTGCAGCAAGTGCTGCGCCAGGCCGACCCGCAGCGCCCGCGCAGCGTCGAATTCGGCTTTCGGCGCGCCGACGGCGCCTGGCGCGTCGGCCGCCTGCTGGGCGAGGCGCGGCGCGACGCCGAGGGCCACGCGCTGAGCATCTCGGGCGCCTTGCAGGACATCACGGAGCTGCGCCATACCGAGCAGCTGTTTCACGCCGCCTTCAACGCCAGTCCCATGGGCACCATCGTCTCGCGCCTGGGCGACGGCGTGTTCCTGGACGTCAACGACCGGTTCGCCGCCTCGTTCGGCTGGAGCGCCGCGCAGGCCCGGGGCCGCAGCGGGCTGGATCTGAACCTGTGGGTCGACACGGTGGTGCGCGACCTGTGGCGCGAGCAGCTGCGCCAGCACAGCATGCTGCCCAACTTCGAGACCCAGTGGCGCCACCGCAGCGGCGAGGTGCGCCAGGTCAGCCTGTCGGCGCAGCGCATCGACGTGGACAGCGAGCCGCTGGTGCTGACCTTCGTCAACGACATCACCGCGCACAAGCAGGCACAGGCGCGCGTCGATTTCCTGGCGCACCACGACCCGCTGACCGGGCTGCCCAACCGCGTGCTGTTTCGCGACCGCTTCGAGCTGAGCGCCGCGTGGGCGCGCCAGCTGGGCCACAAGATGGCGCTGCTGAACCTGGATCTGGATCACTTCAAGACCATCAACGACACGCTGGGCCACCCCGCCGGCGACCAGGTGCTGCAGCAGGTGGCTCAGCGCCTGCAGCAGGTGGCGGGCAGCACCAGCACCATCAGCCGCCAGGGCGGCGACGAATTCTTGATCGCGCTGGGCAGCATCCAGGACGAGCAGCGCATCTCGCACATCGCCGCCCAGGTGATCGCTGCCATGACCGCTCCGCTGCACACCGGCGGACAGGAGCTGGAGATCAGCCTGTCGATGGGCATTGCCGTGTGGCCCGACGACGGCGAGGACTTCGACACGCTGCTGCAGTGCGCCGACACCGCGCTCTACCAGGCCAAGGCCGCAGGGCGCGACACCTGGCGCTTCTACACGCCGGCGATGAACGAGCAGGCGCTCGAGCAGTTGCAACTGCGCACGCTGCTGCGCCGCGCGCTGGAGCAGCGCCAGTTCGTGCTGTACTACCAGCCCCAGATCGACCTGGCCAGCGGCGCGCTGGTGGGTGTGGAGGCGCTGGTGCGGCTGCAGCGCGAGGACGGGGCCATCATGGCGCCGGGGCAGTTCATCGCCGCGGCCGAGGACAGCGGTCTGATCGTGCCGCTGGGCGAATGGGTGCTGCGCGAGGCCTGCGCCCAGGCCATGCGCTGGCAGCAGCAGGGCCTGCCCGCGCTGACCGTGGCGGTCAACCTGTCGGCGGTGCAGTTTCGCCGCGGCGACCTGCTGCACAGCGTGACGCAGGCGCTGACCGACGCGGGGCTGGCGCCGCAGCGCCTGGAGCTGGAGCTGACCGAATCCATCCTGATCGACGACGCCGAGCAGATGATCGACCAGCTGCGCCGCCTGAAGGCGCTGGGCGTGTGCCTGTCAATCGACGACTTCGGCACCGGCTACTCCAGCCTGGCCTACCTCAAGCGCCTGGCGGTGGACAAGCTCAAGATCGACCAGTCGTTCGTGCGCGACATTGCCGGCGACCCGGACGACGCGGCCATCGTGCGCGCCATCATCAGCATGGCGCGCAGCTTGAAGCTGCAAGTCATTGCCGAAGGCGTGGAGACCGCCGACGCCGCCACGCTCTTGCGCATGCACCAGTGCCATGAGGCCCAGGGCTGGCATTTCGCCCGGCCCATGCCTGCGCAGGATCTGCCGGGCTGGCTGGAGCAGTACCAGGGCCGGCGCGGCGCCTGACACCGGGCGCGCAGCGCCGCAATTCAACCCAGGTCGGGCGCAATGCCCTCGGCCCAGTCGTAGACCGCCTCCAGAATTGCCTGGCCGCGCTCGTCGGCCTGCCCGGCCAGCGTGTCGAGCTGGGCGAACAGCGCGTCGAAGGTACGCGCGCCGGCGGCACCGTCGACCAGCCGGGCCGCGCACCAGTCCTGCCAGCGCTGCTGGTCTTCGTCGCCCAGCGTCTCGGGGAAGTTGCGCGCGCGCCAGCGCCAGGCGAGCTCGGCCAGGCGCGCATCGTCGAAGCCGGTGCGTGCGTGCGCCAGCTCTGCCGGCGGCGTATCGCGCAAGCGCTGCAGGCGGCGGCGATCTTCGTTGCCGACGAAGCCGCCGTACAGATCCAGCTCGGGATCCACGTCTTGCTGCGCCGGGCGGCGAAACACTTCGGCCCAGATGGCGCTCATGTCGGGCAGCGCGCGCGCGGCCTGCGCGTGGCGCGCGGCGGCCTCCAGGTCGATGCCCCAGCGCTCGGCCAGCTGCGGCGTGAGCGTGTTGAGGTTGCCCACGACCATCGGCGACTTGTTCAGGTGCACGCTCTTGAGCGGCAGGCGCTGCACGCCCTCGGGCAGGTCGGCCTGGCGGGTGAACAGGCGCTGCGCGATCGTGGCCGCATCGAGCTGCGCCAGCTCCGACGGGTCGTGCGCCAGGTTCCAGGCCAGCAGCTCGTTCTTGTTGCCCGGGTGGCTGGCCAGCGGCCACATCACGGCCAGGCAGCCCTGCTCGGCCGGGAACATGCCCGAGACATGCAGGAACGGCCGCGCCTGGTCGGCGCTGGCGGGCAGGCGCAACTCAGCCAGCACGCGATCCTTCTTGTGCAGCGCCAGCGCAAAGTCGAACAGGCGCGGGTTGTGCTGGCGCACCAGCCGCGCCAGCGCAATGGTGGCGCGCACGTCGGACAGCGCGTCGTGCGCCGCCTCGTGCGCCAGGCCGTTGGCGGCGGTGAGGTGTTCCAGCCGAAAGCTGGTGCGCCCCTCGTGCTGCGGCCAGACCATGCCGTCCGGGCGCAGCGCGTAAGCCATGCGCACCACGTCCAGCAGATCCCAGCGCCCGCAACCGTTCTGCCACTCGCGCGCATAGGGGTCGATCAGGTTGCGCCAGAACATGAAGCGCGTGATCTCGTCGTCGAAGCGAATCGTGTTGTAGCCCACGCCAATCGTGCCCGGCTGCGCCAGTTCGGCCTCGATGCGAGCGGCAAATTCGCTCTCAGGCAGGCCTTTCTGCAGGCACAGCTGCGGCGTGATGCCTGTGATCAGGCAGGCCTGCGGGTCGGGTAGATAGTCGGGCGCGGGCCGGCAGTACAGCATCAACGGCTCGCCGATCTCGTTGAGCGCTGCGTCGGTGCGGATGGCGGCGAACTGCGCCGGGCGGTCGCGGCGCGTGTCGGTGCCAAAGGTTTCGTAGTCGTGCCAGAGAAAAGTGTGCATGCGTGCAAAAAGTTGAAAAACCGCGAGCCCGAGGGCGCGATCCCGCCAGTATGCCCGCACCAAGACGGCACAATGGCGGACACCATGCGCATGCTCCAAGCCTCCACCGCCCTGCTGGGCCTGGCCATCGTCGCCGGCTGCGCCAGCACCCAGACACACAGCGAAGAAGCCGCTGCCGCCGCCCCCGCTCCCGCTTCCACCACCGCCGCTACGCCACAAACCACACCTGCGGCCTCGCCCGAAACACCGGCAGCAGCTCCCCCGCCCCAGGTTGCGCCCGCTCCTGCGCTGGACTTTGCCGGCTGGATCAAGGCCTTTGCCCGGCAGGCGCGCGATGCGGGCATCAGCGAGGAGACGCTGGCGCAGACCCTGGAGCAGGCGCAGTGGCTGCCGCGCGTGGTCGAGCTCGACCGCGCCCAGCCCGAATTCGTGCGCCCGCCCTGGGTGTACCTGGACAACGCAGTCTCCAGCCTGCGCATCACGCAGGGGCGCAAGCAGATGCAGTTGCACGCGCCGGCGCTGCAGGCAGCCAGCGAGCGCTACGGCGTGCCGGCCGCCATCGTCACCGCCATCTGGGGCATGGAGAGCAACTACGGGCGCAATTTCGGCAGCTTTCGCACCGTCGACGCGCTGGCCACGCTGGCCTTCGACGGGCGCAGGCGCAGCTGGGCGCGCAACGAGCTGATGGACGCGCTGCGCATCGTCGACCGCGGCGAGGCCGCCGCCTCGGCGCTGATCGGCTCCTGGGCCGGCGCCATGGGCCACACCCAGTTTCTGCCGTCGGTCTACCTGGCCTACGCGGTCGACGCCGACGGCGACGGCCGCCGCGACATCTGGGGCAGCGTGCCCGACGTGGTTGCATCCACCGCGCACTACCTGGAAGTGGCCGGCTGGCGCAGCAGCGAGCCCTGGGGCACCGAGGTGCAACTGCCCGCCGGATTCGACTACGCCCGTGCCGAGCTGAGCACGGTGCAAGCAAGCCGCGACTGGGCCGGCGAAGGCGTGCGCACGCCGACGGGCGCACCGCTGCCGGCGCTGGAGAAAGCCTCGATCCTCGCGCCCGCCGGCGCGCTGGGCCCGGCCGTACTGGTCGGCGGCAACTTCCGCGCGCTGCTGCGCTACAACAACTCGATCAACTACGCGCTGGCCGTGGCGCTGCTGGCCCAGCGCATCGAAGGCGGCCCCGACCTGCTGGCACCCTGGCCGCGCACGCTGGCGCCCTTGACGCGCTCCGAGGTGCGCAGCCTGCAGCAGGGCCTGAACCAGCGCGGCATCGACGCCGGCACCGCCGACGGCGTGATCGGCCCGGCCACGCGCGCCGGCGTGCGCCAGCTGCAGACCGCGCTGGATCTGCAGCCCGCCGACGGCTATCCCACGCAGGCGCTGCTGCAACGCCTGCGCACCCTGCCGGAGCCGGAAAACGGGCAATCCAGTCCATGAATCCAAGGGTTGCACCAAGGGTTTACCCTGTTTTCTTCTTTTTCCCAATCCTGGATATTCCAGGTCTTGCATCAGGTTGCACCCGCAGCCTGGCTCATTGGGAATCGGAAGATCATGTCCACGACGGTTGGCATCAAGGTTGATGACACTTTGCGCGAACGCATTCGCGCCGCGGCCCAGCAGCTGGGCCGCACCCCGCACTGGCTGCTCAAGCAGTCCATCGTCCAGTACGTCGACGCACTGGAACGAGGTGCAACCAGCATCCCGATCCTGATTCCCGGCCAGGAAGAGTCCGAACAGGACAGCCAGGAAGTTGCCAGCTCGGCGTCCAGTGAGGTGCAACCCTTTCTGCACTTCGCCCAGTCGGTGCTGCCGCAGACGCCGCTGCGCGCCGCCATCACAGCCGCCTGGCACCGCCCCGAGACCGAATGCCTGCCGGCGCTGCTGCCGCTGGCGCGCGTGAGCGACGCCGAGCAAGCCACCAAGGTACGCGAGCTGGCGGCCCGGCTGGTCCAGGGCCTGCGCGATGCGCCCGTGGCCAGCGGCGTGGCCGCGCTGGTGCAGGAGTTCTCGCTGTCCAGCCAGGAAGGCGTGGCGCTGATGTGCCTGGCCGAGGCGCTGCTGCGCATTCCCGACCGCGCCACGCGCGACGCGCTGATCCGCGACAAGATCAGCCGCGGCGACTGGCGCTCGCACGTCGGGCGTTCGCCGTCGATGTTCGTCAACGCCGCCGCCTGGGGCCTGGTGCTGACCGGCAAGCTGACCGCGACGACCAGCGAGAACAACCTCTCCTCGGCGCTCACGCGCGTCATCGGCAAGGGCGGCGAGCCGCTCATCCGCCAGGGCGTGAACCACGCGATGAAGCTGATGGGCGAGCAGTTCGTCACCGGCCAGAACATTGCCGAGGCGCTGGCCAACAGCCGCAAATACGAGTCGCAAGGCTTTCGCTACAGCTACGACATGCTGGGCGAGGCGGCCACCACCGAGGCCGACGCACAGCGCTATATGCAGGCCTACGAACAAGCCATCCACGCCATTGGTGCGGCGTCGAGCGGGCGCGGCATTTTTGAAGGCCCGGGCATCTCGATCAAGCTGTCGGCGCTGCACCCGCGCTACACCCGCGCGCAGTACGAGCGCGTCATGGGCGAGCTGCTGCCGCGCGTGCTGCGCCTGGCCGAGCTTGCCAAGCAGTACGACATCGGCATGAACATCGACGCCGAGGAGGCCGACCGCCTGGAGCTGTCACTCGACCTGCTGGAGGCACTGTGCGCAGCGCCCACGCTCAAGGGCTGGAGCGGCATCGGCTTCGTGGTACAGGCCTACCAGAAGCGCTGCCCGCAGGTCATCGACTACCTCATCGACTTGGCGCGGCGCAGCCGCCGCCGGCTGATGGTGCGCCTGGTCAAGGGCGCGTACTGGGACAGCGAGATCAAGCGCGCGCAGCTCGACGGCCTGGCCGGCTACCCGGTCTACACACGCAAGGTCTACACCGACGTGAGCTATCTGGCCTGCGCCCGCAAGCTGCTGGAGGCGCCCGACGCGGTCTATCCACAGTTCGCCACGCACAACGCGCAGACGCTGTCTTCCATCTACCACCTGGCCCAGACCGTGGGCGGCAGCTATTACAGCGGCCAATATGAGTTCCAGTGCCTGCACGGCATGGGCGAGCCGCTGTACAGCCAGGTCACCGGCAAGTCGGCCGAGGGCAAGCTGGCCCGCCCCTGCCGCGTCTACGCGCCGGTGGGCAGCCACGAGACGCTGCTGGCCTATCTGGTGCGCCGCCTGCTGGAAAACGGCGCCAACACCTCGTTCGTCAACCGCATTGGCGACGCAAGCATCCCTGTGGCCGAGCTGGTGACCGACCCGGTCAGCGACGCGATGCAGATCGCAAGTCAGGAAGGCCGCCTGGGCGCGCCCCACCCGCGCATCCCGCTGCCGCACGATCTGCTGATGCAGGGCGACCAGCCGCGCGCCAACTCGCAGGGCATCAACCTGGCGCACGAGCAGCAGCTGGCGTCGCTGGCCGCGGCGCTGCTGCACAGCACCAGCCAGCTATGGCTTGCCGCACCCGCGGGCACGCCGCTGCCGGCCGACCCGGCTGCCGCCCCCGGCTGGCAGGCCATGCGCAACCCGGCAGAGCTGTCCGACATTGTCGGCTGGGTGCACGAAGCCACGCCCGACGAGGCCGAGGCCGCCGCCCAGACCGCCACGCAGACCGCGCCCATCTGGGCCGGCACGCCGCCCGCGGCGCGCGCCGATGCGCTGGCACGCGCGGCCGACCTGCTGGAGCAGCGCAGCCAGGTGCTGATGGGATTGATCATGCGCGAGGCGGGCAAGACGCTGTCCAACGCGGTGGCCGAGATCCGCGAGGCCGTGGACTTTTTGCGCTACTACGGCGCGCAGGTGGCCGCGCAGTTTGACAACGCCCGCGAGCGCCCGCTGGGCACCATCCTGGCCATCAGCCCGTGGAATTTTCCTCTGGCCATCTTCACCGGCCAGGTGGCCGCGGCGCTTGCCGCCGGCAACGCCGTGCTGGCCAAGCCGGCCGAGCAGACGCCGCTCACCGCCGCCGCCATGGTCGCCATCCTGCACGAAGCGGGCGTGCCCCAGGGCGCGCTGCAGCTCGTGCCTGGCCAGGGCGAGACCGTGGGCGCCGCACTGGTAGCCCACCCGCTGGTAGCGGGCGTGATGTTCACCGGCTCGACCGACGTGGCGCGCCTGATCGCCGGCCAGCTCAGCACCCGCCTGTCGGACAGTGGCCACGCCATTCCCCTGATCGCCGAGACCGGCGGCCAGAACGCCATGGTCGTCGACTCGTCGGCGCTGGCCGAGCAGGTCGTCGGCGACGTGCTGGCCTCGGCCTTCGACTCGGCCGGCCAGCGCTGCTCGGCGCTGCGCCTGCTGTGCGTGCAGGAGGACGTGGCCGAGCGCCAGCTCACCATGCTGCGCGAGGCGCTGCAGGAATGGGCCATGGGCAACCCCGACCGTCAGAGCACCGACGTGGGCCCGGTGATCGACGCGCCAGCGCGCGCGCAAATCGAGGAGCACATCGCAGCCATGGAACAGGCCGGACAGAAAGTCACCCGGGTGCAGCACCGGGGCGAGGCGCTCAACGGCCACTTCGTCGCGCCGACGATGATCGAGATCGACTCTGCCCGCCGCCTGACACACGAGGTCTTTGGCCCGGTACTGCACGTGATCCGCTACCAGCGCGACGACATCGACGCGCTGATGGCCGACATCAACGCGACCGGCTACGGCCTCACCTTCGGCATCCACAGCCGCATCGACGAGACCATCGACCACCTGAGCAGCACGATTGCCGCGGGCAACGTCTACGTCAACCGCAACGTGATCGGCGCGGTCGTCGGCGTACAGCCCTTTGGCGGCATGGGGCTGTCGGGCACCGGCCCCAAGGCGGGCGGCCCGCTCTACCTGTACCGCCTGGTGCAAGGCCAGCCCAGCGCCGCGCTGGCGCCGCTGCCGCGCACGAGCGACGAGACGCAGCAGCCCAGCCTGCAGCTGCTGCAAAAACTGCAGCAAACAGTGCTGCCCGACATGGACGCCACCCAGGCACGCAACGCCTGCGACGCGGCACTCACTGCATCGCGCCTGGGCGCCAGCTGGCTACTGCCCGGTCCCACCGGCGAGAGCAACCGCTACCGCCTGCTGCCGCGCGGCCCCGTCTGGGCCTTGCCCGCCACGCCGCTGGGCCTGGTGCACCAGGTGGCCGCGGCGCTGGCCAGCGGCAATACCTGCCACGTGGTGCTGCCCGAGGCCGACAACGGCTGCGCCGCCGCCTGGCAGGCGCTGCGCGCCGCCGCGGGCGACGCCGCAGCCGCCTGGCTGCATGAAGCCCGGGCGGACGACATGGCGCAGGCGCCGATGGCCGCGCTGCTGTTCGAAGGCGACGGCGACGCGCTGCTGCCACTCAACCACCTGGTCGCCACGCGCGCTGGCGCGTTGGTGCGCGTCGAGAGCCGTCGCAGCGACGAGCTGGCCGCCGGCCTGGGCTACGACCTGGCGGCGCTGGTGCACGAGCAGTCGATCAGCACCAACACCGCCGCCGCCGGCGGCAACGCCCAGCTGATGACCATGGCCTGAGCGGATCCATTTCAAAACTTGATTAGAAACGAACCTCGGATGCTCACTCTTACTCCCTCCCCCTCTGGGGGAGGGTTGGGGTGGGGGCCTGCAACGCCCGCGTGTCTATGTCGGCACGTCACTGGCGCACAGGCCCCCTCCCCGCCTTCCCCCAGAGGGGGAAGGAGTTTGTGACAACTTGCTAATCAAGTTTCAAAAATACAAACGAAAACCCGATCTGGCACCCGCGCCACAAGCGCGGGCAGCCGACTTTTGAGAGAAACACCATGCAATTTTCCTGGAACGACCCCACGGCGATCATGTTCGCCATCTACCTCGTCGCGATGCTGGGCATCGGCGCGCTCGGCTACCTTGGCACGAAGAACCTGTCGGACTACATCCTGGGCGGCAGAAGCCTGGGCAGCTTCGTCACCGCGCTGTCGGCCGGCGCCTCGGACATGAGCGGCTGGCTCTTGATGGGCCTGCCCGGCGCGGTCTATGTCGCCGGCCTGTCCGAAGCCTGGATCGCCATCGGTCTGACCGTCGGCGCCTACCTGAATTGGCGCCTGGTCGCTGCGCGCCTGCGCCTGTACACCGAGCGCGCGGGCAACGCGCTGACGCTGCCCGACTACCTGGCCAACCGCTTCGAGGACAAAAGCAATCTGCTGCGCATCGTCACGGCCATCGTCATCCTGGTGTTCTTCACGCTGTACTGCGCCTCGGGCGTGGTCGCCGGCGCGCGCCTGTTCGAGAACATGTTCGGCATGCCCTACGGCGTGGCGCTGTGGGTGGGCGCGGCCTGCACCATCGCCTACGTGCTGATCGGCGGCTTTCTGGCGGTAAGCTGGACCGACACCATCCAGGCGTCGCTGATGATCACCGCGCTGATTCTGGCGCCCATCATGGCGTGGCTCGCGGTTCAGGGGCAGTTGCAGCCGGGCCAGGATCTGGGCAGCATCGTCGCCGCCGAGCAGTTCGACCTGTTCAGGGGCGCAAGCTTCATCGGCATCGTCTCGCTGCTGGCCTGGGGCCTGGGCTATTTCGGCCAGCCGCACATCCTGGTGCGTTTCATGGCTGCATCTTCGGTGCAGGCCATTCCGGCCGCGCGGCGCATCGGCATGACCTGGATGGTGCTTTGCCTGGCCGGCGCGGTGGCCGTGGGCTTCATCGGCATCCCCTACTTTGCGCTCAATGAAGCGGGCGCCGCCGCAGTCAACGCCAACGGCGAGACCGTGTTCATGGAAGTGGCCAAGCAGCTGTTCAACCCCTGGATCGCCGGCGCGTTGCTGGCGGCCATTCTGGCCGCGGTGATGAGCACGCTGTCGTGCCAGCTGCTGGTGTGCTCCAGCGCGCTGACCGAGGACATCTACCGCGCCTTCCTGCGCAAGAACGCCAGCCAGAAGGAATTGGTGTGGATCGGCCGCGCCATGGTGCTGGTCGTCGCGCTGATCGCCATCGCAATCGCCAGCAACCCCGAGTCCAAGGTGCTGGGAATGGTCAGCTATGCCTGGGCCGGTTTTGGCGCGGCATTCGGGCCGGTCATCATCCTGTCGCTGTTCTGGGGCCGCATGACGCGCAACGGCGCGCTCGCCGGCATCGTCGTCGGTGCGGTGACGGTGCTGGTCTGGAAGCAGTTCGGCTGGCTGGGCCTGTACGAGATCGTCCCGGGCTTCTTCCTGGGCATGTTCTCGACCATCGTGGTCAGCCTGGCGGGCAGTGCGCCGTCGTCCAGCATGCAGGCGGCGCACAGCGCGGTGCTGCAGGAATTCAAGCGCATCGGCGCACGCTGAAGCCCCGTTGCGCCCTGCCCGGCGCTGCTCACGCAGGCCGGGCGGCACCGCGTTCTGCGCAATCGCTTTTCACAAGATAAGATAGGGCGCTTTGTATCCGGTGCTTTTGCCATGAAGAAACGACCTGAGGACATGCCCACCAAGCCCACGGTGCAGGTGCTTGAGCGCATGTTCCAGTTGATTGACGTTCTGGCCTCGCGCGAAGAGGCCATCACGCTCAAGGAAATCAGCGAGCGCACAGGGCTGCATCCCTCGACCACGCACCGCATCCTCAACGACCTGGCCATCGGCCGCTTCGTCGATCACCCCGAATCGGGCAGCTACCGTCTGGGCATGCGCCTGCTGGAGCTGGGCAACCTGGTCAAGGCGCGGCTGTCGGTACGCGACGCCGCAATGGCGCCGATGCGCCAGCTGCACAAGCTGACCCAGCAGCCCATCAACCTGAGCGTGCGCCAGGGCGACGAGATCGTCTATATCGAGCGCGCCTACAGCGAGCGCTCCGGCATGCAGGTGGTGCGCGCCATCGGCGGCCACGCGCCGCTGCACCTGACATCGATCGGCAAGCTGTTCCTCGCCGCCGACGACCCGCAGCGCGTGCGCGCCTACGCCACGCGCACCGGCCTGCCCGGGCATACACACAACAGCATCACCCAACTGGCCGCACTCGAGCGGGAGCTCGCCAAGGTGCGCCAGCATGGCGTGGCGCGCGACAACGAGGAACTGGAGCTGGGCGTGCGCTGCATGGCAGCCGGCGTCTATGACGACCAGGGCGAGCTGGTGGCCGGCCTGTCGGTCTCGGCCCCGAGCGATCGCCTCAACGAAAGCTGGCTGTCCAAGCTGCAGGCCAGCGCGCACGACATCTCGCTGGCGCTGGGCTACCACCCCCAGGCAGGCGCGCACAAGGCGCGGCGCTGACACGGCGGCCGTCGCGCGGCGGCACCGGCCATCCGGCGCAGGAATTTTCAACGAGGAAAGAGCGTGACCATGCTGTGCAGCATGGCGCGCGGGCGCATCAACCTTGTGCCGGCCCCTGCAGGTGCGGCGTCTGCGACAGCTGGTGCGGCAGCAGCGGCTCGGCCGCCGACATGTGCTCCACCCAGCTGCGCACGCGCTGCGCGTCGCCCAGCCGGCTGAACTTGCCCGCCGAGTCCAGGAACACCATGATCAGCTTGCGCCCGGCCACCTCGGCCTGCATCACCAGGCAGCGGCCCGCCTCGGAGATGTAGCCGGTTTTCTGCAGGCCGATCTCCCATTCCGGATTCTTCACCAGCCTGTTGGTGTTGTTGTACTGCAGCGTGCGCTGGCCCACCGCAATCTCATAGCCGGGCGACGTGGTCAGCTCGCGCAGCAGCGGATCTGCGTGCGCGACGTTGACCAGCGTCGCTAGGTCGTGGGCGCTGGACTGGTTGTTCTTGGACAAGCCGGTCGGCTCGACGTAGCGGGTGTCCATCATGCCCAGCAGCGTGGCCTTGGCGTTCATGCGCGCGACGAAGGCCTGCATGCCGCCGGGATAGGTACGCGCCAGCGCATGGGCCGCGCGGTTCTCGCTGGACATCAGCGCCAGGTGCAGCAATTCGGCGCGCGTCAGCGTCGTACCCACGCGCAGGCGCGAGCTGCTGCCCTTGATCGTGTCCACGTCGTCCTGGGTGACCGTGATCTGCTCGTCCATCGGCAGGTGGGCCTCGGAGATCAGCAGGCCGGTCATCAGCTTGGTCAGCGAGGCGATCGGCAGCACCGCGTTTTCATTCTTGCTCAGCAGCACCTCCTTGGTGTCCTGGTCCATCACCAGGGCCACGCTGGAGTGCAGATTCAGCGGATCGTCGACCTTGTTGAGCCCCGCCAGCTGGCCGTAGGACAGGCGCGCCGGCACTGCCGTGTGCGCAGCGACCTTGCGCACCGACGCCCGGGGTTTGGTGGTGCGCGCCTTGGCGACCGCCTGGCGTGCCGGTTTGCGCGCGGTCTTGGTGGCCGTGCTGCGCTGCTTGGCCTTGGGTGCGGGCGCGCTCTTGTGGGCCACGGCTTTTTTGGCCGGAGCCGCCTGCACCTGGGGTGCCTGCAGCGCAAGTCCGAGCGCGATGGATGCAACAAAAGGGATGAAACGGGAGGCAATGCGTGGGCGGGCAGGCATCCAGGGCTCCAGGCAACAAACAACAATGAACAATTGCATGCAAGTGTACAGAGATAAGAAAAGCCGCGCAAGATCAATATCTTGCGCGGCTTTATTCAGTAGTCACCTGAATAACGGGCGTTAACCTGTGTTTTTCAACAGATCATCAATTGCTTTCTTGCGGTTTCGGTGCTCCGCGCGCATCACACGCCCTGGGCAGGCACGCGGTCGGTGTGGCTTTGCAGGCGGTTGAGCGCACTCAGATAGGCCTTGGCCGAGGCGACGATGATGTCCGGGTCGGCCCCCACGCCGTTGACCACGCGGCCGGCGCTTTGCAGCCGCACGGCCACCTCGCCCTGGCTCTCGGTCGATCCGCTGATCGCATTGACCGAATACAACACCATCTCGGCGCCGCTGTTGACATGCGCCTCGATTGCGCGCAGCGAGGCGTCGACGGGACCGTTGCCCTCGGCCTGGCTGCGCACTTCCTTGCCGTCGACGGTGAAGACGATGGTGGCATGCGGGCGCTCGCCCGTTTCGCTGTGCTGCGCCAGCGATACGAAGCCGTACTGCTCCTTGACGCTGGAGATGCTCTCGTCATTGACCAGCGCGAGGATGTCCTCGTCGAAGATCTCGCTCTTGCGGTCGGCCAGTTCCTTGAAGCGGGCGAACGCGGCGTTGACCTCCATCTCGCTGTCGAGCTCCACGCCCAGCTCCTGCAGGCGCTGTTTGAAGGCGTTGCGCCCCGACAGCTTGCCCAGCACGATCTTGTTGGCGCTCCAGCCCACGTCCTCGGCGCGCATGATCTCGTAGGTGTCGCGCGCCTTGAGCACGCCGTCCTGGTGGATGCCGCTGGCGTGGGCAAACGCGTTGGCCCCCACCACGGCCTTGTTGGGCTGCACCGTGAAGCCGGTGATCTGGCTGACCATGCGGCTGGCGGCGACGATGTGCTGGGTGTCGATGGCAACTTGAAGGCCGAAATAGTCGCGCCGCGTCTTGATCGCCATCACCGCCTCTTCCAGCGAGCAGTTGCCCGCGCGCTCGCCCAGGCCGTTGATCGTGCATTCGATCTGGCGCGCGCCGCCGATCTTCACGCCCGCCAGGCTGTTGGCCACGGCCATGCCCAGGTCGTTGTGGCAGTGCACGCTCCAGATGGCCTTGTCGCTGTTGGGCACCTTCTCGCGCAGCGTGCGGATGAACTCGCCATACAGCTCGGGAATCGCATAACCGACGGTGTCGGGAATGTTGATCGTCGTCGCGCCCTCGTCGATCACCACCTCGCATACACGGGCCAGAAAATCGATGTCGCTGCGGTAGCCGTCTTCGGCACTGAACTCGATGTCGTCCATCAGGTTGCGCGCAAAGCGCACCGACAGGCGCGACTGCTCCAGCACCTGCTCGGGCGTCATGCGCAGCTTTTTCTCCATGTGCAGCGGGCTGGTGGCGATGAAGGTGTGGATGCGCCCGCGCTGCGCGCCCTTGAGCGCCTCGGCGGCGCGCGCGATGTCGCGGTCGTTGGCGCGCGACAGCGAGCAGATCGTCGAGTCCTTGATCGCACGCGCAATCGCCTGCACGCATTCGAAGTCGCCGTTAGAGCTGGCGGCAAAGCCGGCCTCGATCACGTCCACCTTCAGGCGCTCGAGCTGGCGCGCGATGCGCAGCTTCTCGTCGCGCGTCATGCTGGCGCCGGGCGACTGCTCGCCGTCGCGCAAGGTGGTGTCGAAGATGATGAGTTTGTCGGAGCTCATGGGGATTGCCTCTGGCTGGTAAAGATAGGACTTTAAGCGACTGCGGCCTGCATCTGCGGCACGCGCTGCAGGCCCGAAAGAATGGCGCGGATGGAGGCGGAGACGATGTTGGCGTCCATACCCACGCCGTACACCGTGCGGCAATCGTCGATGCGCATCTCCATATAGGCCACGGCCTTGGCGCCCGCACCCTCGCCTATGGCGTGCTCGCTGTAGTCGAGCACGCGCACACGGCGATCGAGCGCCGAGGAGATGGCCTGCACGAAAGCGTCGATGGGCCCCGTGCCTTCGCCCTCGACCTCCATGGGCCCGCCCTGCCACTGCAGGCTGGCCTGGAGCGAAAAGCCGCCCTCCTGCTCCTGCATGCGATACGTCGGCGCGGCCACGGACTGGAAGCGGTATTCGCGCTGGAACAGGCGCCAGAGGTCGCCCGCCGTCAACTCCTTGCCGCTGGCGTCCATCTCGCGCTGCACGGCCCGGCTGAATTCGATCTGCAGGCGCCGGGGCAGCTGCAGGCCGTATTCGCTCTCCAGCAGATAGGCAATGCCGCCCTTGCCCGACTGGCTGTTGACGCGGATGACGGCCTCGTAGCTGCGGCCCAGATCCTTGGGGTCGATCGGAAGGTAGGGGATGGCCCAGACGTCCCCGTCCCGGCGCTCGGCAAACGCCTTCTTGATCGCGTCCTGGTGCGAGCCCGAGAACGAGGTATAGACCAGGTCGCCCGCATACGGATGGCGCGGGTGCACGGGCAGCTGGTTGCAGTGTTCGACTTCTGCACGGATCACATCGATATCAGAGAAGTCGAGGTTGGGCGAGACCCCTTGCACGTAGAGATTGAGCGCGACGTTCACCAGGTCGAGATTACCGGTGCGCTCGCCATTGCCGAAAAGACAACCCTCCACCCGGGCGGCACCAGCCATCAACGCCAGCTCTGCAGATGCGGTGCCCGTGCCACGGTCGTTGTGCGGATGCACGGACACCACGACATGGGGCCTGTCGGCGAAACGGCGGCACATCCATTCGATCTGGTCGGCGAACACGTTGGGGGTGCTGTTCTCCACCGTGGTGGGCAGGTTCAGGATGATGGGCCGACCGGATCCCCAGGCGGCGATTGCCGTCTCACAGGCCTGCAGCGAGACCTCCAGCTCGGCCATGCAAAAGACCTCCGGCGAATACTGGAGTGCCCAATCGGTCTCGGGTTGAGCGTCGGTCAGGCGTTTGATCTGGCCTACGCTGCGCTCGATGAGCGCCATGACTTGCGGCACGCTCATGCCGAAGACCACGTCACGCCACACTGGTGCTACAGCGTTGTAGACATGCACGATCGCCTTGCGGGCACCGTGCAGCGATTCGATGGTGCGTGCAATGAGCTCCTCCCGCGCGGGCGTCATGACCTGGATGGTCACATCGTCGGGAATACGCCCTTCATCGATGAGCTTGCGCACGAAGTCAAACTCCACCTGAGACGCAGCCGGAAAGCCCACTTCGATTTCCTTGAAGCCGATCCGCACCAACAGATCGAACATGCGCAGCTTGCGCTGCAAGTCCATGGGCTCGATCAAGGCCTGATTGCCATCGCGCAAATCCGTGGACAGCCAGATGGGCGCCTTCTTGATCACCGCATCGGGCCAGGTGCGGTCTGCAAGGCGCACGGGGGCAGTCGGGCGGTACTTGGTGGCGGGGTTCTGCAGCATCGGAGCGCTCTCTTTCGTGGAACAAGGAAACGAATCTGGCCAGTGCTCCAGCGACCCCGAGAAAAACAGAAACGGCCCGTCGCTGGTGCTACGGGCCGTGAAAGTAGGTGTGTCTATGTGCGACTGTACGCGCGCTACCCTGCCTGCCCGTGGGACAAGTTCAGTAGTAGGACTAGGGACAGCGACGACATGCGGGCAACTCTAGCACAAAAGTGAACACTCTCTAGGAGACCATATGATTCTCCAGATGCGGCACTCTTTTTCATTGACGGATTGCCGGCGCAGATCCCCATCGGCCCTACGCCAAGGAGAATGAACATCAAACTCGCAACCCTGCAGCAAGGCGGCCGCGACGGCACTCTGGTCGTCGTCAGCCGTGACTTGAAGCGCTGCCGCGCCGTGCCCGCCATCGCCCGCACCATGCTGGCCGCCATGGACGAATGGGACAGCGTGGAGCAGCAGCTTCGCCAAGTCTACGAGGCCCTGAACAGCGGCACGCTCGAAGGCAATTGCTTCGACCAGGCTGCCTGCCACAGCCCGCTGCCGCGCACCTGGCAATGGGCCGACGGCTCGGCCTACATCAACCATGTGGAGCTGGTGCGCCGCGCGCGCAACGCCGAGGTGCCCGAGAGCTTCTACGCCGATCCGCTGATGTATCAAGGCGGCAGCGACGGCTTCATCCCACCGCGCGGCACCGTGGTGGCCAAGGAAGCCTGGGGCATCGACTTCGAGGCCGAGGTCAGCGTGGTGACCGGCGACGTGCCCCAGGGCGCGACGCCCGAGCAGGCCGCCCGCGCCATCCGACTGGTGATGCTGGTCAATGACGTTTCGCTGCGCAACCTGATCCCGGCTGAACTAGCCAAGGGCTTTGGCTTCTTCCAGGGCAAGCCCGCCAGCGCCTTCAGCCCCGTAGCCGTGACGCCCGACGAATTGGGCGATGCCTGGCACGACGCCAAGGTGCACCTGCCGCTGGTCGTGCACCTCAATGGCCAACTCTTTGGCAAGCCCAACGCGGGCGTGGACATGACGTTTGACTTCGGCCAGCTCGTCGCCCACGTGGCCAAGACACGCAACCTGTGCGCCGGCTCCATCGTCGGCTCGGGCACGGTGTCCAACAAGCAGGGCGACCTGTGGGGCTCTTCGATCGCCAATGGCGGCGTGGGCTACTGCTGCCTGGCCGAGGTGCGCACCTACGAGGCCATCGAACAGGGCAAGCCCACCACGCCCTTCATGAAGCAGGGCGACATCGTGCGCATTGAGATGTTCGACGACCAGGGGCAAAATATTTTCGGCTCGATCGAAAACCAGGTGCAAACACATGCTGCCGTCTGAAACCACACCATCGCCCGCGCATTCCGGGCTGCAGCTCTACTCTTACTTTCGCAGTTCCGCGGCCTATCGCGTACGCATCGCCCTGGCCCTCAAGGGCCTGTCCTACGAGACCATTCCCATTCACCTGCTGAAAGATGGCGGCCAACAAAATGCCAGCCACTACCGCAGCATCAACCCGCAAGGCCTGGTGCCCGCATTGCAAACCGCTGAAGGCGGGCCGGTGCTGGCACAGTCGCTGGCCATTCTGGAATACCTCGACGAGACCTATCCCGAGCCCGCCCTGCTGCCGGCCGACGCTATGGGACGCGCGCGCGTACGGGCCATTGCGCAAATGGTGGCCTGCGATATCCACCCACTCAACAACCTGCGCGTGCTGCGCTATCTGGTGCGCGACCTGGGACTGAGCCACGAACAAAAAGACGCCTGGTACGCCCACTGGATCGCGCTAGGCCTGCAGGCGGTCGAAGACACGCTGGCGCGCAGCAGCGACACCGGCCGCTTTTGCCATGGCGATACGCCGGGCCTGGCCGACTGCTGCCTGGTGCCGCAGTACGCCAACGCCCAGCGCGCCGGTTGCCCGACGCAGCCCTACCCGACCATCGAGCGCATCGTGAGCAACTGCCAGGCGCTGCCGGCCTTCGTGCAGGCCGCGCCGCAGAACCAACCCGACGCGGACTGAACGCCCAGCCGCCCGCCAACGGGAAAGGCGCGTACTCGCAGCGCTGCCGCGCCGCGCAACTTTCCCATCAGTGGTGCAGCCCCTGCTCGTCGGGCTCGTCGGTGGACGTGCTGATGACGCTGGTCGGCTGGCCCTTGGAGCGACGCCAGAAATACACGACATAGCCGCTCAGGCCATAGAGCACGAAGACGCCGAACAGCACGGTGGGCGGGTGCAGGTTGACGATGGCAAAGGCGAGCGCGATCAGCACGATGGCGGCAAACGGAACGGTCTTCTTCATGCGCACGTCCTTGAAACTGTAGAACGGCACGTTGGTCACCATGGTCAGGCCAGCGTAGAGCGTGAACGCGAACATGATCCAGCTGATCTGCAGCCAGCTCAGCCACTCGCCATCCTGGCCTTTTTGCACGTCCAGCTCGGTCATCAGCCAGATGAAACCCGCCACCAGCGCCGCCGCCGCGGGCGACGGCAGGCCCTGGAAATAGCGCTTGTCGACCACACCGGTATTGACGTTGAAGCGCGCCAGGCGCAGCGCAGCGCAGGCGCAGTAGACGAAGGCGGCGAACCAGCCCCAGCGGTGCAGATCCTGCAATGCCCAGATATAGGCGACCAGCGCCGGCGCCGCGCCAAACGACACCATGTCCGACAGCGAGTCCATCTGCTCGCCGAACGCGCTTTGCGTGTTCGTCATGCGCGCCACGCGCCCGTCCAGGCTGTCGAACACCATGGCGCAAAAAATGCCGATGGCGGCCAGGTCGAAGCGGCCATTGACCGCGGCGATGATGGCGTAAAACCCGCCGAACAAGGCGGTCAGCGTGAACAGATTGGGCAAGATGTAAATGCCCTTGCGACGCTTGCGCACCACCACGCCAGCCTGCGGGTCGACCGCGTCCTTGCGATCATCCATGTGATCCACTCCACGGCCCGCGTCGGCGCGCAGCGCCAGCGGGCAAAAACACAAAAGTGTAGTGTGATGCAAAAAGGCCACCGAAGTGGCCTTGGAAAGCTGCGATGCAGGCAATCAGTTGCGCGTTTGGTCAACCAGCTTGTTCTTGGCGATCCAGGGCATCATGGCGCGCAGCTTGCCGCCGACTTGCTCGATGCTGTGGTCGGCCAGGTTGCGGCGGCGGGCCGTCATGCTGGGATAGTTCAGGCGGCCTTCCTGGATGAACATCTTGGCGTATTCGCCGTCCTGGATGCGCTTGAGCGCGTTGCGCATGGCCTTGCGCGACTCTTCATTGATGACCTCCGGGCCGGTCACATACTCGCCGTACTCGGCGTTGTTGCTGATCGAGTAGTTCATGTTGGCGATGCCGCCTTCATAGATCAGATCGACGATCAGCTTCAACTCGTGCAGGCACTCGAAGTAGGCCATCTCGGGCGCGTAGCCGGCCTCGACCAGCGTCTCGTAGCCCATCTTGATCAGCTCGACCGCGCCGCCGCACAGCACGGCCTGCTCGCCAAACAGGTCGGTCTCTGTCTCTTCCTTGAAGGTGGTCTCGATGATGCCGGCCTTGCCGCCGCCGTTGGCCATGGCGTAGGACAGGGCCAGGTCGCGCGCCTTGCCCGACTTGTCCTGGTGCACGGCCACCAGGTGGGGCACGCCGCCGCCCTGGGTGTAGGTGTTGCGCACCGTGTGACCGGGAGCCTTGGGGGCAACCATCCACACGTCCAGGTCTGCGCGCGGCACGACCTGGTTGTAGTGCACGTTGAAGCCATGGGCGAATGCCAGCGACGCGCCCTGCTTGATGTTCGGCTCGACGTTGTTCTTGTAGACCTCGCCGATCTGCTCATCGGGCAGCAGGATCATGACCACGTCGGCTGCCTTCACTGCGTCGTTGACTTCCAGCACGTTCAGCCCGGCCTTGCCGACCTTGTCCCAGCTGGCGCCGCCCTTGCGCAGGCCGACTACGACTTTCACGCCGCTGTCGTTGAGGTTTTGCGCGTGCGCGTGGCCTTGCGAGCCATAGCCGATGATGGCGACGGTCTTGCCCTTGATGAGGGACAGGTCACAGTCTTTATCGTAGAAAACTTTCATGGTTGCTCCGGTTGAAATTGTGTTGGGGCGTTGAAGGAAAGAGAAGAATTGTGTTGCAGCCGCCGTGGCCGCTGCACGGATGGGATCAGGGATCAGACGCGCAGAATACGCTCGCCGCGGCCGATGCCGCTGGCACCGGTGCGCACGGTCTCCAGAATGGCGGTGCGATCGATGGCCTGCAGAAAGGCGTCGTTCTTGGCCTGATCACCGGTCACCTCGATGGTGTAGCTCTTGTCGGTCACGTCGATGATGCGCCCGCGGAAGATGTCGGCCATGCGCTTCATCTCCTCGCGCTCCTTGCCGACGGCTCGCACCTTGACCATCATCAGCTCGCGCTCGGCGTACGAGCCCTCGGTCAGGTCGACGACCTTGACCACCTCGATCAGGCGGTTCAGATGTTTGGTGATCTGCTCGATCACGTCGTCCGATCCCGCCGTTTGGATGGTCATGCGCGACAGCGACGCATCCTCGGTGGGTGCCACGGTGAGCGACTCGATGTTGTAGCCACGGGCAGAGAACAGCGCCACCACACGGGACAGCGCGCCAGGCTCGTTCTCCAGGAGAACGGCAATGATGTGTTTCATGTCAGATTCCTCTTTTTGCGACGGCAGACGATCCGAAACGGGTCGCAGAAAACTGCCGTTTTTCGCTGCCCTCCCCCGGCGCCGGTAAGCGCCAGGCTTGGCAGGCAATAGATTCGTCCAGGGGGAATGGCCGGGCACTGCGCACCCGGCCGCTTAGGCGATTTACAGGTCTTCGGCTCCCAGCAGCATCTCGGTGATGCCTTTGCCGGGCTGAACCATCGGGAAGACGTTCTCGGTCGGGTCGGTGCGGAAATCGAGGAACACGGTGCGATCCTTCAACTTGCGCGCCTCGTGCAGCGCACCTTCGACGTCCTGCGGACGCTCGATCAGCAGTCCGACGTGGCCATAGGCCTCGGCCAGCTTGACGAAGTTGGGCAGCGCATCCATGTAGCTGTGGCTGTAGCGCCCCGAGTACTGGATTTCCTGCCACTGGCGCACCATGCCGAGGTAGCGATTGTTCAGCGACACGATCTTGATCGGCGTGTTGTACTGCAGGCAGGTGGACAGTTCCTGGATGTTCATCTGCACCGAACCCTCGCCGGTGATGCAGAACACCTCGGCCTGCGGCTTGGCCAGCTTGATGCCCATTGCATACGGAATGCCGACGCCCATCGTGCCCAGGCCACCGGAGTTGATCCAGCGGCGCGGCTCCTCGAAGCGGTAGTACTGCGCGGCCCACATCTGGTGCTGGCCGACGTCGGACGTGATGTAGACATCGTCGTCCTTGGTCATGTTCCACAGCGTCTCGACCACGTGCTGGGGCTTGATCACGTCCTGGTTGCCGTGGTCGTACTGCAGGCAGTCCTGGCTGCGCCAGCCTTCAATGCGCTCCCACCAGGCGGCCAGCGCCGACGCGTCGGGCTTTTGCTTGGCTTCGCGAATCATCGCGATCAGCTCGCTGAGCACTTCCTTGACGTCGCCGACGATCGGAATGTCGACCTTGACGCGCTTGGAGATGCTCGACGGATCGACGTCGACGTGGATGATCTTGCGCTCGACCTGCGCGAAATGCTTGGTGTTGCCGATCACGCGATCGTCGAAGCGCGCGCCAACGGCGAGCAGCACGTCGCAGTGCTGCATGGCGTTGTTGGCCTCCACCGTCCCGTGCATGCCCAGCATGCCCAGGAACTTGCGGTCGCTGGCCGGATAGGCGCCCAGGCCCATCAGCGTGTGCGTGACCGGATAGCCCAGCATGTCCACCAGCTGGCGCAGCTCACCACAGGCATTGCCCAGCAGCACACCGCCACCCGTGTAGATATAAGGGCGCTTGGCGTTCAGCAACAGCTGCAGCGCCTTGCGGATCTGCCCGCTGTGGCCCTTGCGCACCGGGTTGTACGAGCGCATTTCTATCGTCTTGGGATAGCCGGCAAACGCCGTCTTGTGCAGCGAGACATCTTTCGGGATGTCGACCACCACGGGGCCGGGCCGCCCGGTGCGCGCAATGTGGAAGGCCTTCTTCATCGTCAGCGCCAGGTCGCGCACGTCCTTGACCAGGAAGTTGTGCTTGACGATGGGGCGCGTGATGCCGACGGTGTCGCACTCCTGGAATGCATCCTGTCCGATCGCCGCCGTGGGCACCTGGCCGGCGATGACCACCATCGGAATCGAGTCCATGTAGGCGGTCGCGATACCGGTCACCGCGTTGGTCAGGCCGGGGCCGGAGGTGACCAGCGCAACGCCCACCTCGCCGGTGGCGCGGGCATAGCCGTCCGCGGCATGCACTGCCGCCTGCTCGTGGCGCACCAGCACGTGCTGGATGCTCTCTTGCTTGTACAGCGCGTCGTAGATGTACAGGACGGCGCCGCCCGGATAGCCCCAGATGAAGGGCACGCCCTCGGCCTCCAGGGCCTTGACGACGATTTCGGCGCCCATCAGCTCGGGCTGGGCGGCGTCGGAAGAAGAGGGGGCGCTTGCTGCGGCTGCCGATGCGATTTCGGCATGGGAGATTTTCATGATCAACCTTTGCGAATTTCTCTAACGAAAAACCTTGGGTGCTCCTCGTACGGACTCTTGTGAAGCCGCCTGGGAACTTGAGGCCTCGGCCATGGGCGTCGAAGGTATGCGCCGAACCGGGACCCGTTTGCCTTGTTTGGGAACGAAGGCGCATTATTGCACTGCACAACGACTTTTTCCCACTGAGGCGCAAAAAATCGACCGCGCGCGGCGTGCAGCACAATTGCAGCGACAGGCTTTTCGCCCGCGTCCCGCATCTCCATGGCTTGAGCTTGCGGCAAACACCCCCATCTGAACGCCCATGAACAGCGCTTGCAACAACAACCCTCTTCTCGACTTTTCCGGCGCCATCGCCTTCGACCGCATCACGGCGGACGACATCGCCCCGGCCCTGGATACTTTGCTGGCACGCGCCGAACAGGCGCTGCAGACCGTCACCACGGCCGGCTTTGCCCCTGACTGGAACGGCGTAGCCAGGGTGCTTGACGTGGCCACGGAGCAGTTGGGCCGCGCCTGGGGCGTAGTCAGCCACCTCAGCAGCGTGATGGACACGCCTGCGTTGCGCGCCGCCTACAACGAGGCGCTGCCGCGCATCACCGCGTTCTGGACCCGGCTGGGCTCGGACGAGCGCCTGTACGCGCTGTACAAGGCAATGGACGTGCAAAAACTCAACGCCGAGCAGCGCCAGGCGCTGTCCAACGCGCTGCGCGGCTTCCGCCTGTCGGGCGCCGAGCTGCAGGGCAAGGACAAGGAGCGCTTTGCCCAGATCCAGGAAGAGCTGGCAGCGCTGCAGCAGAAATTCAGCGAGAACGCGCTGGACGCAACCGACGCCTTTGCCTACTACGCCAGTGAAGACGAACTGGCCGGCATGCCCGACGACGTGGTGCAGGCCGCCCGCGTAGCCGCCCAGGCCGACGATAAGGACGGCTACAAGCTGTCGCTGAAGATTCCCTGCTACCTGCCCGTGATGCAGTTCGCCCACAGCCGCACGCTGCGCGAACGCATGTACCGCGCCTACGTCACGCGCGCCTCCGACCAGGCCGAGGGCGATGCCAAGGGCTTTGACAACAGCGCCGTGATGCACGACATCCTGAGGCTGCGCCGCGAAGAAGCGCGGCTGCTGGGCTATGCCAACTTTGGCGAGGTGTCGCTGGTCGCCAAGATGGCGGACTCGCCCGCGCAGGTCATCCACTTTCTGCGCGACCTGGCGCAGCGCGCGCGCCCGTTCGCCGAGAAGGATCTGCAGGATCTGCGCCGCTTTGCCAGCGAGAAATTCGAACTGTCCGACCCGCAGGCCTGGGACTGGCCCTACATATCCGAGCATCTCAAGCAGGAGCGCTACGCCTTCAGCGAGCAGGAGGTCAAGCGCTATTTCCCGGCGCCCAAGGTGCTCGCCGGCCTGTTCAAGATCGTCGAAACCCTGTTCGAAGTGGCGATCCGCCGCGACGAAGCGCCCGTCTGGCACCCGGCTGTCGAGTTCTACCGCATCGAGCGCGACGGCAAGCTGGTCGGCCAGTTCTATCTGGACAAGCCCGCGCGCAACGGCAAGCGCGGCGGCGCCTGGATGGACGACGCGCGCAGCCGCTGGCTGCGCGCCGACACCGGTGCGCTGCAAACGCCCGTGGCCTACCTGGTGTGCAACTTTGCCGAGGGCGTGGATGGCAAGTCCGCGCTGCTCACGCACGACGACGTGATCACGCTGTTCCATGAATTCGGCCACGGCCTGCACCACATGCTCACGCGCGTGAGCGAGCACGACGTCTCGGGCATCAGCGGCGTGGAGTGGGACGCGGTCGAGCTGCCCAGCCAGTTCATGGAAAACTTCTGCTGGGAATGGGAGGTGCTGCGCCACATGACCGCCCATGTCGACACCGGCGAGCCCCTGCCGCGCGCGCTGTACGACAAGATGGTCGCCGCCAAGAACTACCAGGCCGGCATGCAAACGCTGCGCCAGATCGAATTTTCACTGTTCGATATGCTGCTGCACACCGGCGAGGACGCCACGCCCGACATCCAGGAGCTGTTGACCCGCGTGCGCGACGAAGTAGCGGTGCTGCAGCCGCCCTCCTTCAACCGCATGGCGCACACCTTCAGCCACATCTTCGCCGGCGGCTATGCGGCGGGCTACTACAGCTACAAATGGGCCGAGGTACTGTCGGCCGACGCCTACGCCGCCTTCGAAGAGACCATGCAACCGGACGGCACGCCCAGCCTGGAGACCGGACGGCGCTACCGCCAGGAAATCCTGGAAGTGGGCGGCAGCCGCCCGGCAATGGAGTCGTTCAAGGCGTTTCGCGGGCGCGAGCCGACGCTGGACGCGCTGCTGCGCCACCAGGGTATGGCCGCCTGACACGGCAGCCGCGCCGTGCACCACTGCGCTCGTTGAGGAGCCAAGCCACGATGACCATGACCCGCAAACAGCTCACCCACCTGGCCCTGTGCGCGCTGGTCGCGGGCGGCGTCCTGCAAGGCGCGTGGGCCCAGCCCGTGTATCGCATCATCGGGCCTGACGGCCGCGTCACCTTCACCGATCGGCCGCCTACCGAAGCGAGTACCGAGGTACGAACCGCGGTCACGGGCAATCCATCCAATGCAGCTGCCGACGCGAGCTGGCCCGCCGCACTGCGCCAGGCGGCACAGCGCTACCCGGCCACGCTGTACACGGACGCGGTCTGCGCACCTTGCGACGCAGCGCGCAGCTACCTGCACGAACGCGGCATTCCGTTTGCCGAACGCACCGTCAGCAGCAACGCCGACATCGATGCCCTCAGGCGCCTGAGCGGAGACGCCCAGCTGCCGGTGCTGGCGCTGGGGTCGGAGCAGCTCAGAGGCTTTGAGCGCAGCGAATGGGCACGCTACCTGGATGCGGCCGGCTATCCGGCGCAGTCGCAACTGCCCGCCGACTATCAGCGCCACGCCGCTGGTACCGGTCGCGCAGGAACGGCGCCAGCCTCCGGCCAATGGCAGCGATGGTGCTAAAGCTGCCAATCCACACGAAGAAAACGCCCCGCAGCCAACGCCAGCCAACCCGGCCGGCATCGTCTTCTGACGACGCAGCCCACGCCGCGTCAGTGTCGGTAAGTGATCGTCTGCACGCCTTCGCTGGTGGCCAGCAGGCAGACGCTGGCCTTCTGGTGGGCAAACACGCCGACGGTCACGACGCCGGGCCACTGGTTGACCTCGCTCTCGAAGCCCAGCGGATCGGCGATCGACAGCCCATGCACGTCCAGAATGTGCTGGCCGTTGTCGGTCACCAGCGGCTGGCCGTCGCGCATGCGCAGCACCGCCCGTCCGCCCAGTGCAGCGCAGCGGCGCACGACATGCTGCGTGGCCATCGGAATCACCTCGACCGGCAGCGGAAACTTCCCCAGCACCTCGACGCGCTTGGACGCGTCGGCAATGCAGATGAAGCGCTCAGCCAGCGCCGCGACGATTTTCTCGCGCGTCAGCGCCGCGCCGCCGCCCTTGACCATGTAGCCGCGGCCGTCGATCTCGTCGGCGCCGTCGATGTAGACCGCCAGCGAATCGACCGCGTTGGCGTCAAGAACCGGAATGCCGATCGCCTTGAGCCGTTCGGTGCTGGCCACCGAGCTGGACACCGCTCCGCGCACCTGGTCGCGCATGCCGGCCAGCGCATCGATGAACTTGTTGACCGTCGAGCCCGTGCCCACGCCGACGATGCCGCCCGGAACCACATACTGCAGTGCGGCCTGGCCCACCAGGGCCTTGAGTTCGTCTTGGGTGCGGATGGCAGTGCTCATGATCGGGGAGAATCAATGTAAAGACCGCAATTATCGCCATGCCACCCATTCCCTACGCCCTCACCCGCCCGCTGCTCTTTGGCATGGATGCCGAAGCCACCCACGAAATCACGCTCGACCTGCTCGCCCGCGGCCAGAACACGCCGCTGCAATGGGCCTGGGCGAACAAGCCGGTGAGCGACCCGGTGCAGCTTGCGGGCCTGACCTTTCCCAACCGCGTCGGCATGGCCGCCGGGCTGGACAAGAACGCGCGCTGCATCGACGCGCTGGCCGCCATGGGTTTCGGCTTTGTCGAGGTCGGCACCGTCACGCCCCGCCCCCAGCCCGGCAACCCAAAACCGCGCATGTTCCGCCTGCCGCAGGCGCAGGCACTGATCAACCGCATGGGCTTCAACAACGACGGGCTGGACGCCTTCGTCGCCAACGTGCGCCGCTCACGCGTGCGCAGCCAGGGCAAGCCGCTGCTGCTGGGCCTGAACATCGGCAAGAACGCCACAACGGCCATCGAAGACGCCACCAGCGACTACCTGGCCTGCCTGGATGGTGTGTACGCGCACGCCGACTACGTGGCGGTCAACATCAGTTCGCCCAACACCAAGAATCTGCGTGCGCTGCAAAGCGACGCTGCATTGGACGCGCTGCTGAGCGCGCTGGCGCAGCGCCGCGAGCAGCTGGCAGTCCAGCAAGGGCGGCGCGTGCCGCTGTTCGTCAAGATTGCGCCCGACCTGGACGAGGCACAGGTACAGATGATTGCCGCAGCGCTGCTGCGCCACGGCATGGATGGCGTCGTCGCCACAAACACCACGGTGGCGCGCGACGCGGTTCAGGCCCTGCCCCACGCGCAGGAGGCGGGCGGCCTGAGCGGCGCGCCGGTGCTGCAGGCCAGCAACGCCGTGATCCGCCAGCTGCGCGCAGCGCTGGGCGCAGCGTTTCCCATCATCGGTGTCGGCGGCATCCTGCGCGCCGAAGACGCGGTCAGCAAGATCGAAGCGGGCGCCGATGTGGTGCAGATCTACACCGGCCTGATCTACCAGGGCCCGGCGCTGGTCGACCAGACGGCACGCGCACTGCAGGCGCTGCGCGCACGCGGCTGAAAACTGAAATACGCCCTGACGACCGCCGCCGGCAATGCCGGGTGGGCGGCTTTCACGGACGCCAAATGCGCAGCGCTGCCGGCAACAGCCAGCTTGACCAGCGCAGCAAACGCCTGGGGCCGGCTACAGCGGTCACGCCCAGCACCGCAATGCTGAGCACCGGGTGCAGGCGGCCAAAGCTGAACAGGCGCTGCGCCATGGGCGCTGACGGATCCACCCGCTGTCCCTGGGCAACCGCCAGCACTTCCTGCGCTTTGCGCTTCTCGCGCCGCGCGCGCAGGGCGTCACGCTGCGCGTGGATGCGCTGCAGCACCTCCTGCTGCGCCGGCGTGGCCGCAAGCTCAATCCAGGCGTGCGGCGCACTGCGGCTGGCGACGTCCGCTTGCGGCGCAGCCTTTTGCATGGAGCTCTGTGTGTTCGGCGCCGCCATGGTCACAGACCCTCCTTGAAGGTGTCCCAGTCCTGCGCCAGCTCATGGCGGGTCAGCGCAAACGGACGGCCCAGGCGCTGCAGCACCCGGACGAGCAAAAAACCGCCCAAACCGCACAACAACAGCGCCGCCGCCACCAGCCACCACAGCACAGTGGTGCGGTCGGGCGTGTCCCAATACGGCGCGGCGATGGCAGCGGCCAGCAGCAGCAGCGCCACCACGACCAGGCTGCACACGCCAATGGTCAACAGCACCAGCCAGGCGATTTGCAGGCGCACCTGCGCCCATTCCAGGCGCGCCAGCAGCACGCGGTCATGCGCCGCCTGGGCGCCGCGCTGCGCACTGGCACGCAACTGTTCACGCAAGCCCCTGAGGGCCGCCAACGGCATCGGCCCGCGCCCCGGTCAGCGACGCGCCAGCAAAAAACCCACCAGCGCGCCCACGGCCAGCGCGGCGCTGGCGACGCGCCAGGGTTCGTCATGGGCGTAACGGTCGGCGATGCGAGCAGCCTCCTTGGCCTGCTCCGCCGCATCCTGAGCGGCGCGTACGGCCGAGTCGCGGGCGGCGTGGATGCCGTCGTCCAGGCGCTTGCGCAACTGCTTGATCTCGGGAATGCCATCCAGATCATGGCTGGACAGCAGATTGCGCAAATCACCCACCAGGCGTTCGAGTTCGCCCTGGGTGCTGCCTGTCGCTTCAGAGACGGTGTTCATATCTCAATCCTTTACTCAGTGGTTACGACAAAAGCACGCGCCGGCTTGGCCCGAGAGGCTCCCGAACCTGGAAACCAGATGCGGCAACGGCCAGGCCACGCCGGGCATGGAAAACATCTTAATGCCATTACCACCCATTGGTTGCACACTTTCAAAGCCTCGCTGCACCGGGTTCAAGCGAGCAAGGCACCGACGTGCGCGGCAATCGCCAGCGCACTGGTCAGGCCCGGTGATTCGATGCCAAACAGATTGACCAGCCCGGCGATGCCATGCTGCGCCGCCCCCTGAATCAGAAAATCGGCCGCCGGCTGGCCCGGGCCGCTGATCTTGGGCCGCATGCCCGCGTAGTCTGGTTGCAAGGCGCCGTCGGGCAGCGCGGGCCAGTAGCGGCGCACGGCTGCGGCAAAAGCCGCCGCGTGCCCGGCGTCGACCTGCAGGTCGCCCGGATCGTCCACCCACTGCACGTCGGGGCCAAAGCGCGCCTGGCCGCCCAGATCCAGCGTCAGATGCACGCCCAGTCCGCCCTCCTCTGGCACCGGGTAAACCAGGTGCGAAAACGGCGCCTTGCCGGCCAACGAAAAATAACTGCCCTTGGCAAAAAAGGCCTGTGGCACGAGTGCTGAATCCAATCCGTCGAAACACCGCGCCAACGCCACGGCGCCCAGCCCTGCGGCATTGACCACGGCACGCGCCCGCAGCACGGTTCCGTCGTGCGTCACCAACGCAAATGCGTGCGGCGCGCAGTGCATCTGAACCAGCCGCGTGTGCAAGACGACCATGCCGCCAGCCCGCTCCAGATCGGCCTGCAGCGACAGCATCAGCGCATGGCTGTCGACGATGCCGGTGCTCGGAGAGAGCAGCGCCGCACGGCACTCCAGTTGCGGCTCCAGCCGCTGCACTTGCGCCCAATCCAGCCATTGCAGATCCGTCACGCCATTGGCCCGCGCCTGCTGCGCAATGCGTTGCAGTTGCCCATACTGCTCCGCATGGGCGGCCACCAGCAGCTTGCCGCAGCGCCGGTGGCCGATGGAGCGCTGCGCGCAGTAGTCGTACAGCATCTGCCGCCCTTGCACGCACAGCCCGGCCTTGAGCGAGCCGCCCGGGTAGTACAGGCCGGCATGGATGACCTCGCTGTTGCGTGCGCTCGTTTGTGTGCCGATGGCGCCCTCGGCCTCCAGCACCAGCACCTCGCGCCCCTGCAGCGCCAGCGCGCGCGCCACCGCCAGGCCAACCACCCCGGCGCCCACCACCACGCATTCGACGTCATCACTCATGAACGCACATCACCCCACAAACAGTCGAAATAGCACGCCAATGATGGTCTGAACCTCTACGCCAGACCAGGTAAAGGGACAAGCACAAACATCAAGACCAGCACCGCCGCCCAGAGGCAACTGTAGACAATTGTGAACCCCTGACACACCTTCACTACGGCGTCAGCACGAAAGCGGCTTCAGCAGTAATATGCGGCACCAAACCGACACATCCACGGCACGCACCCTTCGTTTTCTGGGAAACCCGGCAGTCCGAATGTGTCTTATGTGAGACAGGTGCAACACAAAAAATCCAAGAACAGCCTTTATGCTGCACTGCAACATAGAATCCCCACCCCATGCTCTACACGATTTACGAAACGCAGCGCAGCCTGATGGAGCCGTTTGCTGACCTGGCGCAAGCTGCGGCCAAGTTTTACAGCAATTCGCTCAATCCCTTCAGCGAAACCCAGCTGTCGCACCGCGTCGCGGCCAGCTACGAGCTGCTGCACCGCCTTGGCAAGGACTACGAAAAGCCTGAATTCGGCATCCGCACCGTGGACGTCGACGGCATTGGCGTGGCCATTCACGAGCGCATCGAGATCGACAAGCCTTTTTGCGAGCTGCGCCGCTTCAAACGCTTCTCCGACGACCCGCCCACGCTGACCAAGCTCAAGACGCAGCCCGTGGTGCTGATCGTCGCACCGCTGTCGGGGCACTACGCCACACTCCTGCGCGAGACCGTGCGCACCATGCTCAGCGGCCACAAGGTCTACATCACCGACTGGAAGAACGCCCGCATGGTTCCTCTGGCCGACGGCGACTTCCACCTGGACGACTACGTCAACTACGTGCAGGAATTCGTCCGCCACCTGCAGGCCACCTACGGCAACTGCCACGTGATGAGCGTGTGCCAGCCCACGGTTCCGGTGCTGGCCGCCATCTCGCTGATGGCCAGCCGCGGCGAAACCCCGCCGCTGTCGATGACCATGATGGGTGGGCCCATCGACGCGCGCCGCTCGCCGACCACGGTGAACAACCTGGCAACGCAGCGCAGTTTCGAGTGGTTTGAAAACAACGTGATATACGGCGTTCCAGGAAAATTCCCGGGCGTCGGGCGACAGGTCTACCCCGGCTTTCTTCAGCACGTCGGCTTCGTCGCGATGAACCCCGACCGCCACGCCTCCAGCCACTACGACTTCTTCAAGAACCTGATCCGCGGCGACGACGCCAGCGCCGAGGCGCACCGCAAGTTCTACGACGAGTACAACGCGGTACTCGACATGGACGCGAACTACTACCTGGAGACGATCAAGACCGTGTTCCAGGACTTCAGCCTGGTCAACGGCACCTGGGACGTCCGCTCACCCGAGGGCGCGATCGAACGCGTGCGCCCGCAGGACATCCAGAACACCGCCTTGCTGACCGTCGAAGGCGAGTTCGACGACATCTCCGGCAGCGGCCAGACCCGTGCGGCCCAGGATCTGTGCACGCAGATTGCCGACGACCGGCGCCAGCACATCGAAGTCAAGGGCGCGGGCCACTACGGCATCTTCAGCGGCCGGCGCTGGCGCGAATATGTCTATCCGCAGGTGCGCGACTTCATGGCGCGCAACGAACCACAAGCCCTGGCATTGAACAAACTCCACGCTGAAGAAGCGCGGGCCAAATTCATCGAGGCGAAGGAGACCCAGGCCGAGGAAGCCAAGGTGGCACTGACCGAATCCATGGCCGCCGAGCCCGTGGCCGCCAAGCCTGCAATTGCAGAACCCGCGCCCAGCGCGCCCGCGCGCCGCAGCGGTTCGCGCCGCGCCGCATGAAGCCCCAACGCGAGGCCGCAGATTCTTCCCCGTCATACCGGCGGAAGAACGTCACCCCGGACTCTGATCCGGGGCCGGTATCCAGCCCTCGCC
>PGEI01000032.1 GCA_002894305.1 Comamonadaceae bacterium CD01
TTGACGTTGTAGTCGACCACGCGTTTGACGGGGACGAGGATTTTCATGGGTTCACCTTCCAAAAATTCACACTGAAAACAACGATCTCGGAATGACTATCGGGGAAAAACCCGGGAGCAGATGCGTCCAAATGGACGATGACCCCCGCGAGTGATTTCCCACAATGGGCTTCACAACCGCATCCACCCCCACACGAATATGGCCACCACTTCCTATGACGCGCTGCTGCAGCCCGGCAGCATCGGCACATTGCAACTGCGCAACCGCATCGCCCTGGCGCCCATGGGCGAGAACTTCGGCGGCACCGACGGCCACGCGACCGAGAAGACCCAGGCGTACTACGAGGCACGCGCACGTGGCGGCGCGGGCCTGATCATCCTGGGCACGACGGCCGTGTCCTGGCCCAGCGGCACCAGCGAGCCGCACCAGCTGGGTATCTCCAAGGACGAGTTCATCCCTACGCTGGCCGAGGTGGTGCGCCGCATCCACGCGCATGGCGCCAAGGCGGCGATACAGATCAACCACAGCGGCAAGGTGGCCGCCAACGACCGCGCGCATGGGCGCGAGATGTGGGTGCCTTCGGTGCCGCCGGAGCTGCCGCCCAACAAGGCCATGCTCATGATCACCAGGCAGGAGCTGTCGACCTTCGTCGGCGTCGGGCCGTACCCGGATCGCTACCGCGTGATGGACGAGGCCGACATGGCGCAGATGGTCGAGTGGTATGCCGCGGCGGCCGTGCGCGCCCAGCAGGCGGGCTTTGACGCGGTGGAGGTGCACTGCGCGCACAACTACATCATTGCCGGCTTTCTCTCGCCGTACTTCAACCAGCGCACCGATGGCTACGGCGGCAGCCATGCCAACCGCACGCGGCTGATGCGCGAGGTGTTGGCCGAGGTGCGCCGGCGCGTCGGCCCCGATTTTCCCGTCTGGGTGCGGCTGGATGCCGAGGAGATGCATACGCCCGGTGGCATCGAGCTGCAGGAGGCGCTGGAGAATGCGCGCATCTGCGAGTCGTTGGGCGTGGACGCGATCAGCGTCTCGGCCTATGCGCGCATGACCTGCGGCAGCGATTTCACCGATGCGCCGATTCCGCAGCAAAGCGGCGCCTACCTGGAGTACGCCCGGGCGTTCAAGCGCGCGGTCAAGCTGCCCGTCATCGTCGCCGGGCGCGTCGAGCCCGAGGTGGGCGATGCGTCGATCCGCGCCGGCGAGGTCGATTTCGTCGCAATGGGGCGCAAGCTGCTGGCCGACTCCGACCTGCCCAACAAGCTGCAGGCCGGCAAGCCGCAGGACGTGCGCCCCTGCATCTACTGCTACGCCTGCGTCAGCGAGATCTTCGTCAACCGCGGCATCAAGTGCGCGGTCAACGCGCAGACCGGCCATGAACACGAGGCACCCATCGTCCCGGCCGAGCAGCCCCGTCAGGTGCTGATCGTCGGCGGCGGGCCCGCGGGCATGGAGGCGGCGCGCGTGGCGGCGCTGCGCGGGCACCGGGTGACGCTGGTCGAGCGCAGCAACCGCCTGGGCGGCACGCTGTTCTTTGCCGGCCTGGCCTATCCAGAGAATGGCCGCCTGCTGGATTACCTGGTGCGCCAGATGCAGCACCCCAACATCACGGTGGAGCTGAATACGACGGCGGACGCGGCGCTGCTGGCGCGCGTGCGCCCCGACGCCATCCTGGTCGCGACAGGCGCCAAACGTGCGGCGCCCGCCATCGAGGGCGCTCAGCAAAACCACGTGTGGAGCGGCGACGAGCTGCGCCGCCTGATGACGGGCGACGGCGCCGACGAGATCGCACGGGCCAAGCTCGGCCTGGCCGAGCGCGCGCTGTTCAAGGCCGGCGGCATGCTGGGCGTGACCGACAGCGCGGCCGCGCTGCAAGGCCTGTCCAAGCTGTGGATGCCGCTGGGCAAGCGGGTCGTCGTCGTCGGCGGCGGCCTGGTGGGGCTGGAGCTGGCGGAGTTTCTGCTGGCGCGCGGGCGGCAGGTGACGGTGCTGGAGCCGGGAACCCACGCCGGCACCGAGCTGTCCATCGTGCGGCGCTGGCGCGTGGTCGAGGCGGTGCAGGCCCATGGCACGCTGCACCTGCAGGCGCAGGTGCAAAGCATTGGGCGCAAGCAGGTGCAATGGCTGGACAAAAAGGGACAGGCGCACAGCACCGATGCCGATTCCGTCGTGCTGGCGCTGGGCGCCGAGCCCGATGCCAGCGTGGCCGAGCAGCTGCAGGCGCTGACCGAGGTGCCGGTGCAGCGCCTGGGAGACAGCGAGACGCTGGGCTATATCGAGGGCGCGATGCACACCGGCCACCACGCCGGGCGTACCGTGTGACGGTCTCGCGCCGCGCGGTTTCCGATCTAGGGTTTTGGGCCCGTGTAGGGGTCCGCCTCGGGCCGATGGGCGCGCTGCGCCGGCGTTGATCGCGGCGCGGGCGTTTGCCGGCGGCTATCGGCCAGAGGGCTAGCCTCCTATTGATCCGGCCCCGTAATGTTTGAACCCGTCGCCCCGGCGAAAGCCGGGGCCCAGATACCCCCCACCAGCGTTGGCACTGGATTGCGGCTTTCGCCGCAATGACGAAACCTCAAAATTTCAAGGGGCCGGATCAATAGGAGCCTGCGCGGCAGAAGCGCGTCAGTCCTTGGTGCCCAGCCAGGCGACGCTGTTGAGGAAGATGCGCACCAGTTCCATCTGGCGGCGCACACCGGTCTTGGAGAAGATGGAGCGCAAGTGCGCCCGCGCAGTGTTGCGGCGGATGTTCAGCGCTTCGGCCGCCTCTTCGAGCGACATGCCGTTGGCCAGCTGGATGGCCAGCATGGTCTCGGCCGGCGTGAGCTGGAACAGCTGCTGCGCCAGCTTGACCGGCGGCTGGCTCTTGCTCTCGGAGTCGCGCACGAAGACCGCGACGGCCGGGCGCTGCTTGCCCTCGGTCCACTCGTCGGGCGAGATGCTTTGCACCACCACGCCCCAGGCCAGCTGCCCCGAGGGGCGGCCGACCGACAGGGCTTCGGTCAGCCCCACCTTCTGCTGCGTGCCGTCGTGGTGCAGCGCGTCCTTGATCATGCGTTGCAGCTTGCGGTTGTCGTTGGCGTAGGTGGCTTCGAGCTGATTGCCGGCGATGCGCAGCCCGTCGTGCTTGTCCAGGATGGACTGGGCCGCCTGGTTGGACTCGATGACGTTGCAGTCCCGGTCGAGCACAACGACGCCCACCAGAAGCTGCGCCATCGCACGGCTGTACAGCGAGAGCACCTTGCGATCCTGGTGCATCGCCAGGTGCAGGTTCAGCGCGCGCTTGATGTGCGGAATCAGGCGCCGGCCCAGGTCTTTGTCGGCGGCGGAAAACGGCGGCTCGTCCTCGCTGCGCGTGACGCGAAAGCCGTAGACCTCGCCTTCGCGCGTGCCGATGTCGGCGGCCATGACGTGGTACACGCCGTGCGGCGCGCACCAGTCGCGGTAGTAGTCCGAGGCGCGCCACTCGGCGTCGGAGATCACGTCGGCCGTGGTCACCAGGCGGTCGGGCTGCACACCGGTGAACGGGCTGACGTTGAGGTTGGGGGTGTACTGCTCCAGCGTGCGCCTGTCCTTGCTGACCGAGACGATCAGGCCCGCGTCTTCTGCGGTCACGGTGCGCACGATCAGCGAGACATAGTTGCCGTGCAGCTCGTCGCGAATGTGCTCCAGGCAGTCTTCCCAGCCTTCGGCGTTCAGCGCAGCCTCATACAGCTTGTCCAGGATCTGGCTGAACCGATCCAGGGTGATGGGGCTGTTGTCAGTGCCGGTGGACGGTGCGGGATCGGACATGGGCAGGGCAGAGAAGGGGAGGCGGTGGGGGCGCAAGTCTAACGGTTGGCTCCTGCTTGCGCCGCGAAATGATGCTTCAGGTTTACACCAGTTCGAATAGCCCTGCGGCACCCATGCCACCGCCGATGCACATGCTGACCACCGCGTAGCGCACGCCGCGGCGGCGCCCCTCCAGCAGTGCGTGGCCGACCAGGCGCGCGCCCGACATGCCGAACGGGTGGCCGATGGAGATGGCGCCGCCGTTGACGTTCAGGCGGTCATCGGGAATGCCCAGCTGGTCGCGGCAGTAGATCACCTGGCAGGCAAAGGCTTCGTTGATCTCCCACAGGCCGATGTCGGCCACAGTGAGGCCGTGGCGCGCCAGCAGCTTGGGGATGGCGAACACCGGGCCAATGCCCATCTCGTCGGCGCCGCAGCCGGCCACGGCCACGCCGCGGTAGGTGCCCAGCGGCGTGAGGCCGCGTTTTTGCGCCTCGGCGCGGCTCATCAGCACGCTGGCGCTGGCGCCGTCGGACAGCTGCGAGGCGTTGCCGGCGGTGATGAATTCGCCCTGGGGCACCCATTGGCCGTTCTTCCACACGGGCTTGAGGCTGGCCAGGCTTTCCAGCGTGGTGCTCGGGCGGTTGCCTTCGTCCTGGGTCAGGGTCACGTCTTCGCGGCCGGCTTCGTTGCCTTCCTTGTCGAACAAGAGCTTGCTCGTCGTGAGCGGCACGATCTCGTCGGCAAACAGGCCGGCGGCCTGGGCGGCGGCCACGCGCTGCTGGCTTTGCAACGAGTATTCGTCCTGCGCGGCGCGCGAGACCTTGTAGCGGCGGCTGACGATTTCGGCCGTCTCGATCATCTGGATGTAAGCCGTCGGCATGGCCTCCAGCACGGCCTTGGACTGCGCGCGGTAGCTGTTCTTGTGCTTGTTCTGCACCAGCGAAATCGATTCGAGGCCGCCGGCGACGGCCACGTCCATCTCGCCCGTCATGATGCCCTTGGCGGCCGTGGCAATGCTCATCAGGCCCGAGGCGCACATGCGGTCGATGGCCATGCCGCCCACGCTCTCGGGCAGGCCCGCGGTGTAGGTGCACAGGCGTCCCAGGTTGTAGCCCTGAGAACCCTGCTGCGCGGCAATGCCGAGGATGACGTCGTCCACGTCCTTGCCGTCCACGCCCGCCTTGGCGAGCGCTGCGCGGATCACGTGGCCGCCCAGCACGGGGGCCTCGGTGTCGTTGAAGGCGCCGCGGTAGGCCTTGCCGATGGGGGTGCGGGCGGTGGAGACGATGACTGCGTCTTGTGCGTTGTTGCTCATGAATGCATTCCTTCAAAAAAACAGGCGGCTGATGGTGTCCACCACGCAGCCGGGCTTGTCCGAACCTTCGATCTGCACGGTGACGCGCACCGTCACCTGCACGCCGTCGCCCTTGACGGGCTCGGCTGCCACCACCACGCCGTGGCCGCGCACGCGCGAACCCACCGGCACGGGGGAGGGAAAGCGCACCTTGTCGCAGCCGTAGTTCACGCCCATCTTCAGCCCCTGGTACTCGACCAGCTGGGGCAGAAACAGGTTGGCCAGCGACAGCGTGAGGTAGCCGTGCGCAATGGTCTTGCCGAACGGGCCGTCCTTGGCACGCTCGGGATCGACGTGGATCCACTGGTGGTCGCCCGTGGCGTCGGCAAAGGTGTTGATGCGATCCTGGGTGATGGCCAGCCAGTCGGTCGTGCCCAGATCCTGGCCGACGGCGGCCTGCACGGCGGCGGCAGAATTGAAAGCCTGCGCCATGGTTTACGCCCTTTGCGAGCTGACGGAGACCACTTCCCCCGTCATGTACGAGGTGTAGTCGCTGGCCAGCATGATCATCACGTTGGCCACTTCCCAGGGCTCGGCGCCGCGGCCGAAGGCTTCCTTGGCCGACAGCTCGTTGAGCAGTTCCTCGGATGCGGATTTTTTCAGGAAGGCGTGGATGGCGATCGACGGCGCGACGGCGTTGATGCGCACGCCGAACTCGGCCGCCTCCATCGCCGCGCAGCGCGTCAGCGCCATCACGCCGGCCTTGGCCGCGGCGTAATGCGCCTGCTCCACCTGCGCGCGCCAGCCCAGCACCGAGGCGTTGTTGACGATCACGCCCTTGCCGCGCGGCTGCATCACCTGCAGCGCGGCGCGCGTCATGCGGAACGTGCCGGTCAGCGTCACGTCGATGACCTTGTGCCATTCGTCGTCCGGCATGTCGATCAGGCGGCGGCTGGTGCCCAGGCCGGCGTTGTTGATCAGCACGTCGACGCCGCCGGTTTTTTCCTCGGCAAAGGCGATCAGCGCGTCGACCTGGGCCTGCTGGCTCACGTCGCACAGCTGGCCGTGGATGGCTTGCAGGCCGGTTTTTTCTTTCAGGGCGACGACGGCTTCGGTGAGGCGCCGCTCGTGCACGTCGGAGATGACCAGGGCGCGGCAGCCTTCCTCGGCGGCGCGCTGGGCGGCGGCAAAGCCAATGCCGGCGCCGGCGGCGGCCGTGACCAGAACGGACTTGCCGCGCAGCAGGCCGTGGGCGGGGACGTAATCGGGGGAGGGTTTCATGGGGCGGGGATCTCCAGATTGGGTTTTGTCCCTATGGTGTCGCCCCGGCGCGGGCGGCGCATCGTCCGCAAGGACGATGGGCTGTCTTTGGCTGTGCTGGCATGGCTGGCCGGTGCGAGGGCGTCGATGTTGCTGGCCCCCACCCCAGCCCTCCCCCAAAGGGGGAGGGAGAAACAGCCATCGCCGCCCCGGTATTACTCCTTCCCCCTTTGGGGGAAGGCAGGGATGGGGGCGGCCAGCACATCCCCGCCGTCAATCCCACCTCCTCAGCGCGGCATGCCCAGCGCCCGCTCGGCCATCAGGTTGAGCTGGATTTCGTTGCTGCCGGCATAAATCGTGTCGGCGCGGCTCGACAGCCAGATGTGGCGCAGGCCGTCGTGCAGCGGGTCACCGTCATCCATGTCCGCCGCCGGGCCCAGCACGTCCATGGCCAGCTCGCCCAGGTCGCGGCGCCAGTTGGACCAGGCGTATTTCGACACGCTGGCCGCGCGCGGGTCGGCCTGCTCGCCGCTGGTGCGCAGCGCGTGGCTGCGCAGGGTGTCCAGGCCCAGCGCGGCCTGGGCGATGCGCTGGCGCAAGAGCGGGTCACGCGCTGCGCCGTTGGCCTTTGCGGTGGTGATCACGTCCTGCAGCTCGGCGCGGAAATGCGCCTGCTGGCCCAGAGTGGACGCGCCGCGCTCGCAGCCCAGCAGGTACATGGCCACCTTCCAGCCCTCGCCCGGCGCGCCCAGGTGCAGGCTGGCTTCGGTGCGCGCACCGTCGAAGAACACTTCGTTGAATTCGCTGCCGCCGGTGATCTGGCGGATGGGGCGGATCTCCACGCCCGGTTGATCAAGCGGCACCAGCAGAAAAACCATGCCTTTGTGGCGCGGCTGGCCCGGCTGGCGTTCCTCGCAGCGCGCCAGCACAAAAATCCAGTTGGATTCATGCGCCCAGCTGGTCCAGACTTTTTGCCCGTCGATCATCCATTCGCCAGTGGCCGCGTCGCGCCGCGCGCGGGTGCGCACGCCGGCCAGGTCCGAGCCCGCGCCGGGTTCGGAATAGCCCTGGGCCCAGTAGTCGGTGCCGGCCAGCACGCCGGGCAGAAAGCGTTTTTTCTGCTCGGGCGTGCCCCAGGCCATCACGGTGGGTGCCAGCAGCGTCTCGCCGATGTGGCCGATGCGCCCCGGGCCGCCGCAGCGCACGTACTCTTCGTGGAAGATGATTTGCTGCGCCAGCGGCAGGTTGCGCCCGCCATGCTCTGTGGGCCAGCCCAGGCCGGTCCAGCCGCCACGGGCCAGCTCCTGCTCCCAGCGTTTGGCCAGCTGGGCGTCGTAGTGGGGCGAGCTCAGGCCTGCGGCGCCGCGCAGCGGGGCAAATTCGCCGCGCAGGTGTTCGTCCATCCAGGCGCGCACTTCGGCGCGAAAAGCTTGTTCTTGGGCGGTTTCATGCAGGTTCATGCGGCGGTCTCCTCGGTGTCGAGCAATTGGCGCGCGACCTGCTCGCGCCACCAGCGCAGCGATCCCAGGCGCTGGCTGCTGGCCTGGGCGCGGCGAAAGTACAGATGGGGGTCGTATTCCCAGGTAAAGCCCACGCCGCCGTGCAGCTGGATGGACTCGCGCGTGCAGTACAGCGCGGCCTCGGTCGCCTCGCTGATGGCGTGCGCCGCGGCGCGCAGCAGCACGCCGTCGGCCGGCTCGGTGTCGGCCAGGCAGGCGGCGCCGTAGACGGCCGAGCGGGCGGTCTCCACTGCTACCAGCATCTGGCCCACGCGGTGCTTGACGGCCTGGAAGCTGGCGATGGGTTTCTCGAACTGCTGGCGCTCCAGCGTGTAGGCCAGGGACAAGTCCAGCGCCTGCTGCGCCACGCCAACCTGCTCGGCAGCCAGTGCAATGGCGGCCACGCAGCGCGTGTGCGCAAGCAGTGCCTGCAGCGCCGGGCCGTGGGCGATGCGCTGGGTGGCGTCGAGCGCTACGTTTTCTGCGGTGACGGTGCCGTGCAGGCGCGTGGCGTCCACGGCGGGCTGCTGGGTAACGGTCAGGCCGAGTGCGTCGGCAGGCACGAGGAACAGGCCCCATTCGCCATCGGCCTGCAGCGCGGGCAGCAGCAACTGCTGCGCCACGGGAGCGGATCCGACCTGCGGCCACTGGCCTTGCAGCAGCCAGTGGTTGTTCTGTGGCGTCGCCTGGGCGCCGACGGTGGGCGCATCGGGTTCGGGCAGTGCCAGGGCAAAGCGCTGTTCACCGCTGGTCAAGGATTGCAGCGCGGCGTCCACCTGCGGCTGGCCCGCCAGCGCGCGCAGCGCCGTTGCGGCCAGGGCCACGCCGTCGAAGTAGGGCACGCAGGCCAGGCGGTGGCCCAGCTGTTCCTGCAACAGCGCCAGCTCGACCACGCCCAGGCCCAGGCCGCCCTGGTCCTCGGGGCTGTGGATGCCGCACCAGCCCAGCTCGGCCAGGCCTTGCCACAGGGCTTCGTTCCAGCCGCCGGGCTGGCTGCCCGCGCTGCGCACGCGCTCGCTGGTGCTGTGCGCGGCAAGGAATTCGGCGGCGCTGTCGACGATCAGGCGTTGTTCTTCGCTCAGGTTCAAATCCATGGCATGGCTCTGCTTTTTGCTCCTTCCCCCTTTTGGGGAAGGCAGGGGTGGGGGTTTCTTGCCTGGCGCAGGGGCTGTGCTTGCGTCGCTGGCCCCCACTCCAGCCCTCCCCCAAAGGGGGGGAGGGAGCTGAAAACCGGCTCAGGTGCCGTAGACTTTTTGCGGCTTCGGGCTCTGGGCGATCAGTTCGTCGACCACGGCGGTCAGTTCGGCGGGCTCCCAGCGCGCGCCCTTGTCGCGGATGGCGCCGGTGTGCCAGCCGTCGGCCACCGAGATTTCGCCGCCCTTGGCCTCGAAGCAGCGGCCGGTCACGTGGGCCGACAGCGGGCTGCCCAGCCAGACGACGATGGAGGCGACGTTCATCGGGTCCCAGGCGTCAAAGCCGTCGTCGGGTTTCTTGACCAGGTCGGGCATCGCGCCCTCGGTCATCGCGGTGCGCGCGGCCGGCGCCAGGCTGTTGGCGGTGATGCCGTAGCGCGCCAGTTCCGCCGCTTGCACCAGGGTCAGCCCGGCAATGCCGGCCTTGGCCGCTGCGTAGTTGCTCTGGCCGATGGAGCCCTGCAGGCCCGCGCCCGAGCTGGTGTTGATGATGCGTGCGTCCACCGCCTTGCCGGCCTTCTTCTGGTCGCGCCAGTAGCGGCCAAAGGTGTTGCCCATGCAGTAGTGGCCGCGCAGGTGCACGCGCATGACCATGTCCCAGTCTTCTTCCGAGAGGCTCAGGAACATGCGGTCGCGCAGCACGCCGGCGTTGTTGACGACGACGTGCACGTCGCCGAAGGCGGCCAGTGCGGCGTCGAGGATGGACTGCGCGCCGGCCAGCGAGGTGATGTCGCCGCCGTTGGCGATCGCCTGGCCGCCGGCGGCCTTGACCTCGTCGGCCACGGCCTGCGCGGCGTCCAGGCGGATGTCGTTGACGACGACGCTCGCGCCTTCTTGCGCAAACGCCAGCGCGTAGGCGCGGCCCAGGCCGGCGCCGGCGCCGGTGATGACGACGGTGCGGTTGGTGCAGATGGTCATGGGGGCTCCTTGGGTGCTTGAAATGAAGAGTGCTTGTTTTGCTCCTTCCCCCTTTGGGGGAAGGCGGGGATGGGGGCGGGGTGGGAGCGCCGGCATCTTGCCGGCATGGGCGCGCCGGCGTCGCCGGCCCCCACCCCAACCCTCCCCCAGAGGGGGAGGGAGGAAATCGGCCCTCCCCAGAGGGGGGATGGAAAGCCTTAGCGCAGCGCCGCCAGATCCGGCATGCGCTGCGCCCAGGGCATGGCTTGCTCTAGCTGCGCGGCCAGGGCCAGCAGGCGGTCTTCGCGGCCGTAGGGGGCGACGAAGTGGGCGCCGACGGGCAGGTTGTCCGCCGTCCAGTGCGCCGGCACCGACATGGCCGGGTGGCCGCTGATGTTGAACAGCGAGGTGAAGGCCGACGAGGCCATGGCCTGGCGGGCGTAGCTCTCGAAGGGCTGATCCAGCGTGAGCACGCCCAGCTTTTGCGCCGGCACGGCCGTCGTCGGCGTGAGGATGAGGTCGTAGTCGCCCAAAAAGGCGTCGATGATCTGGCCGGCCTTGTCAAAGCCCAGGCGCGCCTGGTAGAGCTGCTGCGCCGTGGCCTTTCTGGCCTGCTCAAGCGTGGCCCAGTCCAGCGGCTCCATCTCGTCTTCGCGCACCGCGCGGCCCAGCAGCTTTTCGCGCTGGCTCACGGTGTAGAGCATGCCCGCGCCCATGGCGGCGCCCATGCCGGCGTAGACCTCTTGCACCGGAAGCGCCGGCATTTTCTCTTCCAGGTGGTGGCCCATGCCGGCGCAGACGTGGGCGGCGCGCTCGAGCGCGGCCAGGCAGTCGGTGTGCACCGGCACGCCAAAGTAATTGCTGCGCCACACGGCAATGCGCAGCGGGCGCGGCGCCCGGGTGAGCGCGGCCAGGTAGCTGCCCGGCGCGGCCGGCGGCGGGCCGATGCGCGAGCCCGCCTCGGGGCCGGCGGTCAGGTCGAGCAGCAGGGCGCTGTCGCGCACGCTGCGGCTGATCACGTGGTTGACCGACAGGCCCGAGCCGTCGAGCACGTCGGGCCCGGCCGGCACGCGGCCGCGGCTGGGCTTCAAGCCAAACAGCCCGCAGTGCGCCGCCGGAATGCGAATCGAGCCGCCGCCGTCGCTGGCGTGCGCCACCGGCACGATGCCGGCGGCCACGGCCGCCGCCGTGCCGCCCGATGAGCCGCCGGTGGTGTGCGCCGTATTCCAGGGGTTGAGCGTGGCGCCGTACAGGCGCGATTCGGTCGTCGTCGTCATGCCGAATTCTGGCGACGCCGTCTTGCCAAAAATGTTGAGCCCAGCGCGCTGGTAGCGCTTGACCAGCGTGGTGCTGTGCGTGGCCACCGCGCCCTTGAAGAAGGCGCAGCCATTGGTCGTCACCGTGCCTTCGACGTACTGGCCCAGGTCTTTGATCAGAAACGGCAAGCCCCACAGCGGCGCCTTCTCCACAGCGGTCTTGCGCGCCTGGGCCGAGAGCGCCGACAACGCCTTGGCCTGCTGGCGCGCCAGGTCAAAGTCGCGGATGACGACGGCGTTGAGCTTGGGCAAGGCCTCGACGCGGGCAATCGCCGCGTCCAGGGCGTCCAGCGGGGTGACCTCGCCGCGGGCGATTTGCCGCGCCCAGGTGGTGGCGTCGGGCGGCGCGACTCCATGGCTTGCGTTGGCCGCCGCGCCCTGGGCCTGGGCGGGCAGGGCGGCCGCTGCCGCGCCGGCAGCAGCGCCCTGCAGGAAAAGCCGGCGCTTGGGGTCTTGGGCGCTGCGGGGCATGGTGTGTCTCCTTGGTGTTGTTTCTACAGACGCTCGATGATGGTGACGTTGGCCTGGCCGCCGCCCTCGCACATGGTCTGCAGGCCGTAGCGCCCGCCGGTGCGCTCCAGCTCGTGCAGCAGCGTGGTCATCAGCTTGGCGCCGGTGGCGCCCAGCGGGTGGCCCAGCGCGATGGCGCCGCCGTTGACGTTGGTGCGCGCCGGGTCGTAGCCGGTCTCCTTCAGCCATGCCATGACGACCGAGGCAAAGGCCTCGTTGATCTCGACCAGGTCGATGTCGTTCATGCTCATGCCGGCCTTCTTCAGCGCGTAGGCGGTGGCCGGGATCGGCGCGGTCAGGTGCCAGATCGGGTCGTCGGCACGCACGCTGATGTGGTGGATGCGCGCGCGCGGCGTGAGGTTGTAGCGCTTGAGCGCGGCCTCGGAGACGACCAGCACAGCGGCGGCCGCGTCGCAGGTGGAGCTGGAGACGGCGGCGGTGATCTTGGGGTAGGTGGGGTCGACCGGGTCGAGCGTGGCCATCTTCTCCAGCGTGCTCAGGCGGGCGGTCTCGTCCATCTTGAAGTTGCCCCCTTCCAATGGATAAGGGACGATTTCGCGATCAAAGCGCCCTTCGGCAATCGCCTTCAAGGCCTTGTCGTGGCTGTTCTTGGCAAACACTTCCATGTCGGCGCGGCTGGCGCCCCAGTGGTCGGCAATGCGCTGCGCGGCGTAGAACTGGTTGACCGGCGCGTCGCCAAAGCGCGCCTGCCAGCATTTGCTTTCGGCAAACGGCGTGGTGAAGCCCAGCGGCTGGCCGGCCAGCATGGCCGACGAGATTGGAATGGCGCTCATGGTCTGCACGCCGCCGGCGAGCACCACGTCCTGCGTGCCGCTCATCACCGCCTGCGCGGCAAAGTGCACCGCCTGCTGGGAGCTGCCGCACTGGCGGTCGATGGTGGTGCCGGGCACGCAAAGCGGCATGCCGGCGGCCAGCCAGGAGGTGCGCGCGATGTCGCCGGCCAGCGGGCCGATGGTGTCGACGCAGCCGAAGATGACGTCGTCGTACTCGTCGGCCGGAACGGCGTTGCGCTCGACCAGTGCGCGGATGACGTGCGCGCCCAGGTCGGCTCCATGCACGTGGGCCAGCGACCCCTTGCGCTTGCCGGTGGGCGAGCGCAGGGCGTCGACGATATAGGCTTGGGGGGTGGCCATGGGGTGTCCTTGTCTGTCAATGGATGGGTGGGCGGCTTGCTCCTTCCCCCTTTGGGGGAAGGAGGGGATGGGGGCGGCTGTTGCGGTAAATGCCTTGTGTTGGTTGCATGCGTCGCTGGCCCCCACCCCAACCCTCCCCCAGAGGGGGAGGGGGCGAAAGCGGGGCGCGGCTCAGTGAAACGTCGCCCCCGCCCCCAGCGGCGCACCGTCGGTGAACAGGGCGGCGCCCAGGCGCTCTTGGTGAAAGGCGCGGTCGCCCCAGGCACCGTTGAGCGCCCAGGCGCGCTTCATGAACATCTGCAGGTCGACCTCCCAGGTGTAGCCCATGGCGCCGTGTACCTGGATGCCCTTGCGCGCGGCCAGCAGCGCGGCTTCGCCGCAGGCCAGCTTGGCGTGGGCCACGCGGGCGCTGGTGCTGGCGTCCTTCGTCGCCAGCGCGGCGGCGGCGCGGTAGAGCACGGGCTTGGCGAATTCGATGGCGGTGAACACGTCGGCCAGGTGGTGCTTGACCGCCTGGAAGGCGCCAATGGGCTTGCCGAACTGCTTGCGCTGGCCGGCGTAGTCCACCGTCAGGTCGAGCATGCGCTGGGACAGGCCGATGAGCTCGCCGGCGACGGCCAGCGCGCCGCGCTCGAGCGCTTCGTCCCACAGCGCCTGGCCGGTGGCGGCGTCGGCAATGCGCGTGGCGTCGCCCGGCTGCCACTGCACGGTGCTCAGGCGGCGCGAGGCGTCGATGCTGCGCTCGGTCTGCACCTGCACCTGGCTGGCGGGAACGGCGTGCACCTCAAGCCCTTGGGGCGTGGCGTGGGGCAGCAGCAGCAGGTCGGCCAGGTGGGCGTCGGCCACCCAGGGGTTGACCGGATGGCCCACGGCGATGCGCGCGCTGCCGTCGACGATGCGCGGCAGCCAGGCGGCGCGCGCGGCGTGGCCGGCGGGCAGGGTGGCCAGCAGGCCGGCAGCAATGTAGGCGGTGTCGATCAGCGAGTCGGGAATGGCGTAGTAGCCGAGTTCCTGCGTCATCAGCGACCAGTCGACGTCGCCCAGGCCCAGGCCGCCTTCTTCCTCGGGCACGGACAGGGCGGTGAGGCCTTGCTCGGCAATTTTCTTGCGCAGCGCGGGGCTGCGGCCGCTGTCGGTGTCCCAGACTTCGCGCAGCATCTCGGGCGGCGCCTCGGTCATCAAAAAGCGGCTGACCGAGTCGCGAAACGCCGTCTGGTCTTGGGTGAAGGTGAACTCCATGGTGGTTCTCCGGATATCAGTGATTCTTGGGGCTCAGCGGCTGAAACTGGCGCAACCCAGGTCAGGGCATCCGCGCAAGGGCAGCCCCGCCGCGCTGGATGCGTCCCCCTTCCCGCGCCGCGCAGCGGCGCGAGAGAAGGGGGAAGGCGCGAAGCGACTCAGGGGGTTGTTCATGCTTTGGGCATGCCGAGCACGCGCTCGGCAATGATGTTGCGCTGGATCTCGTTGCTGCCGGCGTAGATGGGGCCGGCCTGGGCGAACAGGAAGCCTTCCAGCCATTCGTGCACCTCGGCGTCGTCGACCAGCTCGGCGCGCGCGCCCAGGATGCGCATGGCCGTCTCGTGCAGCAGCAAGTCGAGCTCGGACCAGAAGATTTTGTTGGTGCTGGCCTCGGCGCCAATGGTGGCGCCCTGGGCCAGCTTGCCCACCGTGTGGTAGGAGGCCAGCGTGTAGGCCTCGGCGCCCATCCAGGCGCGGGTCACCGCCTCGCGGATGCTCGGGTCGCGGTCGCAGGCGCTTTGGTGCTTGCGGTACAGCTGCACCAGTTTTTGCGCCGTGCGCTGGTAGCGTGCCGGCGAGCGCAGCAGCAGGCCGCGCTCAAAACCGGCGGTGGCCATGGCCACGTGCCAGCCGCGGCCCTCGTCGCCCAGGCGGTTGGCCACGGGCACGCGCACGTCGTCAAAAAAGATTTCGGCAAACGCCTCTTTACCGTTGAGCGCGCGGATCGGGCGCACGGTAATGCCCGGCGCGTCCAGCGGCACCAGCAGATAGGTCAGGCCGTGGTGGCGCGAGGACTGCGGGTCGCTCCTGAACAGGCCGAACAGCCAGTTGGCGAACACCGCGCGCGTGGACCAGATCTTCTGGCCGTTGACCACGTAGTGGTCGCCGTCGCGGATGGCGCGGCTGCTGATGGCGGCCATGTCCGAGCCGGCGTTGGGCTCGCTCCAGCCCTGCGCCCACATGTCGTCGCAGCGTGCCGTGCTGGGCAGAAAGCGCGCCTTTTGCTCGGGCGTGCCAAATTCCATCAGCGTCGGGCCCAGCAGCAAGATGCCGTTCTGGTTGACGCGCTGGGGCGCGTCGTGGGCCCAGTATTCCTCTTCAAAGATCAGCCACTCGACCAGGTCGCTGCCACGTCCGCCCAGCGCCTTGGGCCAGGTGATGCTGCTCAGGCCCGCGTCGGCCAGCGTGGCCTCCCACTGGCGGTGCTGCTCGAAGCCCTCGCGCGTGTCGTAGCTGGCAAAGGGCGCTTTGGGGACGTTGGTGGCGAGCCAGTCGCGCACCTCGGCGCGAAAAGCCTGCTGGGCGGGCGTGTAGCGTAGTTCCATGGTGGCTGTGTCCTTGGAGGCGATTTCAGAATTTGGCGTCGCGCTTGTTGACGAAGGCGTCGCGCGTCTCGGCGGAGTCCGGGCTCATGTAGGCCTGCAGCGTAAAGCCTTGCTCCCAGCGGTATTTGTCCTCCAGGTTGCCGTCCTCGATGCCGTTGAGCGCCTCCTTGGCGATGCGGATCATGGCGGGGCTCTTGGCAGCGATCTTGGCGGCGATCTCAAGCGCGGTGTCCCGCAGCGCGTCGCGCGGCACGACGCGCTCGATCGCGCCCAGGCGCAGCGCCTCGGCCGCGCCGATCATCTCGCCGGTGAAGAACAGGTAGCGCGTCTTCTGCACGCCGAACATGCGCTGCAGGTGGGCCGCGCCGCCCATGGCGCCGCGGTCGACCTCGGGCAGGCCGAAGGTGGCGTCCTCGGCGGCGATCACGATGTCGGCCGCGCCGCAGATGCCGATGCCCCCGCCCAGCACGAAGCCGTGCACCGCGGCGATCACCGGCACCCGGTTGCGGTGCACCGCCTTGAAGGTGGCGTAGTTGCCCGCGTTGACGCTGACGATGAGCTTGTCGTTGGCCGCCAGCTCCTTGATGTCGACGCCGGCGCAAAAGCCGCGGTTCTCGGCGCGGATGACGATCACGCGCACTTCGGGGCGCTGGCCGGTGGCCTCGATCTCGGCGGCCAGGCCGTTCCAGCCGGCGGCGTTCAGGGCGTTGACCGGCGCGCGGTCGATCACGATCTCGGCGACGCCGTTGTCGTGGATCTTGGTGAAAAACTGTTGTTCGCTCATGGCTGGATCGCGTTGGTTCGTACGGTTGTGAGCGCCTGCAGGCGCTCTTGTGCCTGCGCGGCAATGCCGCGGATGACTTGCTCGCATGAGTCGAGGCGGCCAATCAGCGCGGCCACCTGGCCGGCGGACATCACGCCCTCGGCGGGCTTGCCGTCGACCATGGAGCGCTGCAGCAGCATGGGGGCGTTGGCCGCCATCACGGTCTGCGCGACGCTGGCCGGGTCTTCGCGCAGCGCCTGCCACAGCACCGACAGGGCGTGGCCGGTGGTCATGCCGGTCTGCGCCTTCCACTGCAGCGCCAGCGACAGCGCGATGCGCACGCGCTTGAAGGGCGAGGCCTTCTCCAGCATCGCCAGGTATTCGTTGGGAATCATGCGCTGGGGCATGCCGTCGACCAGGTGAGAGATGCGGATCTTCTCGGCGTCCTTGGCCGCCAGGTAGCGCGCCAGCGTCTCTTGCGGCACGCCCGAGTCGCTGGTCATCAAAAACCGCGTGCCCATGGCAATGCCCTGCGCGCCAAAGGCCAGCGCCGACAGCAGGCCGCGCCCGTCGTAGAAGCCGCCGGCGGCCACCACCGGCACGTCGACAGCGTCGACCACCTGGGGCAGCAGCACCGTGGTGGGGACGCTTCCGGTGTGGCCGCCGCCCTCGCCACCCTGGATGGTGATGACGTTGGCGCCCATCTCGATGGCTTTTTGCGCATGCTTGAGCGCGCCCACCGTCGGCATGCAGACGATGCCTGCGTCGCGCAGGCGGCCAATCGTCTTCTTGTCCGGCCCGCGGCCGTAGCTGACGGCGCGGATCTTGTACTTGACCGCCAGGTCCAGCAGCTGCTGCGCGTTGGGCTGGAACATGTGGAAGTTCAGGCCGAACGGGCGGTCGTCGGTGAGCTTTTTGACGCGCAGGATCTCGGCCTCGATGCGGTCGGCGGCAATCGTGGCGCCGGCCAGGAAGCCGAAGCCCCCGGCGTTGGTCGTCGCCGCCACCAGGCTGGAGCCGGCGACCCAGCCCATCGCGGTCTGCACCACCGGGTATTCACAGCCCAGCAGGTCGCACAGCGGCGTGCGCAGGGCAGGGCGCGTGGCGGCGCTGGTGTTCATGCACCCTCTCCCTGCTTGTTGGCCTGCACCATGCTCTTGGCGTCGTGGCCGCCCAGTTGGCCGGCGCCCAGCACCTGGCTTTGCGCATGGGCGAAATGGTGATAGCCAAACGCCATGTCCATGGTGCTGCGCAGGCCCTGCAGCTCTTCGACGCGGTTGATGACGGTCTTGGTCAGCGACAGGCCCAGGCGCGGCTGGCTGGCGATTTTTGCCGCCCAGGCATAGGTGGCGGCCTCCAGCTCGTCGCGCGACACGACCTTGTTGACCATGCCCATCTGGTATGCGCGCTCGGCCGGCATGCGCTCGCCCAGGTACAAAAATTCCTTGGCAATGCGCGGGTTCAGCTCATGGGCGTGGGCAAAGTATTCGACGCCGGGAATGCCCATGCGCACCACCGGATCCTGGAAGAAGGCGTCGTCGCTGGCGACGATCAGGTCGCAGACCCAGGCCAGCATCAGCCCGCCGGCAATGCAGGCGCCCTGCACCATGGCAATGGTGGGCTTGGGCATGTCGTGCCAGCGCCGGCACATGCCCAGGTACACCTCTTGCTCGCGCGCATAGAGCTGCTCCGCGCCCGGCTTGTTGGTGTGGTCCCACCACAGGTGCTTGCGCTCAAAGCTCTTGTTGATGTCGCGCCCCGGCGTGCCGATGTCGTGGCCGGCGCTGAAGTGCTTGCCCATGCCGCGCAGCACGATGACCTTGACCGCGTCGTCGGCGATGGCGCGCTCGAACGCAGCGTCCAGCGCATAGGTCATCTGCGAGTTCTGCGCGTTGTTGAACGTGGGACGGTTCATCGTGACCGTGGCAATGCCGTCGGCCACGGCGTACAGCACGGGCTCCTGGGTTTCGTAGACGGACTTGTCCTCGCGTTGGACGAGGGCGTCGCCGGGGGCGGTGGTGCTCATGGTCTCAGGCCTTGATGACGCTGGCGCGCAGGTTGTGGGGGTCGAAGCGCTGGAGCAGCGCCAGCTGCTCGGCGCTGGGGTCGGCCGTGGTGGGGACATTCTCGGGAATGTGCAGCGCAAAGCCGGTCGCTTCCTGCACCTGGGCGACAGTCACGCCCGGGTGCAGCGACACCAGGCGCGCCTGGTGGTCGGGGCCGCCGAAGTCGAACACGCACAGGTTGGTGAAGATGCTGCGCACGTCGGCCACTTCATGGAGGCTCCAGCCGCGCGCCAGGCGCGCCGGGTTGTAGCCCACCGACGCGACCATGTCGACCTCGCCTTCGACAAACACCTTGGTGCTGTGGTTGGGCACGAAGAACGAGTTGGCGTGGCTGATGGAGTTGCCCGGAAAGCCGCGCACGCCCAGCATCATCGACTTCGGGCGGGCGTAGTCGCCGCCCACCATCGAGATGTTGCCCTGGCCGAAGCGGTCGACCTGGGTGGGGCCCACCATGGCGTGGCGCTTGCCACCCCAGACGTTGTCGAAGATGCGGGCAAAGCCCATGTGGCTTTCGCGCTTGATTTGGTAGTCGCCGCGCGGGCCGATGGGCACGGGCTCCTGCACGATCCAGGACTCGGAGTCGGTCATCATCAGGTCGGGGTTGACGCTGACCATGCACACCGAGGCGGCCAGGCGCGGCACGATGCCGATGCCAGTGGCCAGCACCTCGCCGTCGTCCTTCCAGACCTGGGCGGCAGCGCAGATGATGCGGTCCACCAGAGCAATTTCACTCATTTCGATTTCCTTTCTGGTCAGAACACGGGCAGGGGCAGCTTGGCAAGCGCGTCGGCGCCGCCCACGCGCTCCAGGTACTGCTCCTGGCTGCACTGCACATAGCGTTCGAAGTAGTGGGCCCAGCCGCCTTCTTCCTTGGCGCTGGCTGCGTACTCCTTGAAGTGCTTGACGTCGAAGCCGTACAGCGGCGCGCACGAGCTGGGGTGGGCGCCAAAGGGCAGGTGCACGACGGCGTTGGTCTCCGAGCGCTCCCAGGGCACGTAGCGCGCTTCCTCGCCCTGGGCGAAGTGGCTGCTGTCGACCAGCTCGTCGCAGCTGACGATGGTGTTGCGCGCGGCGCGGGCGAACAGGTCGTCCATGTACAGGTCCGGGCCCTTGACCTGGCAGACGCCGCGCACGTCGGCGCGATCCACGTGCAGGAGCGCCACGTCCAGCGGCAGCGCGGGCATGGCCACCCACTGCTTGTCGTCGTAGGGCGAGTCGATCAGCTTGATGTCCGGGTTGACCTTGGGCACGTCGGTGTTCAGGCCCAGGCGGGTGGGGATGAAGGGCACTTGCATGGCGGCGGCTTTCAGGCCGAGCATGAACATGCCCTCGTCGATCTCCATCACCTCAAGCGCGCCGCTCTGGCGGGCCTTGCGAAAGTACGGCTCCAGCGGAATGAAGTCCAGCGACACGAAGGCGAAGATCAGCTTCTTGACCTTGCCGGCGGCGCACAGCATGCCCACTTCGGCGCCGCCGTAGGCGACGACGGTGAGATCCTTGACGGGGCTGCGCAGCAGCTCGCGCACCAGGGCCATGGGCTTGCGCCGCGGGCCCCAGCCGCCGATGCCGACGGTCATGCCGTCCTTGATTTGGGCTACCGCGTCCGCGGCGCTGATCAGTTTGTTGCTCATGGCGCTCAGGCCTCCTTGTCCAAGAGTTGTTGTTGCGACACGCTGAAGTCGTGCCCCCACAGGCTCACGCGGGTGAATTCGTGGGCGATGTGCTGCGCCCAGTCGATGACTGCGCCGTTGTAGCCAAATTCAATGTCGAAGTTGGACGGCGTGCGCATGTAGAAGGAAATCATCTTGTCGTTGGTGTGCTGGCCCAGCGTGGCCGTCTGCTGCACCTTGTGGGCGTACATGCGGTCGATGGCGCGGCCCACCTCGGGCATGTCCTCGACCTCGACCATCACGTGCACGCAGCCGCTCTCTACGGGGAAGCCCGCGATCGCCAGGCTGTGGTGGCGGCCGTTGTTGCAGTGCAGGAAGTGGATGGGCAGCGACACGCCCTCGGTGCCCGGGGGCTCGAAGTTCATGATGTCGGACAGGCCGAATCCCATCACGTCCTTGAAGAAGGCGGCGGTCTTGGCGAAGTCGGGCGCGGGCAGCACGGTGTGGCCCATGCCGATGGCGCCAGTGACGAAGCGCGAAACCCCGGTCGGCGAGGCGAAGTGCTGGAAGTCGGACTTGAAGCCCCAGCTCACCTCGTGGCGGTTGCCCGAGGGGTCGCAAAAGCTCACCAATTGCTGCACGCAGCGGCGGCGGCAGAAGGCGGCGTCTTCGAACTGGTGCGCCACGCCCGCGTCGCGCAGGCTTTGCACGGCCTGCTCGAATGCCTGCTGGTCCGCCACCTCCCAGCCCGATGCGGTATAGGCGTTGTGCGCGCCGGGCTCGACCGCGAAGCGGAACTGGCGCTCGTCCATGCGCACGTACAGGCCGCCGCCCTCTGCGGGCGCGGTCATCATGCCCAGCACGCCCTCGGCATACTCCTTCCAGCGTGCGATGTCGGTGGTCTGCGCCACCACGTACGCCAGTGCGCGAATGTCCATCATGTGTCGTGTCCTCTCGAAAAGGTGAGCGCCAAGGCGGGGCTGCTCTTGTCTCTTGGATGTGCTGGTGATTCTGGACAGCGCGGCTGTTGCGGGCATCGTCCGTTGAGACTAACGAAAACGCACACTGTCGCGGGTTGGACAGGGCGCAAAAAAGCACCACGCGCCGAGGGGCGGGTGGTGCCAAAAACCGTGGATCCAGTCGCCTGGATCCAGGGCCATGCGTCGGTGGGTGGCTTACAGGCCGGCGCGGCGCGCTGCGTCGGGGCCGAAGTCCTTGGGGCTCAACTTGCCGGTGTTGAGCGTGTAGCCCTGGGGCTGCTCGTTGACCAGGTTGAACGCCAGGTAGGAGCCGGTCTGCAGGTCGTGGTACAGGCCCACGCCGGCCTGCCAGGTATTGGCCTCGTAGGCGTAGAAGTAGTTGACCATGCCGGTGCGCCACAGGCCGCCGCGGGCGTCGTAGTTCTCGCCCATCAGCATCAGGTGGCTGTCTTCGTCGATGTACATCACGCGCTTGCTGTAGAGGTGGCGAAAGCCCTCCTTGAGCGTGCCTTCGAGCACCCAGACACGGTGCAGCTCATAGCGCATGGCGTCGGGGTTGACGTGGTTGGGCGTGAGCAGGTCGGCGTACTTGATGTCGGGCGAGTGCAGGCGGTAGGCGTTGTAGGGCACGTAGACCTCGCGCTTGCCAACGATCTTCCAGTTGTAGCGCTCGCCCGTGCCGTTGAACAGGCGCACCTCGTCGACGGTGATGGAGCCGCCCGAGCCCGGGAAGGACATGTCAAAGCCGTAGCCCGGCGACTGGCGCACGCGGCGCGTGCCGGGGTCGTAGCGCCAGCTCTGGCGCGGCTTGGTCTTGAAATTCCACCACTCCATGCCGGTGTTGATCTCGCCCTTGTCGCGCTCGGGCAGCAGCGTCTCGTTCATGTAGAACGACGACTGGTTGTTGTCCGCCGTGTTCTGCGGCTTGCCCGGCTCCAGGTGCGAGGCGAGGTTGCGCGACTTGACGCGGCCCCAGTTGATCTTGCCGTCGGCCAGCACGTAGGCGTTGTCGGAGATCAGCTCTTCGGTGAACGGGCGGTAGGTGAAGACCGAGGACGTCCACAACAGCTCCAGCCCCGTCTTGGGGAAGGGGAAGGCAAAGCCGCCGGTGGTTGCCAGAATGCCCTCGCCGTCGTCGACCAGCTCGGCCTTGGCGGCGTTTTCCTTGGTGATGGCGCAGACCGAGTCGGGCAGGCGGAAATCGCGCCGGCTCTGGTAGATGGGCATCTTGAAGGTGTCGGGGTACTTCTTGAACAACGCCTTCTCGCCGTCGGACAGGCGAGCGGCGTATTGGTCCATATTGGCCGCGGTGATGGTGAACAGCGGCTTGTCGTCGGGGTAGGGGTTGATCGGGTGGCCGCCCGTGCCCTTGAAGTTCACGTGCGGGGGCGCGCCCAGCCATTTGCCGCTGTAGGCGGCAACGCTGCCGTCGGCGTTGCCCGCCTTCTCGGCGCCCACGCAGGTCAGGTCCTTGCCCAGGCGGGCGATTTCCTCAGCCGTGCCCTTGGCGCTGGCCTGGCCCGCCAGCAGGCAGGCGGCGGCCGCTGCCAGCCACAGGTGGTGGAATTTCTTGCTCATCTTTGCGATCCTGGTTTTCTCTGGAAACGGGGTTTAGAAGGTGTATTTGGCGTTGAACGACACATAGTCGCGGTCGGCCATGGTGCGGCCGGCGGCAATGTCGGCCGAGCCCAGGTAGTTCACCCAGGTCAGGCCCAGCGATAGATTGCCCAGGTATTTCATGGTGGCGCCCAGCGTCAGGCGCTTTTCATCGCGGCCCATGCCGCCGATGGCGCTGCCCTGGATGTTCTGCGTCCAGGTGGCGCTGGTGCTCAAGTCCCAGCCGCTGAAGACGTTGGGGTAGTCGAAGATGGCACCCACGCCCAGCAGGGTGGAGCCGCGGGTCTGGCCGTCGTAGACGTATTTGGAGGAGGTGCTGCTAACGCCGCCGCTGGTGACGGTGAGCGCGTCCACACCAACGATGCGCTGGTGCATGACCTCGCCCATCAGCGTGGTCTGGTGGGCCAGCATGCTCGGGCCCATCATGTACAGCGCATTGACGTTGGCCTGCAGATAGCGGCCGCGGGCCGGCGCGCCGTTGTCCAGGTAGACGGCCGCGCCGTCGCGGTAGCTCAGGTCGCCGCCGAACTGCACCGAGTCACCAATCTTGGTCGACAGGCTGACACCAGTGAGCTTGATGTTGTCGAAGTAGGCCAGCTTGTAGTAAGGGGCGCTTGCGGGCGAGGCCTGGGCGCCGAACTTGGTGAACGACGAGTATTGCGTGTCGCCGGTGAAGTCGAAGAACATCGAGCCCACGCGGTCGTGGTAGCGGTAGTGAAACAGCCCCAGCTCGGTGGCGTCGGTGGCCTGCCAGCGCAGGCCCAGGCCCCATTGGCCGGAGTTCTTGGGCTTGATCTCGCCGGCGAAGTTGGCAATGGCGCCGCTGTGATCGGGCAGGCTGTTGATGGCGCCAGGAGCGAAACGCATGAACTGCGCGCCCGGGCCAAACGAGTCGCTGCCAAAGAAGTCGCCCACCGGGTTCAGGCGCGTCTCCTCCCAGTGGAACTGGTAGAAGCCGGTGGCCGTCAGGTCGTCGGTCAGCGTCAGGTCGGCCGAGATTTGCGGCACGGGCAGATAGCCTTCCTTGGCCTCGGTGCCGGGCACGTTGAACTTGGTCGCATCCAGCGGCACCTGGCCCTGGCTGATGTTGGCCCAGAACATGCTCTCGCCCCAGGCCACCACGTGCTGGCCGAGCTTGACCGACAGGTACTGGTCGTTGCCCACGGTCCAGCTGCCGAAACCGTAGAAGTCGAGCAGGCGCGCGTCCTGGCCGCTGCGCTTGCGCGTGGTCGAGACGAATTCGTTGTGCGGCCCGATCTTGTTGACCGTGGACGGCGAGTTGTTGGCGTTGATGCCGCGGTAGACGGTGTCGTAAAAACCCGTGGCGCGGGCGAGAAAGCCGACGTTGTCGTGCTTGAGCTTGATCTCGCCGAGCACGCTGGTGCGGTTGTTGACCAGGTCGCCGCGCTTGAAGTTGCGCGTGCCGTCGTCATAGTCGGGCGCGGCCAGGTAGACCGACGAGGGCGCCATGGTGCGCATCGAGCCGGTGTAGGACAGGGTCAGCGAATAGTCCAGCGTGGTGTCGTCCGACAGGTAGACCGTGGGCGCGGCCTGGGCGGCGGCGCCCAGCGTCAGCAGCGCCAGCGTGGCGGCGCGCGCCACCAGCGTACGCGCGGGAGCCTTGCCCCGGCGAGCGGGGGACGAAAAATCCATGGGGAATCTCCTTGGGGGTTTTGAATGAGGGTTGAGGTGCATCAAATCCATGCGGCGCCAGACGATGCCAGCACCCAGGGGGTGGCTGCATACCGCGTTCGGACTACTGAAAAACCCCGCTGAGGGTTGTCCCTGGGGGGCGCGGCGCGCTACTCCTTTTGGACGATGCCGGGGGGCAGGTGTCTTGAATAATGGCCGCGTACCTCCCCATTCCCCTGACCTGCGCCTGCCATGACCACCGCCCCAGAAACCCTGTCCCGCACCGATGCCTTCGTCGCCAAGATGGCGCATGCGCTGATCAATCTGCGCAAGCCCCTGGGCATCTTCTTCCTGCTGCTGACGCTGTTGCTAGGGGCGGCGGCGGTCAACACTCGGCTCGACCCGGGGTTCAACAAGCTCATTCCACTCAAGCACAACTACATGAGCGCGTTCCTGGAGCATTCGGGCAGCTTCTCGGGAGCCAACCGGGTGATGGTGAGCGTGCAGTGGAAGGGCGAGGGCGACATCTACAACCCCGAGTTCCTGGCGGTGCTGCGCAAGGTCAACGACGAGGTGTTCTTCATCCCCGGCGTCAACCGCGGCAGCGTGCGCTCGATCTTCTCGCCCAGCGTGCGCTACATCGAGGTGACCGAGCAGGGCTTTACCGGCGACGTGGTGATTCCCGCGCGCTTCAACGCCGACGCCGAGAGCATTGCGCAGGTGCGCGCCAACGTGGCCCGCTCGGGGGTGGTGGGGCAGCTGGTGGCCAACGACCTGAAGTCGGCCATGGTCCAGGCCGACCTGCTGGAGATCAACCCCGAGAACGGCGAGCACCTGGACTACGCCAAGGTGGCCGGCCAGCTCGAACGCATCCGCAGCGAGTTCGCCGGCAAGGACATCGACCTGCAGATCGTCGGTTTCTCCAAGGTGATGGGCGACGTGATGGACGGCCTGACCACGGTGGCGCTGTTCTTTCTGATGGCCTTCGTCATCACCTTTGCGCTGCTGTGGTGGTATTCGCACTCGCTCAAGCTCACCGTGCTGGCCATCGTCGTCGCCATGCTGCCGGTGATCTGGCTGCTGGGAATTTTGTCGCTGCTGGGGCGCGGCATCGACCCGATGTCGGTGCTCGTGCCCTTTCTGATTTTCTCGATCGGCGTGTCGCACGCGGTGCAGATGACCAACGCCTGGAAGCAGAACGTCATGGCCGGCGAGAGTGCGCGCCTGGCGGCGGAGAACTCGTTTCGCAAGCTGGCTATCCCCGGCATCATGGCTCTGCTGGCCAACGCGCTGGGCTTCATGGTGATCATGGTGATCGACATCCCGATCGTGCACGAGCTGGGCCTGACCGCCTGCCTGGGCGTGGCGCTGATGATCATGACCAACAAGATGTTCATGCCCATCATCCTGTCGCACCTGCGCCTGGAGTTCTCGGCGAAAAAAGCGCCTGACGGCGTTGCCAAGCACCACCCGCTGTGGTGGCGCGTCTCGGCGCTGGCGCTGCCCAAGCCGGCGCTGGCCACGTTTGCCGTCATGCTGGTGCTGCTGGCCGGCGCCACCTATTACTCGCGCCTCTTGCAGACGGGCGACATCGGCAGCGGCGTGCCCGAGCTGCGCGCCGACTCGCGCTACAACCAGGACAACGACAAGATCATCGCCAACTACTCCATCGGCATGGACGTGCTGTCGGTCTATGTTGAGACCAAGGATCTGCAGGAGGCTTGCCTGAACTGGGAGGTGATGAACGCGGTCGAGCGCTTCGACCAGCACATGCGCGGCGTGGCCGGCGTGCGCTCGGTCAGCTCGATCGCGGGGCTGACCAAGCTCTATGCGTCAAGCAACAACGAGGCCAACCCGCGCTGGGCCGCGCTGCAGCGCAGCGAGGGCGGCCTGCGCACCGGCGCGCGCGCGTCCAATCCGGAGAACGGCCTGAACACCGACGGCTGCAAGGTCCTGCACATCGCCATCTACCTGGCGGATCACGAGGGCAGCACGCTCAAGAACGTGGTCGACGAGGTGCAGCACTTCATCGACGCCAACCCGCTGCCCCATGCGGTGTTCCGCCTGGGCGGGGGCAACGCCGGCGTGGCCGCGGCCACCAACGAGGCGGTGGAGAAGGCCGAGGTGCAGATGCTGCTGTCCATCTTTGCCTCCATCTCGCTCTTGTGCTGGCTCACCTTCCGCAGCTGGCGCGCCGTGCTGTGCGTGATCGTGCCGCTGGTGCTGGTGACCATCATGTGCAACGCGCTGATGGCGCTGCTGGGCATTGGCCTGAAGGTTGCCACGCTGCCGGTGATCGCCCTGGGCGTGGGCGTGGGCGTGGACTACGGCATCTACATCTTCGAGTCGATGCAGCACGAGATCCACAACCGCGGCCTGAGTCTGCGCGAGGCCTTCTACGAGGCCATGCGCCAGCGCGGCACGGCCGCCGTGTTCACCGCCGTGACCATGGCCGTGGGCATTGGCACCTGGGTGTTCTCGGCGCTCAAGTTCCAGGCCGACATGGGCGTGCTGCTGGCCTTCATGTTCCTGGTCAACGTGCTGGGCGCCATCTTCCTGCTGCCGGCGCTGGCCTGCTGGCTGGGCGTGGAAGACGAGCAGCAGCGCCACTACCGCGGCGGTGCGCACGGCGACGCGACGGGCGGCACGCGCACGGGCGATCACCCGGGGGCGCATAGCCCGACGTAACAGCCAAGACAGCGGCGTGATTGCTGCTTGATTGCGGGACGCCCTGGGCGTCCCGTTTTTGTTGAACTCAGGAAGACTGCATGGACATGCACGCCATCACGGCCCACGTCGCCATCCCCCAGCTGCTGTACCGCTATGGCGAGGCCATCGACCAGGGGCGGCTCACGCAGGCGGCGGCGCTGTTCGAGCATGCGCGCATCCTGACCGGCGCGCCCCAGCCCCTGGACGCGCAGCAGCTGCTGGCGCTGTGGCGCAAGCTGCTCATCCTCTACCCCTGCGGCACGCCGCGTACGCGCCACCTGATCACCAACCCCATCGTCGAAGTGGCGCCGGACGGCCGCACGGCGAGCGCGCGCTCGTGCTACACGGTGCTGCAGGCAGTCGACGGCTTTGCGCTGCAGGTCATCGCCAGCGGTCGCTACCTCGACCGCTTTGAATGCGTGGACGGCGCCTGACGCTTTGCCGAGCGCGACTACCGGCAGATGGATTTCGTCGGCGACATGAGTCGCCACGTGCAGTGGCCACAGCGCGGCGAAGCTTCATAGCGCGCCTGGGCAGAAGCGGGGGGTGTTGTGGGAGTGGCGCCTTTGTGGGAGCGGCGCCCTCGCCGCGATGAGTGCCGGCGAGACGCCGGCACTCCGGCACCATGCAAAACGCCCCGGGGTTGCCAGGGCGTTATGTGAGAGCAAGTGGCTATTTCAAGCCGTCGCGGTGGCCGCCAGCGGGTAGTCGGTGTAGCCGGCTGCGCCCGCGGTGTACAGCGTGCGCCGGTCGAAACGCGCCAGCGGCAGGCCTGCGCGCAGGCGCTGCACCAGGTCGGGGTTGGCGATGAAGTGGCGCGCAAACGAGATGGCCTCGCCCTCGCCGGCCTGCAGCGCTGCCTCGGCGCTGGCGCCGTCAAAGCCGTCGTTGAGGATCAGCGGGCCGCCGAAGTTGGCGCGCGCCAGCGCGAAGGCGTCGATGTCGTCGACCGAGGCGCGCATCACGTGCAGATAGGCAAGGCCCAGCGGGCGCGCCTGGCGCATCAGCTCGGCGTGGGTGGCGGCCGAGTCTTCGTCGGCCGTGTCGTTGTAGGTGTTGCCCGGGTTCAGGCGCAGGCCCACGCGGCCGGCGCCGATGGCGTCGGCCATGGCGGCCAGGCACTCGAAGGCAAAGCGCGCGCGCGCGGTGGCGTTGCCGCCGTAGGCGTCCTGGCGCGCGTTGGTGTGCGAGCTCAAAAATTGCATGCTCAGGTAGCCGCTGGTGCCGTGCAGCTCCACGCCGTCAAAGCCCGCGTCACGCGCACGCAGCGCGGCCGCTCGGTGCTCGGCAATCGCCTCTTTCACCTGCTCGGTGGTGAGTGCCTGCGGGTGGTCGAAGGGCTGCATGCCGGCCGCGTCGGTCCAGATCTCGCCGCGCGCCTGCAGCGCCGACGGCGCCACCGTGGGTACGCCGGCCGGCTTGATGTGCGCGCTGCCAACGCGCCCGCCGTGCATGATTTGCAGCACGATGCGCCCGCCGCGCTGGTGCACCGCGTCGGTGACGCGGCGCCAGCCGGCGACGTGGGCCGGAGTCTCGATGCCGGGCTGGCGGCAGTAGGCCTGGCCGGCCACCTCGGGCCAGGTGCCCTCGGCGACGATCAGGCCGGCGTCGGCGCGCGCGCCGTAGTGCTCGGCCATCAGCGCGTTGGGCGTGCCGTCGGCCTCGGCGCGGTTGCGCGTCATCGGCGCCATCACGATGCGGTTGGCCAGTTGCAGGTCGCCGAGCTGGGTGGGGGTGAACAAAAGCGGTGTCATGGGCGGGCGAAACAGTTCAAGGGCTGCGCAGCGTCAGCGCACGCGGATGCGCGGCGCCGGCGTGCCGCGGCGGATGGTTTTGAGGAATTGCTCCAGCGGGGCGGGGGCGGCCACTTCGGGCAGGCTGTCCTTGTCCGGGCGCTGGGCCCAGAACTCGCGCCACGAGGGAAACAGGTCGTGGAACGTGCCCCAGTAGGGCTCGCGGCCGGGCCAGCGCATCTTCATGTCGCCAATCGGCGGCTTGTTCAGGTCGGTGGCGTACCAGTAGCAGGGCAGGCGGCGGCGGAAGTACCACTGGCCGTCGATGCGCTCGTAGTCGTCCCAGTACAGCATCTGCATGATGACCCACTCGGGGCCGCATTCATGCTCGTTCTTGGAATAGACCACGCCGGTGGCGTGATCGGCATCGACGAACTCGATGATGTGCTGGCCCAGGTGGTGCGAGGTGCCGGTGAACTGGTCGCGCAGCGTGCTGTCCTGCCAGGCCTTGAAGTGCGCGCGGCCGACCTTCTCCTTGCCGACGCGGATGTCGGGCGCGAACAGGTTGACGTGGGCGTCCATGTCGCGCATGTCCAGCGACAGCGAGTATTTGCCGGCCAGCTGGCGGATGGCGTCGAGCGACTCCAGGCGGTCGATGCGCTCTTCCAGCGTGGCGGGCCAGGTGTTTGTGGTCATGGCTGATCCGGGTCTTACAAGGCGGTGACGAGCACGGCGGAGCGCCCGCCGTCGACGGGAAGCGACGCGCCGGTGATGTAGCCGGCCTCGTCGCTGGCCAGGAAGACGATGGCGTGCGCCAGGTCGTCAGGCTGGCCCACGCGGCCCATCGGGATGAGTTTTTCGGTGGCCTTGCGGCTCTCGTCGGTGGCCAGCATGCCGGCGGTGGCGGGCGTCTCGACCACGGCCGGGATCACCACGTTGACGCGCACGCCGTGCGGCGCGCCCTCGGCCGCGGCCGCGCGCGAGAAGTTGTCCACCGCCGCCTTGGCCGCGCTGTAGCCCGCCATCCAGGGCGTGCCCAGTTGTCCGCAGATCGACGAGACATTGACGATGGAGCCGCCCTTGTCCTTCATCAGCTTGAGCGCGGTGCGCGTGCCCCAGAAGCTGCCGTCGACCGTGGTCTTGAAGTTGGCGTGCCAATCCTCGGTGCTCATCGCCTCGATGGCGCCCCAGGTGTAGGCCATGGCGTTGTTGACCAGGACGTCGAGCCGGCCGTGGCGCTGTGCGGCGGCCTCGATGGCGCCGACGTACTGCGCCTCGACGCCCACGTCGGCCACGACGGCCTCGGCCTTGCCGCCCGCGGCGCGGATCTGCGCCACGACCGCGTCCAGCGGCTCCTGGCGGCGCCCGCAGATGACGACGGTGGCGCCTTCGAGCGCCATGCGCTGCGCGGTGGCCGCGCCAATGCCGCTGCTGGCGCCCGAGATGAAGGCGACCTTGCCTTGCAGTCGATTACCCATGTTTTTCTCCTTTGTGCTCACAAGAAGGCGCTGCCGCCGTTGACGGCCACGCTCTGGCCGGTGACGAAGCCGCTGTCGTCGCTGGCCAGGAACACCGCCACCTTGGCGATGTCCTCGGGCTCGGCCATGCGGCCCATGGGCACGCCGGCAATGATGGCGTCGGCCCATTCCTGGGGGATGCCCTGCATCATCGGCGTGTTGGTCGGGCCGGGCACCAGGGTGTTGACGCGGATGCCGCTCTTGGCCAGCTCCTTGGCCATCACGCGCGTCAGGCCCTGGATGGCGGCCTTGGAGGTGACGTAGTGCGCCGGGCCGTCGCCGCTCACCGCCGAGGTGCTGCCGACGTTGACCACCGCGCCGCCGCCGTTCTTGAGCATGGCGCGCACCGCCGCGCGGGCGCAGTAGAAGGCGCCGTTGAGGTTGACGCCGATCACGCGGGCCCAGGCCTCGTCACTCATCTCGGTAAAGCTGTCCATGCCGCCGGTGCCGGCGTTGTTGACCAGCACGTCCACGCGGCCGAGCTTTGCGACCACCTCGTCGACCATGGTGTTGACCGCGGCCGAATCGGCCACGTTGAGCGCCAGCGCCAGGTGCTTGCCCGCCAGGCCGGCCAGCGTCTGCTGCGCGGCCTCCAGGTTCAGGTCCAGCGCCACGACGGTGGCGCCCTCGGCGGCGAAACGCTGCGCGATCGCGCGGCCCATGCCCTGGCCGGCACCGGTCACCAGCGCCACTTTGTCCTTGAGTTTCATTGTTTGCTCCGATGTTGATCCTGGGGCTTGTGCCCGAGTCGGCTCAAGCGTAAGGACGGCAGGCCGGCGTGCCATCGTCCGATGGGACTACTAGGAGCCCCGGGCCTGCGGCAGCCAGGGAATGCCGTTGATGTGGCTGCCGCCGTCGACGAACAAGGTGTTGCCGGTGAGGTAGCGGCAGTCGTCGCTGGCGAGAAACAGCGCCACGCTGCCGATGTCGTCCTCCGGGTCGCCCATGCGGCCCATGGGGTTGAACTTGAGCAGCTCGGCGGCGTTGGCCGGATTGGCGGCGGCGAATTTTTGGTATGCCTCGGTGGCTGCGCCCGGGCAGATGGCGTTGCAGCAAATGCCGTCGGCCGCCCATTCGCGCGCGGCGGTGCGGGTGAGCGTGCGCAGCGCCTCCTTGGCCATGTTGTAGTCGCCGGTATAGGGGTGGGCGTTGACGCCGTTGAGCGAGCACATGTTGATGATGCGGCCCCAGCCGCGCTCGCGCATGCCCGGCTGCACCGCCTGCATGGCCCACAGCGCGGCCTTGGGCGCCATGGCCATGGCCCAGTCCACGTCGGCGTCTGCAAGCTGCTGCACCGCGCTGTAGCCGCGCTGGCCGGGGCGGCGGCCCCAGGCGTTGTTGACCAGAATGTCCACCCGCCCGAAATGCGCCATGGCCTGCTGCACCGTGGCCAGCACCTGGGCATGCTCGGTGACGTCGCAGGCGCCGGCCTGCGCGGCAATGCCGTGTTCGCTGCGCAGCTGCTGCGCCGTGCGTTCGGCGGCCGCGCCGTCAATGTCGCACAGCCACAGGCTGGCGCCCTCGCGCGCGAAGCGGCGGGCCACCCCGGCGCCAATGCCGGCCGCGGCGCCGGTGATCAGGGCCACCTTGTCTTTGAGTCGCATGGGTTTCCTTGTGCGTGGTTGCAGCGCGGGCGCCGATGCGCCGATGCGCCGGCGGGTCGGGTCAGGCGCCGGCCTGGGGGCTGGCCGCGTGGCCGGTGACCTCGGCCAGGATGGTCGAGCGCGTGGCGACGATCTTCCACTGCCCCTGGATGCGCCGGTAGGCGTCCTCGTACATCACGCCCAGGCGGCGCGTGGCGCCGGTGTGGGCGTCCAGGTTGAAGTAGGCCAGCGACCAGCGGCCCCGGGCGTTGTCGGCGTCGATCAGTTCGATCTCGGGGTTGGCGCCGTGGTGGCTGTCGCGCACCTGGGGCTGGCAGGCCAGGCGCTGGTACAGGTCGACAAAGCTGTCGCGGTCGGCAAAGCGGCCCAGCGGCCCGTAGTCGATGTCGATCGCGCCGGTGGCAAAGCAGTCGCGGATGGTCTCGACCTCTTTCAGGTCGCAGGCGTTGAGGTAGCGGTGCTTGAGCTGGCGGATGGCTTCGACGGCTTCCAGCCGGGCCAGGCGTTCTTCGATGGTCATGGGCCGGGGTCTCCAGAGGGGTCATTCCATTTCCATATCAACCGATTACTTTGTCGGCTTCGCTTGTCG
>PGEI01000033.1 GCA_002894305.1 Comamonadaceae bacterium CD01
CCGCTTTGGCGGGGCAACGGGCCCCATGGGGAGACCTTGAACACGTTCTCAGTCAGTCGGGGGCTCCCGGCGCAGCGGCGCCAGCATCGGCCGCAGGCCGTTGTGGTCGATCTCGTGCATCAGCGCCAGCAGCCGGCCCAAAGGGCTGCGGCCAAAGCCCTCGCGCGCCATCCAGTTCAGGTAGTTGCCCGGCAGATCGGCAATCACGCGCCCCTGGTACTTGCCATAGGGCATGCGTGTGGTGACCAGTTTCTCCAGCTGGGCGGCGTCCATGCCTTGCATCGGCGTCACCTTCAGTAATGCGGCGGCAGCTCATCGCGCAGGCTGCGCGGCGCGCCGCTGCCGGGCGCGGGCAATTGCTCGCGCAGCGCATGCAACTCGCGCAGCAGCAGGTCGATGCGCTGCTGCTGGCGGTAGACGGTCAGGTTGAGCTGGTCGAGCAGATCCTCGGCATAGGCCGCCTTGACTTCCAGCGCCTCCAGCCGCTCGCGGGTTTCATCCATGGCCGCCCTCATGCCCTGAGCGCCTGCGCCAGGCGGGCAATGCCGTCGCGGATGCGCACAACATCGGCCGTGGCGAACGACAGGCGCAGCGTAGCGGCATCGGGTGCGCCGCAGAAGAACGGCGCGCCCGGCACGAAGGCCACGCCCTTGTCGATCGCGCGCTTGGCCAGTGCATTGCCATCGGCCAGCGCGCCGCCGGCGCCCGTCAGCCGCGCCCAGACGAACAGGCCGCCGCGCGGCTGCACAAAGTCGACGGCGTCGCCCAGCTCGCTGCGCAGCGCATCGCCCATGGCCTGGGCACGCTCGGCATACACGGCGCGCACATTGGCCAGCGTGGCCGGCATGCGCCCGGCCTGCAGGTAGTGGGCCGCGGTGGCCTGGGCAAAGGTGCTGGTGTGCGCGTCCGAAAACTGCTTGCACATCACCGCGCGCGCCAGCAGTTCGGGGGGCGCCACCATCCAGCCCACGCGCAGGCCGGGCGAGAGCACCTTGGACAGCGAGCCGCAGTGCACCAACCAGTCGCGGCTGCCCGGCACCTGGCTGGACAGCGCCAGCAGGCTGGGCGGCGGCGCCTCGCCAAAGTACAAGTCGCCATAGGGGTCGTCCTCGACGATCACCGTCTGGTATTTCACGGCCAGCTCCAGCACCTTTTTGCGCCGCTCCAGGCTGAGCGTGGCGCCGCTGGGGTTGCCGAAAGTGGGAATCAGGTAGACCAGCTTGGGGCGGTGCTCGGCGATCAGCTGTTCCAGGCGGTCGACCTGCACGCCGTCGCCGTCGATCGGCGCGCCGACCAGGTCGGCGCCATACAGGCGAAAGCACTGGATGGTGGCAAGAAAGGTGGGGGCTTCGACGATGACCTTGTCGCCCGGGTCGATCAGCGTCTTGGCGACCAGATCCAGCGCCTGCTGGCTGCCGGTGGTGACGATCAGCCCTTCGGGCGCGACGCCCTGCACGCCCTTGGAGGCCATGAAGGCGGCGAGCTGCTCGCGCAGCGGCTGGTAGCCCTCGGTTGCGCCGTATTGCAGCGCAGCGCCGGGCTCCTGGGCCAGCGCCGCCGCGCTGGCGGCACGGATGCCGTCTACGTCGAACATCGCGCTGTCGGGAAAGCCGCCGGCAAAGCTGATGATGCCGGGCTTGCCCAGCAGCTTGAAGAGTTCACGGATGGCGGAGGTCTCCACCTGGTTCAGGCGCTGGGCAAAGGCAATCGGCATGGGCGGTCTCGGTTCGTGGATCGGCGAGGCGAAGGGGTAAACCCGCATTGTCGCCATTTGTCGCCCTGCCTGTCGACACACGCCATCATGGTGACAATAGCGCGCATGCAAGACGCACTGATCGAGCCCTTCTTCGCCACGCTCAAGGCGGCCAACCCGCACCCGACCACCGAGCTGCACTACACCAACGTGTTCGAGCTGCTGGCCGCGGTGCTGCTGTCGGCCCAGGCCACCGACGTGGGCGTGAACAAGGCCACGCGGCGGCTGTTCCTCGTGGCCAGCACGCCGCAAGCCATGCTGGACCTGGGGCTGGAGGGGCTTGAGAACTACATCAAGACCATCGGCCTGTACCGCACCAAGGCCAAGAACCTGCTGGCCACCTGCCGCATCCTGGTCGAGCAGCACGGCGGCCAGGTGCCGCGCACGCGCGAAGCGCTCGAGCAGCTACCCGGCGTGGGCCGCAAGACGGCCAACGTGGTGCTCAACGTCGCCTTTAGCCAGCCGACGATGGCGGTGGACACGCACATCTTTCGCGTCAGCAACCGCACGGGACTTGCGCCGGGCAAGACACCGCTGGAAGTGGAAAAGCGGCTGCTGCAGCGGGTGCCGCCCGAATACCTGGTGGACGCCCACCACTGGCTGATCCTGCTGGGGCGCTATGTCTGCCAGGCGCGCAAACCCCGTTGCTGGGAATGCAGCGTCGCCCCATACTGCGACTACCAGCCCAAGACACTGCCACCATGAACAGCCTGGATCCACGCTCGCTGATCGCCATGGGCGCGCTCATGACGGTATTGATGACCGCGATTCTGGTGCTGCTGCGCCGCCACTACCCGCCCCACATCCGCGGCCTGGGCGACTGGGCCGCGGCCTCCTCCGTGTGGCTGCTGGCCTCCTTCCTGTTCGGCTGCCGGGGGCAACTGCCGGCCAGCTGGGCCATGGTGCTGGCCAACAGCCTGCTGCTGCAGGGCGCCATCTTCTACTGCATGGGCTGCCGGCGCTTCTACGGCCACGTGCGGCAGTGGCGCCTGTGGGCTGCGGTGCTGCTGGCCGAAACCCTGGCGTTCTCCTGGTTCACCTATGCGCGCCCCAGCTTTGGCATGCAGCTGGTGGTGATCACCGCCTCCATGCTCGGCACCTACGGCGCCACCCTGTACTTTCTGCTGCGCCACGGCGACCGGCGCCTGCCCCAGCATCTGGTCGAGCTGGTGCTGGGCCTGCACATGGCCGTGCTGGTGCTGCGCCTGGTCACTGCGTCGGCGGGCCACAGCGGCGACAACCTGCTGCAGCCCTCGCTCTACCAGAACCTGTACGTCGGCTCGTATGTGCTTACCGTGCTGCTGCTGACGGTGGGCGCGGTGCTGATGGCCAGCGACCGCCTGACGCGCGAGATGGAGTACCTGGCGTCGCACGACCCATTGACCCAGGCGCTGAACCGCCGCGCGCTGGCGCAGCGCGGCGCGCAGGAGCTCTCGCGCAGCCAGCGCCACGGCCATGCACTGGCGCTGATGATGATCGACCTGGATCACTTCAAGCAGGTCAACGACCACCACGGCCATCTGCACGGCGACGCGGTCTTGCAGCACTTTGCCCGGCAAGCCAAGGCCCAGCTGCGCCGCGCCGACACGCTGGGGCGCTGGGGCGGCGAGGAATTCATGGTGCTGCTGCCCGAAACCAACCAGGCCCAGGCGCAGGCCACGGCGGCGCGCATCCACGCGGCGCTGGCGCAAGGCCATGCACTGGACTGCCAGCTGAGCATCGGCCTGGCCACCTGGCAGGCCGGCGAGGATTCGCTGGACGCCATGATCGCGCGTGCCGACGCCGCGCTCTACCAGGCCAAGGAACAGGGGCGCAACCGCACCTGCACGCTCTGAGGCCGATAGACCTTCTCCTGTGCCCGCCTTGCACGCCAGGGCCAGGCCGCGGCACCAGGGGTCAGCCACCCGGCCCTGCGACTCCTGCGGACTCAAAGCTCGCCATCTCGCGCAACACGCGGCAGGCCGAATCGAGCAGCGGCCAGGCCAGCGCCGCGCCCGACCCCTCGCCCAGGCGCAGGCCCATGTCCAGCAGCGGCTCGGCCTGCAGCGCGTCCAGCATGCACGCGTGGCCGCGCTCGCCCGAGCGGTGGGCGAACACGCAGCGCTCGAGCACCTGGGGCGCCAGGCGCGCGGCCACCAGCACGGCGGCGCTGGTGATGAAGCCATCGACCACGATGACGCGGCGCTCGCTGGCGGCCTGCAGTACGGCGCCGGTGAGCGTGGCGACCTCGAAGCCGCCCAGGGCCGCAAGCGCTGCCAGCGGCCCGGTGGCGGCGGCGTTGGCATCAAGCGCCTGCTGCAGCACGGCGCGCTTGCGCGCGATGCCCGCGGCGTCCAGCCCGGTGCCGGCGCCCACGCAATCGTCGAGCGCCACGTCCGCCAGCCGCGCCAGCAGCAGCGAGGCGACCGAGGTGTTGCCTATACCCATCTCGCCCAGCAGCAGCACGTTGCCCGGCAGGCCGCGCACGATGGCCATGCCGTTCGCCAGCGCCTGCCGGCATTGCGCCGCGCTCATCGCCGGGCCGCTGCTTGCGTCCTGCGTACCCGCGGCAATGCGGCAGCTGACCAGGCGCGGCGCGCCGGGCGCGGCCTCGCGCACCGCGATTTCACGCGCCACGCCGCAGTCGGCCACCGTGAGCTGCAGGCCATGCTGGCGCGCCAGCACGCTGACGGCCGCGCCGCCGGCCAGGAAGTTCTCCACCATCTGCCAGGTCACGTCGCTGGGGTAGGCCGACACGCCCCTGGCCGCCAGGCCATGGTCGGCCGCGCACACCAGCATCTGCGGCGCGTGCAGCGCGGGTGCATCCGTGCCCAGGATCTGGCCGATGCGCAGCATCAGCACCTCCAACCGGCCCAGCGCGCCCAGGGGCTTGGTCTTGTGGTCGATGAGGTGCTGCAGGCGGGCGGTGAGGGCTGGGTCTTCAATTGAGGGAATGGGAGGAATCACGAACATTGTTTTGCTTTCGAAAATATCGCTGCTGGCGTTGCATGCCTGGAGCGCCGGCATCCTGCCGGCATGCACCCTGAAATCTGTCGGCAAGATGCCGGCGCTCCCATGTCTGCATGGGTCACGCCAGCGCCCCGGGCGCAAACCACTGGCCCACGCCCGCCGCCATGCGCTCGAACACCGCGTCCAGCGTGGTCGCGCCGGCGCCAAACAGCGCCTGCAGCACGGCCGCGTCCTCGAACAGGCCGTGCAGGTACAGCCCCAGCACGTTGCCCTCCGGGTTCTGCCAGGCCAGGCCGCCGATCAGCTCGCGCGCTACCTTGCCCTCGCGGGCCAGGGCCGGGTGCTGTACGGTCTGGCCGTGATGGATCTCGTAGCCCTGCACGGCCACGCCGGCCAGTTGCTGCCACGCGCCCTGCACCGCACCAAAGCGCGCCCGCGTGGGGCGTACCGTCTTCTCGGCCGCAAAGCGCGTGACCAACGGCAGCAGGCCCAGGCCGGGGCCGTTGCCGTCCACGCCCAACGGGTCGATCAGCGCCTCGCCCAGCATCTGCAAGCCGCCACAGATGCCCAGCACGCGGGCGCCGCGCGCGGCGTGCCGGGCAATTGCCGCGTCCAGCCCCTGGGCGCGCAGCCAGGCCAGGTCGGCGGCCGTAGCCTTGCTGCCGGGCAGGATGATCCAGTCGGCGCCCTCCACTTCGGCCGGGCTGCGCGCCCAGGCCAAATGCACGCCGGGCACGTTCTTGAGCGGCTGGAACTCGTCCAGATTGCTGATGCGCGGGTAGGCGATGACGGCGATGCGCGTGTGAATCGCGCCCTGACCGGTGCTTCGGGTGTCAAAGACGCCGTCTTCCTCGGGCAGGCCATGGTTCCACTGCATCGGAATCGTGGCGACCACGGGCACACCGGTCTTGTCCTGCAACATCTCGGGCGCGGGCGCCAGCAGCGCCGCATCGCCGCGGAATTTGTTGAGCACAAAGCCCTTGATCAGCGCGCGATCGTCCTCGGACAGCAGCGCCCAGGTGCCATACAAATGGGCAAAGGCGCCGCCGCGGTCGATGTCGGCGACCAGCAGGCAATGCGCACCGCAATGGCGCGCCACGCGCAGGTTGACCACGTCGCTCGTCATCAGATTGATCTCGGCGGGCGAGCCCGCGCCCTCGATCACGACCACGTCGTTCTCGGCGCGCAGCGCGTCGAGCGCGGCGGCGATCTGCGGCCACACCTGCTGGCTGCGTCCGCGCCAGGGCAGCCGCGACAATTCTTCGCTCACCTGCCCCAGCAGCACCACCTGGCTTCTGGTGTCCGCCTCGGGCTTGAGCAGCAGTGGGTTCATGCGCACGTCGGGCCGGGCGCGCGCGGCCAGCGCCTGGAAGTACTGCGCGCTGCCGATCTCGCCATAGCCACCCGCGGGCGTGGCCACCACGCGCGCGTTGTTGCTCATGTTCTGCGCCTTGAAAGGCGCCACCCTCAAGCCCTGGTTGGCATAGTGGCGGCACAGCGCCGTGGCCAACCAACTCTTGCCTGCGCCGCTGCTGGTGCCCAGCACCATGACGCAGCGGGCGGGAGTTCGTAGCGGGGGGGGTGTAGCAGCAGGCATGGCGAAATCGTGGCAGCAACTTGGGACAAGCCCGCGATTGTCCCCCGTGCGACCGCCCTCCGTGGGCAGGTTGCGCCATGGTGGCGACAGCCCTCAGTTCAGCACACGACAACCCATGACACCACCGCGCTTTCACGCCCTGCACGCCGCCATGCAGGCCCAGGTCGACCAGCAATTCCTGCCCGGCGTCGCCACCGCGCTGCTGCGCGGGCGCGAACTGGCCGACGTCTTCGTCTGCGGCCAGTCCGACCGCGAGGCCGGCACGCCGCTGCGCCGCGACCACGTCCACCGCGTGTTCTCCAACACCAAGCTGGTCACCTCCATCGCGGTGATGATGCTGGTCGAGCAGGGGCGCGTCGCGCTGCAAGACCCCATCGGGCGCTACATCCCGGCCCTCGCCCAGCCGCGTGTGCTGCGCCCCGGCGCCACGCGCATCGACGATACCGAGCCCGCGCGCCGCCCCATCACCGTCCACCACCTGATGACGCACACCGCCGGCCTGGGCTATGGCGCGTTCGACCCCGGCACGCTGCTGTTCCGGGCCTACGGCGAAGCGGGCGTGCTGTCCCCTCAGCTCACCAACACCCAACTGATGGAGCGCCTGGGTGCGCTGCCGCTGTACTTTCACCCGGGCGAGGGCTGGGAATATTCGCTGGCCACCGACGTACTGGGCCACCTGATCGAGGTCGTCACCGGCCAACGCCTGGGCGACTTCTTCGCGCAGCACGTCTTCGCACCGCTGGGCATGGACGACACGGCCTTCTGGCTGCCACAGGACAAGCACGCGCGGCTGGCCGCGCTGTACGGCGGCGTGGACTTCATGAACCCGCTGCTGCCCGGGCTCAAGCGCCTGGACAGCATCCCCTACCCCGGCGCCTACCTGCACGCACCCGCACGCGACTCGGGCGGCGGCGGCCTGGTCTCCACGCTGGACGATCACGTGCGCCTGCTGCAAGCGCTGGTGCCCGGCCCCGGCGCGCTGCTGCGCGCCGACACCCTGGCGCAAATGGCCAGCAACCAGATTCCGCCCGGCCAGTTCGTGCGCTTCCCAGGCCTGCCGGCCGACCCGGGACGCGTCTTCGGCCTGGGCTCCTCGGTCGTCGCGGCGCCTGGCCCGTTCGACCCGCCACAAACCACGGACGAGATGAATTGGGGCGGCGTCGCCGGAACGCTGTGGTGGATCAACCCGCGCCTGGGCATTGCCGGCATCCTGATGACGCAGCGCTACTTCGGCTTTGGCAACCCCTACACCTATCTCTTCAAACAGCTGGCCTACCAGGCGCTGCTGACGCCATAGCGCACCCTGCAGCGGCTCGGGAGCCACCTGGGAACTGCTACAATCGCAGGCTTCGGAGAGGTGGATGAGCGGTTTAAGTCGCACGCCTGGAAAGCGTGTGTGGGTTAATAGCCCACCGCGGGTTCGAATCCCGCCCTCTCCGCCAGTCAATGAAATCAAGGGCTTGGCGCATACGCTCCAAGCCCTTTGTCATTTCTGCGGGCGGGTTGCTGCGCCGTCCCCGCCCTGGCGCTCGCCCAGCACATGAGCCATGCGGATGACGTAGGCGCGGATTGCATCCACGTCCGCCACCTGCAGGCTGGTGGAGAAATCAGGCATGCCGCGCTGGGTTAGCAGGCCTTCAAGCGACGGGCGGCGAAACAGCGCAACTTCATCGAGGTAGGGCGAGTAGCGCAAGTCCTGCATGCCGCCACCAGCCACCGCGCCCGCCCCATGGCATTGCATGCAGTAATGCGCGTAGAGCCGACCGCCACGTTCGATGGCGGCTGCATCGCCATCGTCGGCGGGAGGCGTTCGTGTCGGACGGGTCTCGCGGCTGGGCATCGGCGCCTGGCCGCCGAGCTTCCAGACGAAGACTCCACCCGGCACCGGTGCGTCGCTGCCGGGCAGCATCACGGCGGAGCTGACGTGGATCGAGCTGCCAAAACCGGCCGCAGCAGCGACGTATTGCACGCCATCGAGCTCATAGCTGATCGGCCCGCCGAGGATGTCCAGCCAGGTGTCGGACTGCCACAGGCGGCGGCCGTCGGTCGCGTCATAGGCCACCAGGCCTTCGCTGCCCACGCCTTGCCAGACCACGCCGCCTGCGCTGGCGAGCACGCCGCCATTCCAGAAGCCAGGATGGGGGACGCGCCACCTTGGCTTGCGTGCCACCGGATCCCAGGCAAGCAGATGGCCGCGCATGCCTGCCCTCGCCTGCGCAAGCACGCTGCGCTCGGGCGGCATCGGCGGCGTGACGACGCCGGTATTCCAGCGATCGGCCTCGGCGCGGAAGTGCTCGTCCTTCATCATGAAGCCGGCCAGCTCCTGCGCCGGGACGTAGACCAGTCCGGTATCGGGGCTGTAGGCCATCGGCTGCCAGTTGTGGCCGCCGAGCTGGGAGGGCTGAACCATGAAGGGCGCACCGGCCGGGTAGCGCGCCGCGGGGTTCTCCACCGGGCGGCCGCTGGCCAGATCGACATGGCTGGCCCAGTTGGTGGGGACGTAGTTGTCGGCGGCGAGCAATTCGCCGCTGGCGCGGTCGAGGACGTAGAAAAAGCCGTTCTTGGGCGCCTGCATGAGCACCTTGCGCGGCTTGCCGCCGAATTCGAGCTCGGTGAGGATCATCTGCTGGGTGGCGGTGTAGTCCCAGCTGTCGCCCGGCGTGGTCTGGTAGTGCCAGACATATTGGCCGGTGCGCGGGCGCACGGCGACGATGGAAGACAGAAAGAGATTGTCTCCTCCGCCCGGGCTGCGCAGATCGCGGTCGTGGGGCGAGCCGTTGCCTACCCCGAAGTACAGCAGGTCGAGCTCGGGATCCCAGGCCATCGAGTCCCATACCGTGCCGCCGCCACCGAGCCGCCACCATTGACCGCTCCAGGTCGGCAGGGCGAGCTCGCGCAAGAGACGATCGGAGACCGCGCCGTCGTCGCCTGCGGCCGGGTTGCCGGGGACGGTGTAGAAGCGCCAGCGCAGTTGTCCGCTGCGCTTGTCGTAGGCCGAGACAAAGCCGCGTACGCCGTACTCCGCTCCCCCATTGCCGATCACCACCACGTCGGCGGCAACGCGCGGCGCGCCGGTGATGGTGTAGGGCTGGGCGGGGTCAAAGGTGGCGACCGACCACTGCAGCGTGCCGCTGACGGCGTCGAGCGCCTGCAGCCGGCCATCGATGGTGGCGACATAGACCACGCCGTCATCGACGGCGACGCCGCGGTTGACCACGTCACAGCAGGCGTGGATGCCCTTGCCGGCGGGCACCTGCGGATCGTGCTGCCACAGCAGCTTGCCGCTGCGCGCATCGAGCGCATAGACCACGCCCCAGGGGCCGCTGACGTAGAGCCTGCCATCGACCATGATGGGCGTCGCTTCGACCCCGCGCGCACGGTCGAAGCGAAAGTGCCAGGCCAGGCCGAGCCGGTCGATGTTGGCCGGCGTGATCGACTTCAGCGGTGAGAAGCGGGTCTCCGCCGCATCCAGGCCGTGGCGCGGCCAGTCGAGGCGCTCACCGGCCTGCAGCGCGGCAGGCAAGGCCAGCAAAAAACAGCCCAATACCTGGGCGCCGTACCGGCACAGCAGGCGGGCGAATGAGAATGATGGGGAGGTGCGGTAGGGACGGCGGGCGGACATCGTTGCCTCATCGCTGGTGATTGGCCAGCGATGATGTTGTGCACAGTTGGCACCGGTTTCATCGTCCGTTCGGATGATGGGCTTGAAAGAAGCGCCGCAATCGCTGGCGCCGCGCAGGAGGGGCCGCCTGCGTCACGCCTGCGGCAGCGGCTGGCGCTGCGCCCACAGCCATAGCAGCGCGCCTGCCACCACCATGGGCACGCACAGCCACTGGCCCATGCTCATGCCCAGCGACAGCAGGCCGAGGTAGTCGTCGGGCTCGCGAAAAAATTCCGCCACGAACCGCAGCACGCCATAGCCGACGAGAAAGGCCGCCGACACCTCGCCCAGGCGGCGCGGGCGGCGCGCGTACAGCCACAGCAGCGCGAACAGCAGCAGGCCCTCCAGCAGGAACTGGTAAATCTGTGAGGGGTGGCGCGGCGCCATCGAGCCGCTTTGCGGAAACACCATGGCCCAGGGCAGGTCGGGCGAGGCAAAGCGCCCCCATAGCTCACCATTGATGAAGTTACCCACGCGCCCTGCGGCCAGTCCGGTGGGCACGCAGGGAGCGACGAAGTCCATCACCTGCAGCCAGGGGCGCTTGCGCGAGTGGGCAATCCACACCATGGCCAGCAGCACGCCCAAGAGGCCGCCGTGAAAACTCATGCCGCCCTGCCAGAGTGCAAACACCTCCAGCGGATGCGTCAGGTAGTACGCCGGCTTGTAGAACAGGCAGTAGCCAATGCGCCCGCCCAGCACCACGCCGACCACGCCCCAGAACAAAATGTCCTCCACGTCGCGCGGCGCCCAGGCGGCGCTGCCGCGCATCGATGCAAAGGGCGGATGGCGCAGCCGCCGCATTCCAAGGAAGTAAAACAGGCCAAAGGCCGCCAGATAGGTCAGGCCGTACCAGTGCACGGCCAGCGGGCCGATCTGCACGGCCACGGGATTGATTTGCGGATACATCAGCATGGCGCGGATTTTGCCTGTGCGGGTTGAGCCGCTGCGCGTCCCGCGGGATACTCGGGGTCACTGACAGGAGAAACACCATGCAAGGCCACCCCGAAGTCATCGATTGCCTGAAGGAGCTGCTGCGCGGCGAACTGGCAGCGCGCGACCAGTACTTCATCCACGCCCGCCGCTACGAAGACCAGGGCTACGCCAAGCTGTTCGCGCGCATGCACCACGAGATGGAGGAAGAAACGCAGCACGCCGACGCCATTCTGCAGCGCATCCTGATGCTCGACGGCCAGCCCGACATGCGCCCGCACGCCTTCACCCCCGGCCAGGACGTACCCGGCATGCTGCGCATCGACCTGGAAACCGAGTACCAGGTGCGCGCCAACCTCAAGGCGGCCATTGCGCTGTGCGAGCGCCATGCCGACTACGTAAGCCGCGACATGCTGCTGTCCCAGTTGCGCGACACCGAGGAAGACCACGCCTACTGGCTGGAGAAGCAGCTGGCGCTGATCGAGAACGTCGGGCTGCAGAACTACCTGCAAAGCCAGATGTGAGCGCAGCCAGGGCTGGGCGCTGCTGGCTTCAGCCCTGCACGTAGGCCATGGTGGCCTGCATCAGCGCCACCACCTTGTGGTTCTCGCCCTGCTCGCCCGCAAACGCGCGCACCTCGCCGGTACACACCGCCATGTTGCGGCCCGCGTTGACCACCTTGCCGACGGCAAGAAAACGCCGGCCTATGGCCGGGCGCATGAAATTGACCTTGAACTCCACCGTGACCACCTCATGCTGCGCGCTCGGCGCGCGCGTGAGCGCGGCATAGCCGCAGGCGCTGTCGACGATGCTGGTGATTGATCCCGCATGCGCATAGCCGTGCTGCTGCGACAGGGCGGCAGAGAAAGGCATGGCGATATGTACCTCGCCGTCGGCCACGTGAGCCAGGCGGGCGCCCAACGTGGTCATCAGGCCCTGGGCGGCGAAGCTGTCGGCAATGCGCGGGTGCATGGAACTCCTTTCAATCATGGTGTTTTTGCTGCCGGCAACTCGACGTCGGCAAACAGCTCGTGCGCGGGCAGCTGCAGATCGACGCTGGCAAACACCACGCTCTCCTCGCCCGCGAACGGGTGCAGCACCCACAGACCGTCCGCCCCCTTGCGGTACACGTCGGTCGCCCTACGGGCAATGTCCACCAGCACGTATTCGCGCAGGCTGTCGATGCGGCGGTACTGCGCAAACTTGTCGCCCCGGTCATAGTTGCCCGTGCTGTCGGAAAGAACCTCCACCAGCAACACGGGGTGGGACTTGGAGCGTCGGCTGTCGTTATCGGCTGCGTCGCAGGTGACCATCACGTCGGGATAGAAGTACGCATTGGCCGCCTCGACCCGCAGCCGCATGTCGCTGATGTAGGTCTGGCACGGGCCGCCGCGCAGATGCTGGCGCAGGGCCATGGCAATATTGAGCGACACGGTGACGTGCCAGTCTTCCGCGCCGGCCATGGCGAACACCTCGCCGGCCACGAACTCATGGCGCTGCTCCTGGGTTTCCTCCCAGTCCAGGTATTCGGCCGCCGTCATCGGCAGCCGTTGCTGTGCGTGTCCCATGGCTGCTCTCCCCAGGTGGTGGATGTGCCGGCCATTGTGCTTCAGGTGAAGTTGACCAGCGCGACCGGGGCGGCGGCGTTCACCTGCGGGGCGCTCAATCGAGCAGCGACAGGTCGCGCACCGCGCCCTTGTCGGCGCTGGTGACCAATTTTGCGTAGGCCTTGAGCGCGCTTGAGACCTTGCGCGGGCGCGCCTGTGCCGGCTTCCAGCCCAGCGCGTCCTGCGCGGCGCGCCGGCGCGCCAGTTCCTCGTCGCTGACCAGCACGTCGATGCGGCGGTTGGGAATGTCGATGCGGATGCGGTCGCCATTGCGCACCAGGCCGATGGCGCCGCCGGCGGCCGCCTCGGGCGAGCAGTGGCCGATGGACAGACCCGAAGTGCCGCCCGAAAAGCGCCCGTCGGTCAGCAGCGCACAGGCCTTGCCCAGGCCCTTGCTCTTGATGTAGCTGGTCGGGTAGAGCATTTCCTGCATGCCGGGGCCGCCCTTGGGGCCTTCGTAGCGCACGACGACCACGTCGCCGGCCTTGACCTTGTCCGCGAGGATATTGGCCACGGCCTCGTCCTGGCTCTCGACCACATGCGCCGGGCCTTCGAAGACCAGGATGGATTCATCGACGCCAGCGGTCTTGACCACGCAGCCGTCCAGCGCGATGTTGCCGCGCAGCACGGCCAGCCCGCCTTCCTGGCTGAAGGCGTGCTCATGCGAGCGGATGCAGCCGCCCGCGCGGTCCAGGTCCAGGCTGGGCCAGCGCGCACTCTGGCTGAACGCGACCTGCGTGGGCACGCCACCCGGGCCGGCCTTGAAGAAGTGGTGCACCGCCTCGTCCTGCGTGCGCCGCACGTCCCAATGCTCCAGTGCCTCGCCTAGGCTGCTGGCGTGCACCGTTGGCACGTCGGTGTGCAGCTTGCCGGCGCGCTCGAGCTCGCCCAGGATGGCGAAGATGCCGCCGGCGCGGTGCACATCCTCGACGTGGTACTTGTCGGTATTGGGCGCCACCTTGCACAGCTGCGGCACGGTGCGCGACAGGCGGTCGATGTCCTCCATCGTGAAGTCGATCTCGGCCTCCTGCGCCGTGGCCAGCAGGTGCAGGATGGTGTTGGTCGAGCCGCCCATGGCAATATCAAGCGTCATCGCGTTCTCGAAGGCCTTGAAGCCGACCGAGCGCGGCAGGATGGATGCGTCCTCGCCCTCGTAGTACTGGCGCGCCAGCTCCACGATGCGGCTGCCGGCGCGCTTGAACAGCTGCTCGCGGTCGGCGTGCGTGGCCACCACCGTGCCATTGCCCGGCAGCGCCAGGCCCATGGCCTCGGTCAGGCAATTCATCGAGTTGGCGGTGAACATGCCCGAGCAGGAACCGCAGGTGGGGCAGGCGCTGCGCTCGACCTCGGCCACCTCGGCATCGCTGGCCTGGTCATCGGCGGCCATCACCATGGCATCGATCAGGTCGAGCTTCTTCGCGGTGAAGGTCCTGGTCTGCGGGTTCAGCAACTGGGTCTTGCCGGCCTCCATCGGCCCACCGGAGACGAAGATCACCGGGATGTTCAGCCGCATCGCCGCCATCAGCATGCCGGGGGTGATCTTGTCGCAGTTGCTGATGCAGACCATGGCGTCGGCGCAGTGGGCGTTGACCATGTACTCGACCGAGTCGGCGATCACGTCGCGGCTGGGCAGCGAGTACAGCATGCCGTCGTGGCCCATGGCGATGCCGTCATCGACGGCAATCGTGTTGAACTCCTTGGCCACGCCGCCGGCGGCCTCGATCTCGCGCGCGACGAGCTGGCCCATGTCCTTCAGATGCACGTGGCCGGGCACGAACTGGGTGAAGGAGTTGACCACCGCGATGATGGGTTTCTGGAAGTCGGCGTCCTTCATGCCGGTGGCGCGCCACAGCGCGCGGGCACCGGCCATGTTGCGGCCGTGGGTGGAGGTCTTGGAGCGATAGGCGGGCATCGTGGAAAGCAAAAAGTAATGGATCGAGACGAGCCGCACAAGGGGTGGCGTGGGCGGATGGACTGGCCTGGCCTTATGGGCTGCTGCCGATCAAACGGACAATTATGGCAGCGCCACCCCGGCCGCGGCAGGGGCTTGCGCCGGCGCTGGCCTGATACGCGGGGGTCGTCCTAAACTGGCCCCTTTCGCCAACCAAGAGACAAACCCCATGCCCGACTCCCTGCCGCTCAACCGCCGCTCCGCCCATATCACGCAAGGCAAGGCGCGCGCGCCCAACCGTTCCATGTATTACGGCATGGGCTACACCGAGGCCGACTTCGACAAGCCCATGATCGGCGTGGCCAACGGCCACAGCACCATCACGCCGTGCAACAGCGGGCTGCAAAAGCTCGCCGACGCCGCCGTCGAAGGCATTCGCGAGGCGGGCGGCAACCCGCAGACCTTTGGCACGCCGACGATCAGTGATGGCATGGCCATGGGCACCGAGGGCATGAAGTACAGCCTGGTCAGCCGCGAGGTGATTGCCGACTGCGTCGAGACCTGCGTGCAGGGCCAGTGGATGGACGGCTGCGTGGTCATCGGCGGCTGCGACAAGAACATGCCCGGCGGCATGATGGGCATGCTGCGCGCCAACGTGCCGAGCATCTATGTGTACGGCGGCACCATCGAGCCCGGCTGCCTGCACGGCTGTGACCTGAACATCGTCAGCGTGTTCGAGGCCGTGGGCGAGAACGCCGCGGGCAAGATCAGCGACCAGGAGTTGAAGGACGTGGAGCAGCACGCGATTCCCGGCACCGGCTCGTGCGGCGGCATGTATACCGCCAACACCATGTCCTCGGCCTTCGAGGCGCTGGGAATGAGTCTGCCCTACTCCAGCACCATGGCCAACCCGCACGACGAGAAGGTGCAGTCGGCCAGGGAGTCGGCCAAGGTGCTGGTCGAGGCCATCCGCCATGACCTGAAGCCGCGCGACATCGTCACGCGCAAGTCCATCGAGAACGCGGTGGCCGTCATCATGGCCGTGGGTGGATCGACCAACGCAGTGCTGCACTTCCTGGCGATTGCCCACGCGGCCGGTGTGGAGTGGACCATCGACGACTTCGAGCGCATGCGCAAGAAAGTGCCGGTGATCTGCGACATGAAGCCCAGCGGCAAATACCTGGCCGTAGACCTGCACCAGGCGGGCGGCATTCCGCAGGTGATGAAGATTTTGCTGAACGCCGGCCTGCTGCACGGCGACTGCATCACCATCACCGGCAAGACGATTGCCGAAACCCTGGCCGACGTGCCCGACCAGCCGCGCGCGGACCAGGACGTGATCAAGCCCATCGCCCAGGCGCTATACGAGCAGGGCCACCTGGCCATCCTCAAGGGCAATCTCAGCCCCGAGGGCTCGGTGGCCAAGATCACCGGCCTGAAGAACCCGGTCATCACCGGCCCGGCGCGCGTGTTCGACGACGAGCCCTCGGCACTGGCTGCCATCCTGGCCGGCAAGATCCACGCTGGCGACGTGGTGGTGCTGCGCTACCTCGGCCCCAAGGGCGGCCCCGGCATGCCCGAGATGCTGGCGCCAACCAGCGCGCTGGTGGGCGAAGGCCTGGGCGAGAGCGTGGGGCTGATCACCGACGGGCGCTTCTCCGGCGGCACCTGGGGCATGGTCGTCGGCCACGTGGCGCCCGAGGCCTTCGTCGGCGGCACCATCGCGCTGGTGCAGGAGGGCGACTCGATCACCATTGACGCACACCAGCTGCTGCTGCAGCTGAACGTGAGCGATGACGAAATTGCGCGCCGACGCGCCACGTGGAAGGCGCCCGCACCGCGCTACACGCGCGGCGTGCAGGCCAAATTCGCGTTCAATGCATCAAGCGCCAGCAAGGGCGCGGTGCTGGATCATTTCGACGATCAAGGCCGCCACTTGTAGCCAACGACGGTTTTCCGCCGCCTGCGCAGTCAGCGTGGGCGGCGCGGCTCAATACCGAGCGCCTTGTTGTGCTTGTCGATGCGCGCTTGCCTGCGCTGCTCGGTCTTCTCCATCTCCTTGCGCTTGGTGTAGCCGCTGGCGTCGGCCCACATCCACCAGAAGAAGGCCAGCGCAAAGGGCGACAAAACCCACCACCATGCCCATGACGCCACAGGGCCTATTGCCAGGATCTTGAGTAAAACGAACACAATTCCCAGCAACAGCGCATACATGGTGACGTCCTTTGATCTGATCCGTGTTTTCGGGGTCTTGATGTCAACCCCGAGCACTACAATGACATTAACATTACTGTATTCCAACTACGAGAGGAAACCTCCGATGAAACGCGTCCTGATTCCCCTGGCCCTCGGACTGCTGGTTGCTGGCCCCGCGCTGGCTGCAGATGCTTCCGCTCTGGCCAAATCCAAGAACTGCATGGCCTGCCACTCGGTGGACAAGAAACTGGTGGGCCCGGCCTACAAGGAAGTGGCCAAGAAGTTTGCCGGCCAGAAGGACGCCGAGGCGACTTTGGTGACTGCAGTGATGAAGGGTAGCAAGGGCGTCTGGGGCCCGGTGCCGATGCCTCCCAACGCCAACGTGAACGAAGCCGAGGCCAAGCAACTGGTGGACTGGATTCTGTCGCTCAAGTAAGCACGGATTCCGCTCACGCACCACCATCATGGTGGTGCCCACAAGCCGCAACGCATCACCGCGCTGCGGCTTTTGTTTTGCCCTAGCACGAGCAAAGAAGCGCAGCGATTGAAGTTCAGCCGGCGTGCTTGTGGGTCAGCTGGTCTTCCAGTTGGCCGATATACGCCGCGGTGGCGTTGTCCGACTCCTGCGCACGCTGCGTGATCTGCGCTTGAAGCGCGTCCAGTCGCCCGGCTAGCGCTTGCTGCGTGCTGTCGTGCTGCTGCTGCAACAGGTCGCGCAGCTCGGTAAAGCGCGAGGCTTCGGCCGTGTCTACCAATGCACGCTGGCTGGCCATTTCCTTGGCGTGGCGGCGCGCATCCAGCACAGCGGCGCCCTGCACCGCCAGCACATAGGCCAGGAAGAAAATCCCGAGCAGCACGGTCAACGCCAGCATGATCAGGCCTAGTGGCGCCTGCACCGTGGTCACCCCCAGCGACACCGTGCCTACCGCATTCAAGGCATCCCAGTTCAAGGTGGCCATCGCGGCAATGGCGACCACCAGCAACGCCAGGATCAGGGTTCTGAATTGCATTGTTGTTCTCCAATCGAAAAAGCCTGCCGGCCCAGAGGGCGGCAGGCCTGCGACGATGGTAGCGTCAATCGGCGCGCCTTGCGGCGCTGCTCGGTCAGTTGTTCTGCGACAACTGATCGAGAATGACCTGATTTTGGTGAGCACCTCACATCGCTACGCGATATGAGTGCTCCCCAAACCCCGCAAGCGCTTCGCGCCGGCAGCTTATGCTGCCCCTGGATCAGTTGTTCTGCGACAACTGATCCAGGATTGCGGGGTTTTCCAGCGTGCTGGTGTCCTGGGTGATTTTTTCACCCTTGGCCAGCGTGCGCAGCAGGCGACGCATGATCTTGCCGCTGCGGGTCTTGGGCAGGTTCTCTCCGAAGCGGATGTCCTTGGGTTTGGCGATGGGGCCGATTTCCTTGGCCACCCAGTCGCGCAACTCCTTGGCGATCTGCTTGGCCTCGTCGCCGACGGGCACCGGGCGCTTGAGCACGACGAAGGCGCAGATGGCCTCGCCGGTCAGGTCGTCGGGGCGGCCCACGACGGCGGCCTCGGCCACCAGGTCGGTCTTGGCGACCAGCGCCGACTCGATCTCCATCGTGCCCATGCGGTGGCCCGAGACGTTGAGCACGTCGTCGATGCGCCCGGTCACGCGGATGTAGCCGTTGTCCTTGGCGCGCACCGCGCCGTCGCCGGCCAGGTAGTAGCCCTTCACCTCCTCGGGGAAATAGGTCTTCTTGAAACGCTCAGGGTCGCCCCAGATGGTGCGAATCATGCTTGGCCAGGGTTTTTTGTAGACCAGCATGCCACCGGTGCCATCTGGCATTTCATTGCCGGTCTCGTCGACGATGGCCGGGTAGATACCGGGCAGCGGCAGCGCGCAGGAGCCGGGCACCAGTGGTGTTGCGCCTGGCAGCGGATTGATCATGTGGCTGCCGGTCTCGGTCTGCCAGTAGGTGTCGATGATGGGGCAGTGCTCGTTGCCGACGTTGCGGTAGTACCACATCCAGGCTTCGGGATTGATCGGCTCGCCGACGCTGCCCAGGATGCGCAGGCTCGACAGATCGGATTGCTTGGGGTGCGCGGCCTCGTTGGATTCCGCTGCCTTGATCAGCGAGCGGATCGCCGTGGGCGCGGTATAGAACACGGTGCACTTGTGGCGCTCGATCATCTGCCAGAAGCGCCCTGCGTCGGGGTAGGTGGGAATGCCCTCGAACACGATCTCGGTCGCACCGGCGGCCAATGGGCCGTAGGCGACGTAGGTATGGCCGGTGACCCAGCCGATGTCGGCCGTGCACCAGAACACGTCGTCCGGCTGGATGTCGAAGCTCCACAGCATCGTCATCTTGGACTGCAGCAAATAGCCGCCGGTGGAGTGCTGCACGCCCTTGGGCTTGCCGGTGGAGCCCGAGGTGTACAGGATGTACAGCGGGTGCTCTGCATTGACCGGCACCGGCGGGCAGTCGGTGCTCTGGCCCGCCATCGCCTGGGCAAAGGTCTTGTCGCGGCCGGCGGTCATTGGGCAGGCAGAGGACGTGCGCTCGTAGACGAAGACGTTGCGGATGGTCTCGCAGCCGCCCATGGCGATGGCGTCGTCGACGATGGCCTTGAGCGCCATCTCCTTGCCGCCGCGCATCTGGTAGTTGGCCGTGATGACGGCCACGGCGCCGGCGTCGACGATGCGCTCCTGCAGTGACTTGGCCGAGAAGCCGCCGAACACCACGCTGTGCGTGACGCCCAGGCGCGCGCAGGCCTGCATGGCGACGACGCCTTCGATGGTCATCGGCATGTACACCAGCACGCGGTCGCCCTTCTGGATGCCGTGGGCCTTCAGCGCGTTGGCGAACTGGCTGACGCGGTCGAGCAGCTCGCGGTAGGTGACCTTGGTGACCGAGCCGTCGTCGGCCTCGAAGATGATGGCCGTCTTGTGCTCGACGGGCGTGCCCATGTGGCGGTCCAGGCAGTTGGCGCTGGCGTTGAGCTCGCCGTCGTCGAACCACTTGTAGAACGGTGCCTCGGACGAGTCGAGCGTGCGCGTGAACGGTTTGCTCCAGACCAGGTGCTCGCGCGCCAGGCGGGCCCAGAAGCCCTCGAAGTCCTTGTCGGCCTCGGCACACAGGGCGTGGTAGCCCTCCATGCCCGAAACACGTGCCGCCTTGACCATCTCCTGCGACGGAGGAAAGACGCGGTTCTCAGTCAGGATGGATTGAATTGCGGACGGGCTAGCACTCATGGGATTGTCTCCTTGGTTACAACGGTTTCACACCATACTGTCTCCGGAGCGTCTTACAAGCCACTGACGAAGACTTGTCACGCCCAGAGGGCCGACGGCCCCGGGCAACCTCGCGGCTATAACACATTCGGAAAAACTGAGCTTTTGACTCAAAAGGCATGAATCCGTACACTCGACTGCTTCTTTACAACCTGCAACGCAGGTAATTCACCCTCTGCGCCCGCACTTGCCAACGGCAGGGCCGCAAGGCCGGAGGGATGGATCACAGCATCGGTGCGTCTGCCTTGTCGGCGCCCGGTGCAGCGGCCGAAGCATCGGCCCTGATGCTGTGAGTGCTCGCTCCCATGCGGGGAGCGGTTCGGCTCCTTGATGAGCGCAGGCCACCTGGCCGCGCCGTGGATCCACAGCCCTTGCGCACCCTCCGCTGGTGCCATTCGGGTGCTTTTGGTCACCTTGCGTGTCCGCTCTTTCACCGGTTGGCCGGCTGTTTTCTGCATACCCGCCCGCGCCAGCCGCACGCATCAGGTTCGTGATCGTCGTTGCTTCGGCCATGTGCCCGGCTGCCTTCACTGAAGCGGCCGGGCCATGTTCAACAGTCTTCCTTCGGGAACAACCACCATCATGGCAAAACAAATCATCATCGACCATGTGTTCAAGGTCTTCGGCGACGCTCCCGAACAAGCGCTGGAGCTGGTGCGCCAGGGCCTGAGCAAACAGGACATCCTGGAGCGCACCGGACAGTCCATCGGCGTGTTCGACGCCCATTTCACCATCGAGCCCGGCGAGATCTTCGTCGTCATGGGGCTGTCGGGCTCGGGCAAGTCGACGCTGGTGCGCATGCTCAACCGCCTGATCCGCCCGACGGCCGGGCGCGTGCTGGTCGACGGCCAGGACATCGGCAAGCTCAGCCCGCGCGACCTGCGCGCGCTGCGGCGCAAGGACATCTCGATGGTGTTCCAGTCGTTCGCGCTGATGCCGCACATGACTGTGCTGGAGAACACCGCGTTCGGCCTGGATCTGGCGGGCATGGACAAGGCCGGGCGCGAGAAGGCGGCGCTGGAGGCGCTCGAGCAGGTGGGCCTCACGGGCTGGGGCGCCAGCTACCCGGACGAGCTCTCGGGCGGCATGCAGCAGCGCGTGGGCCTGGCGCGGGCGCTGGCGGCCGACCCCTCCATCCTGCTGATGGACGAGGCCTTCTCGGCGCTCGACCCCATCATCCGTACCGAGATGCAATCCGAGCTGCTGCGCCTGCAGCAGATCAAGCGGCGCACCATCGTCTTCATCTCGCACGACCTCGACGAGGCCATGCGCATCGGCGACCACGTCGCCATCATGAAGGATGGCCAGGTCGTTCAGGTGGGCACGCCCGACGAGATCCTGCGCGCGCCTGCCGACGACTATGTACGCGACTTCGTGCGCGGCGTGGACGCGGCCGCCGTGTTCAAGGCCGGCGACATTGCACGCCAGGCGTTCACCGTCGTCTCCGAACGCGTCGACCAGGGCTGCCGCCCCGCGCTGCGCCTGCTGGAGGATTCAGACCACGAATACGCCTACGTGCTGTCCAGCCGCAAGCAATTCCAGGGCGTCGTCTCCTCGCAATCATTGCGCCGCGCACTACAGGGGCACAACGGCCCGCTGGGGCTGCAGCACGCCTTCATCGACAACGCGCCCACGCTGGCCGCCGACGCGCCGGTGGCCGACTTGTTCGGCCCCATGTCCAGCGCCCCCTGCCCGCTTCCGGTGGTGAGCGAGGACGGCAAGTTCCTGGGCGTGGTCAGCCGCACCACGTTGATGAAGTTCCTCGACCGCGACACCCCGCCGGTGCCGCCGCCGCAGGCAGAGCGCGAGCCCATCCAGCTCAACCCCCAATACCCCCACGCCACCAGCAACCCGGTGGCGCCCGCGGCATGAGCGCGGCAAGACAAGGACAAGCCATGAACGACAACGCCTTTGAGATTGCCCAGGCCAACGGCGCCGACCCCTGGGCCGCCGCTGCCGACGCACCCTCCACAGCCCCCGACGCCGCGCCCGCGGCCGACCCCTGGGGCGCGGCCAGCAGCACCGACGCCGCGCCAAGCGCCTCCGACTGGCTGGCCAGCAGTTCCCCCGCGGACACCGCCGGCCAGGGCGACGGCCTGGGCGCACTGTGGCAGCAGATCACCACCGACGGCCTGCCCATCCAGGGCTGGGTCAACCAGGGGCTGGATTGGCTGGTGCAGAACTTCCGCCCGTTCTTCCAGGCGGTGCGCGCGCCCATCGACACGACGCTGACCGGCATCACCGACCTGCTGCTGGCCGTTCCCTGGCCGCTGATGCTGGTGCTGTTCGCGCTGCTGGCCTGGCAGTTCGCCGGCCGTGCGCTGGCCATTGCCACCGCCGTGTCGCTGTTCGCCATCGTGATCCTGGGCATCTGGCCCGACGCCATGGTGACGCTGGCGCTGGTGCTCACCTCGCTGCTGTTTTGCGTCGTCATCGGCCTGCCGCTGGGCATTTTGCTGGCCACCAGCGACCGCGCCCAGCGCATCACGCGCCCGCTGCTGGACGCAATGCAGACCACGCCCGCCTTCGTCTACCTGGTGCCGGTGGTGATGCTGTTCGGCATCGGCAACGTGCCCGGCGTCATCGTCACCATCGTGTTTGCGCTGCCGCCTCTGGTGCGCCTGACCAACCTGGGCCTGCGCCAGGTGCGCTCCGACCTGGTGGAAGCCAGCTGGGCCTATGGCGCCTCGCCCTGGCAACTGCTGTGGAAGGTGCAGTTGCCGCTGTCCATGCCATCCATCATGGCCGGCATCAACCAGTCGCTGATGCTCAGCCTGTCCATGGTCGTCATCGCCTCGATGATTGCCGTCGGCGGTCTGGGGCAGATGGTGCTGCGCGGCATCGGCCGCCTGGACATGGGCCTGGCCACCGTCGGCGGCCTCGGCATCGTGCTGCTGGCCATCGTGCTCGACCGCATCACCCAGGCCATGGGCGAGCCGCGCCGCGGCGGCCAGCGCTGGTGGCACACCGGCCCGCTGGGCGCGCTGATGAAGCTGCTGGGCCGCGCGTCCTGATACCCGTGCAGCACGGGCGTGCCCAAAGGCTGCCGCGCTGCACACACCCTTTTCTTACCCCCAAGCCTCAAGGAGACTTTCGATGAAATTCACCCCGCAAACCCTGCGCCACCTTGCCGTGGCCGCCAGCCTGGCACTGGCCGGCGTGGCCACCCAGGCCGCCGACCTGCCCGGCAAGGGCATCAAGGTACTACCGCTCAAGAGCTCGATTGCCGAAGAGACCTTCCAGACCCTGCTTGTCATGAAGGGGCTGGAGAAGCTCGGCTACGACGTGCAGCCGATCAAGGAAGTCGAGTACCCCACCGCGCACATCGCGATTGCCAATGGCGACGCCACCTTCATGGCCGACCACTGGAACCCGCTGCACGCCGACTACTACAAGAACGCCGGCGGCGACGCCAAGCTCTACCGCGAGGGCATCTTCTCGCCCAGCGCGGCCCAGGGCTATCTGATCGACAAGAAGACCGCCGACAAGTACCACATCACCAACATCGAGCAGTTCAAGGATCCGAAGATTGCCAAGCTGTTCGACAGCAACGGCGACGGCAAGGCCGACCTGACCGGCTGCAACCCCGGCTGGGGCTGCGAAGCGGTGATCGAGCACCAGCTCACCGCCTTCAAGCTGCGCGACACCGTCACACACAACCAGGGCAGCTACTCGGCGCTGATCGCCGACACGATCACCCGCTACAAGGCCGGCAAGCCGATCTTCTACTACACCTGGACGCCGTACTGGGTCAGCAACGAGCTCAAGCCCGGCCGCGACGTGGTGTGGCTGGAGGTGCCGTTCTCATCGCTGCCCGGTGAGCAAAAAGGCATCGACACCACGCTGCCCAACGGCAAGAACTACGGCTTCGTCGTGAACAACCAGCAGATCGTCGCCAACAAGGCCTGGGCCGAGGCCAACCCGGCCGCAGCCAAGCTGTTCGCGATCATGCAGTTGCCGATCGCCGACATCAACGCGGAAAACCACCTGATGAGCCAGGGCCAGAACAAGGCGGCCGATATCGAACGCCACACCGACGCCTGGATCAAGGCGCACCAGGCCACCTGGGATGGCTGGATCGCGCAGGCACTGGCTGCCGCCAAGTAAGCGCCGTGCCCCAAGCGCCTGCCGCCGCGGCAGGCGCTTTTTTTCAATAAAAGGAGACCCCCGCCGCATGCAGCAACCCCTGCCACACCACCACACGCCTACCCTTCCCTCCCCCGGCCAGCGCACCCGCCGCTGGCTCTGCGCCCTCGGTGCAGTCGCGGCCGCCGCGCTTGCCGGCGCCGCCGTCCACGCCGGCGAGCTGCCCGGCAAGGGCACCCAGGTCTCCCCCGTCAAAAGCCCCATCGCAGAAGAAACCTTCCAGACCCTGCTGGTCATGAAGGGGCTGGAGCGGCTCGGCTACGACGTGCAGCCCATCCAGGAAGTCGACTACCTGGCCGCGCACCTGGCCGTGGCCAATGGCGACGCCACCTTCATGGCCGACCACTGGAACCCCCAGCAAATGGGCTTTTACGCCAACGCCGGCGGCGACGCCAAGCTGTGGCGCCATGGCGTGCTGTCAGGCAATGCCGCCCAGGGCTACCTGATCGACAAGAAGACCGCCGACAAGTACCGGATCACCCACCTCGACCAGCTCAAGGATCCCGAGCTCGCCCGGCTATTCGACAGCGACGGCGACGGCCGGGCCGACCTCGTCGGCTGTACGCCCGGCTGGGAGTGCGAGACCAACATCAACCACCACCTGATCAGCTATGGCCTGCAGGCCAGCGTTACCCAACACAGCGGCAGCTACCCGGCGCTGATCGCCGACACGATCACCCGCTACAAGGCGGGCAAATCCGTTCTGTTCTACGCGTGGACGCCGCACTGGGTCAGCAACGTCCTGAAGCCGGGCCAGGACACCGCCTGGCTACAGGTGCCGTTCACCGCCATGCCGCCCAGCCAGGCCGGCGTCGACACCCAGCTGCCCAACGGCAAGAACTACGGCTTCAAGGTCAACAAGCAGCAAATCGTGGCCAACAAGGCCTGGACGCAGCAGCACCCGGCCGCCGCCAAGTGGTTTGAGCTGGTCACTGTTTCGGTCGAGGACATCAGCGCGCAGAACCAGCTGATGAACCAGGGCCAGAACAAGCCGGCCGACATCGAGCGCCACGCCGACGCCTGGATCGCCGCGCACCAGAAGACCTTCGACGGCTGGCTGGCCCAGGCGCGCGCCGCAGCCGCGCCGTAACCCCAACGCCCCCGCTCCCACGCCCGCTGCCGCAGCGGGCTGCGGGGACGCTTTTTCCTTTTTTTTCAACAACGACAAGGAGAACCCATGCGCCACCACGCATCCACACCCGCCAACATCTTTCACACCACTCCCGGAGCCATCACCCGCCGCCGCGCGCTCGGCCAGGCCCTGGGCGCCGGCGCCGCGCTGGCATTGCCCGTCATTGCGCGCGCGGCCGACGCGCAACAGCCGGGCCGGGGCGTCAAGGTGCTGCCACTCAAGAGCAGCCTGGTCGACGAGAGCTTCCAGACCCTGCTGGTCATGCGCGCGCTGGCCGAGCTGGGCTACGACGTGCAGCCCTACGAAGAAGTGGAATACCCGCTGGCCCACCTGGCCGTGGCGCGCGGCGACGCCACGCTGATCGCCAACCACTGGAACCCGCACCACAGTGAGTTCTACAAGGCCGCCGGCGGCGACGCCGCGCTCTACCGCCGCGGCGTCTACTCGGCCGGTGCAGCGCAAGGCTACATGATCGACCGCCGCAGCGCCGAGCAGTACGGCATCACCCATATCGACCAACTGCAGGATCCCAAGCTGGCGCAGCTGTTCGACATGCGCGGCAAGGGGCGCGCCAGCCTGGTCGGCCCCAACGCCGGCTGGGGCGGGGAAGCGGTCGTCTACCACCAGATCAAGACCTTTGGCCTGCAGGACACGGTGGAATACGTGCAAGGCAACTACCCGGCGCTGATCTCCGAGACCATTGCCCGCCACCAGGCCGGCAAGCCGGTGCTGTACTACGCCTGGACGCCGTACTGGCTCAGCAACGTGCTGCGCCCGGGGCGCGACGCGGTCTGGCTGCAGGTGCCGCGCTCGGCCATGCCCGGCGTGCAGGCCGGCATCGACACCGCGCTGCCCAACGGCAGGAACTACGGCTTTCCGCTGAACAACCAGCACATCGTCACCAGCCAGGCCTGGGCGCGCGAGCATCCGGCCGCCGCACGGCTGTTTGCCGTCATGCAGGTCAGCGTCGACGACATCAGCGCGCAGAACAAGCTGGTGCACGACGGCCAGCGCAAGCCGCGCGACATACAGCAGCACGCCGACCGCTGGATCGCGGCGCACCGCCAGGACTTCGACGCCTGGCTGGCCCAGGCACGCGCAGCCGCCGCGTAATTCCATTTCTAAATCATCCGTGTCGTTGTTGCTTCGCCTTGTCGTGCCACAGCACTGCCTGCGGCTTTGCGCCTAGACACAAATGATTTGGAAACGGAATAAGCCCCCTGCACCACCACGACAAGGAGACCCCCATGCACCCGTTCCCCCCACCGCTGCGCCGCCCGCTGGTTGCCGCCGCCGCCCTGCTGGCTGCCAGCGCCGCGCCGGCTCAGTCCCAGGTCACGCTCTACGGCCTGGCCAGCACCGCCGTGCGCTACACGCACAACATCGACGCGCGGCACCACCACAAGAGCGAGCTGGTCGGCAGCGGCATCGGCGGCAGCCGCATCGGCCTGCGCGGCCAGGAAGACCTGGGCGGCGGCAACAAGGCCGTCTTCACGCTGGAGCACGGCGTCGCCATGGACAGCGGCGCCTCGGCCAACGCCGCCACCTTCTGGGATCGACAGGCCTTCGTCGGCCTGCAGGGCGACTGGGGCCAGCTGTCGCTGGGACGCCAGTACAACGCGCTCAACAACGTCGCCTGGGAGTTCAACCCGCTCGACCAGACCTGGGGCATTTTCTGGTCCGATCCGGTCTACCTGGGCGGCGACGTGTTCTACCAGGGCTACCGCATCGACAACAGCGTGGTCTACCAGCAGCAGATCGGGCCGGTGAAGCTGCAGCTGGACTACGGCTTCGGCGAGCAGCCGGGCAGCGCACGCCGCGGCCAGACACTGGGCGCCGGCGCGCTGTACCGGGACGGCGCACTGGCACTGGGCGTGGCCTACGACCAGCAGCGCAGCGCCAGCGGCGCCGGCACCGAGCGCACATACGCGCTGGCCGGCTCGTATGCGTTTGGCGCCACCACCGCCTACGCCGGCTACCTGGCGCACCGCGAAAGCGCAAGCCACGCGCGCCAGGACATCGCCTACGTCGGCCTGGGCCGCCAGCTGACGCCCGCGCTGCACCTGTCCGGTGCCTGGTACCACTACCGGCAGAACCGCAACGTCACGACGCAGTACCAGGCCACGCCGCTGCTGCTGGGCAGCGGCCGTGCCAATGCGCTGGCCGCGGTGCTGGACTACGCGCTCAGCAAGCGCACCAGCCTGTACCTGTCGCTGGACGCGGTGCGCCTGCACGACGGCGCCGTCGGCCGCGAGACCGAGTACTGGGCCGGCGCAGCGGCAACCGGCGTGCACCGCAGCACGCGCATCGGTACGATGGCTGGCATCCGCCACTCGTTCTGAGAGCGTATTTACGGTCTGAGCGCGCACACACCCCAGGAGACCTCCATGATTTCGCGTCGCCGCCTTGTCCACTGCCTGATGGCCGCCGTGCTCGGCCTGACTGCCGGCACCGCCCTGCCCGGCAACGGCGTGCGCGTCATTCCGGCCAAGACCACGCTGGCCGAGGAGACCTTCCAGACGCTGCTGGTCGCCCGCGGCCTGCAGCAGCTGGGCTACAGCGTCGGGCCCATCCAGGAGCTGGACCTGCCCGCCGCCCACCTGGCCGTGGCCGAGGGCGACGCCACTTTTCTGGCCGACCACTGGCTGCCCTCGCACCAGGACTACTACCGCAACGCCGGCGCCGGCGCCAAGCTGTGGCGCAGCGGCGTCTTCATCCCGGACAACATCAACGGCTACCTGATCGACAAGAAGACGGCCGACGCCTACGGCATCACCAACATCGCTCAGATGAGCGACCCGAAAATTGCCAGGCTGTTCGACACCGACGGCAACGGCCGTGCCAACCTGACCGGCTGCCCGCCCGGCTGGGGCTGCGAGAAAGACATAGAGAGCCACCTGGACGCCTATGGCCTGCGCCCCTCCATCGACCACGTGCAGGGCGACTACGCGGCGATGATGGCCGACGCCATCGCGCGCTACAAGCTGGGCAAGCCAATCTTCTATTACACCTGGATGCCGTACTGGGTGAGCAACGTGCTCAAGCCAGGGCGCGACGTGGTGTTCCTGCAGGTGCCGTTCTCGGGGCTGAAGGTGGACGGCAAGATCGTCGACAGCGCGCAGCCCAACGGCAAGAACTACGGCTGGCCGCTGGCAACGCAGCACATCGTCGCCAACCGCCGGTTCATCGATGCCAACCCGGCGGCCAAGTCCTTCATGTCGCACATCCACCTGGCCGTGGCCGACATCAACAGCCAGAACCAGGCGATGCACGAAGGGGCCAACAAGCCGGCCGACATCGAGCGCCACGTCCAGGCCTGGATCCGCGCCCACCAGGCCGAGTGGGACGACTGGATCGCCCAGGCGCTGGCGGCGGCGGGCAAGACGCAATAAGCCCCTGCCCGACTGCGGCTGCGCTCAGCGCCCCACCATGTTCGCCGGCACCACCCAGGCGTCGAACTGCTCGGCCGTCAGGTGGCCGCTGGCAATCGCCGCCTCGCGCAGGCTGCTGCCCTCGTGGTGGGCGCGCTTGGCAATCTCGGCCGCCTTGTCGTAGCCAATGTGGGTGTTGAGCGCGGTCACCAGCATCAGCGACCGGCCCACCAGGTCGTCGATGCGCGCGCGGTTGGGCTCGATGCCCACGGCGCAGTGATCGTTGAAGCTGTTCATGCCGTCGGCCAGCAGGCGCACGCTTTGCAGGAAGTTTTGCGCAATCATCGGGCGGAACACGTTCAACTCGAAGTTGCCGCTGGAGCCGCCGATATTGATCGCCACGTCGTTGCCCATGACCTGGGCGGCCAGCATGGTCAGCGCCTCGCACTGCGTCGGATTGACCTTGCCGGGCATGATGGACGAGCCCGGCTCGTTCTCGGGAATGCTGATCTCGCCAATGCCGCTTCGGGGCCCGCTGGCCAGCCAGCGCACGTCGTTGGCAATCTTCATCAGGCTGGCGGCCAGCGTCTTGAGCGCGCCGTGCGCATGCACCAGCGCGTCGCACGCGGCCATCACGGCGAACTTGTTGGGCGCGGTGATGAACGGCAAGCCGGTGCGCCGCGCCAGCTCCTGCGCCACGCCCTGGGCATAGCCCGCCGGGGCGTTCAGCCCGGTGCCCACCGCCGTGCCGCCCAGCGCCAGCTCGTACAGCCCGGGCAGCGCCGCCTGCAGATGGCCGCGCGCCTGCGCCAGCTGCGCGGCCCAGCCCGATATCTCCTGGCCCAGCGTCAGCGGCGTGGCGTCCTGCAGATGGGTGCGGCCGATCTTGACGATGTCGTCGAACGCCCGCGCCTTGGCGTCCAGCGTCTGGTGCAGGCGCTCGAGCGCCGGCAGCAGCCGCGCGGCGATCGCCTGCACCGCAGCCACGTGCATCGCCGTCGGAAACACATCGTTGCTCGACTGGCTGCGGTTCACGTCGTCGTTGGGGTGCACCAGGCGCGCCTTGCCGCGCTCACCGCCCAGCAGCTCGCTGGCGCGGTTGGCCAGCACCTCGTTGACGTTCATATTGGTCTGCGTGCCGGAGCCCGTCTGCCACACGACCAGCGGGAACTCGCCGTCATGCGCACCGTCCAGCACCTCCTGCGCTGCAGCCACGATGGCCCGCGTCTTCGCCTCGTCCTGCAGCCCGAGCGCGTGGTTCACGGTGGCGCTTGCCTGCTTGACCAGCGCCAGCGCGCGGATCAGCTCCAGCGGCTGGTGCTCGCCCGAGATCGCGAAATTGCCCAGCGAGCGCTGCGTCTGCGCACCCCACAGTTGCGCGGCGGGCACTTCGATGGCACCAAAGCTGTCGTATTCGGTACGTGTCGGTTCTGTCATGCGAATGGGCTCCTTTGCGTGCAATGCCGGTGCGCCAACAGACGCGGGCCGCGGCCATGCAATCTACGCCACATCGAAAGACATTGCGCTCGCCATCAGCGCCATGCAAGCTTGAATGGGGATAATTGGCCGGTTCTGGACGGCGCCGGGCCGGCTGCCTGCCGCCGCCGCAGCACCCCGCCCCGGGCCGCCCTGGCGCCCCTTCCCCCGTTGACACTTCCTGATTCGAACCCATGAGCACGACCATCCGTTACGACGACCTGGTGGAGTCCGTCGCTGCTGCACTGCAGTACATCAGCTACTACCACCCTGCCGACTACATCCAGCACCTGGCGCGTGCCTACGAGCGTGAGCAAAGCCCAGCTGCCAAGGACGCGATGGCGCAAATCCTCACCAACAGCAAGATGAGCGCCACCGGCCACCGGCCGATCTGCCAGGACACGGGCATCGTCAACGTCTTCCTGAAGGTGGGCATGGGCGTGCGCTTCGAGGGCTTTGCCGCCGACCAGAGCCTGGAGGACGCGATCAACGAAGGCGTGCGCCGCGGCTACCTGAACCCGGACAACACGCTGCGCGCCAGCGTCGTCGCCGATCCGCTGTTCGCGCGCAAGAACACCCGCGACAACACGCCCGCCGTCATCAACGTGCAGATCGTGCCGGGCGACAAGCTGGACGTGACCGTCGCGGCCAAGGGCGGCGGCAGCGAGAACAAGTCCAAGGTCATCATGATGAACCCGAGCGACGACCTGGTCGACTGGGTGCTCAAGACCGTGCCAACCATGGGCGCGGGCTGGTGCCCGCCGGGCATGCTGGGCATCGGCATTGGCGGAACGGCCGAGAAGGCCGTGCTGCTGGCCAAGGAAAGCCTGATGGAAGACCTGAACATGTACGAGTTGCAGGCCAAGGCCGCGCGCGGCGACAAGCTCGACCAGGTCGAGGAACTGCGCCTGGAGCTGTACGAGAAGGTCAACGCCCTCGGGATTGGCGCCCAGGGCCTGGGCGGGCTGTCCACGGTGCTGGACGTCAAGATCAAGATGTATCCCACGCACGCGGCCAGCAAGCCCGTGGCGATGATCCCCAACTGCGCGGCCACGCGCCACGCGCACTTCGTGATGGACGGCAGCGGCCCGGTCTACCTGGAAGCTCCCAGCCTGGACCTGTGGCCCCAGGTGGAATGGGCGCCCGACTACACCAAGAGCCGCCGCGTCGACCTGAACCAGCTCACCAAGGAGGAAGTGGCCAGCTGGAAGCCGGGCGACCGCCTGCTCTTGAACGGCAAGATGCTGACCGGCCGCGACGCGGCGCACAAGCGCATTGCAGACATGCTGGCCAAGGGCGAGCCGCTGCCCGTGGACTTCACCAACCGCGTGATCTACTACGTCGGCCCGGTCGACCCGGTACGCGATGAAGTCGTCGGCCCCGCCGGCCCGACCACCGCCACGCGCATGGACAAGTTCACCCGCATGATGCTGGAGAGAACCGGCCTGATCGCGATGATCGGCAAGTCCGAACGCGGCCCGGTCGCCATCGAGGCCATCAAGGACAACCAGAGCGCCTACCTGATGGCCGTCGGCGGCGCAGCCTACCTGGTCAGCAAGGCGATCAAGAAGGCGCGCGTGGTCGGCTTCGAGGATCTGGGCATGGAAGCCATCTACGAGTTCGACGTGGTCGACATGCCCGTCACCGTCGCGGTGGACGCCGGCGGCACCAGCGCCCACGTCACCGGCCCGGCCGAGTGGCAAAAGCGCATCGCCTCGGGCCAGTTCGTCACCAGCATCACCAAGGTGACGGCGGTCTGATTCACTGAAGCTGACGGCAAAACAACAAGGGCGCCACTGTGGGCGCCCTTGTTCGTTCATGGCGGCACTCAGAGCGTGTTTACGATCTTTTCATGATGCCCGCAATGCAGCAAAAAGCTGCAATCGAGGCGCGCGCCGCAGGCCATGCTGGTGGCCTGGACAAGGTGC
>PGEI01000034.1 GCA_002894305.1 Comamonadaceae bacterium CD01
GTTTTGAGTATGTTCGCACCGCCAAAAATAGCGTTAACAGGCCCTAGAAGAATTCAGCCGCAAGAATCAGAGTGCTTGCGGTCGAACTCCGGCCTATCCTGACTCCCAGGATGCAAGATTGCAGGACACATGACATGAACACCCAGACCTACGACACCGCTGAAGCACGCTGGGCCGCAGTACAAGCACGCGACGTCGCCGCCGACGGCTGGGTCTACGCTACGCGCACCACGGGCGTGTACCGGCAACCTGGCTCCGCGGCGCGCCTGCCCAAGCGCGAGAACGTGGAATTCTTCGACTCGGCCGAGGCTGCCGAGGAAGCAGGCTACCGCAGGAGCCACCGAGCCCATGGTGATCAGGTCAGCGCCGCGGCTGAGCGCGCAGCACGAGTGGCCTGCGCCTGCCGCCTGATCGAGACCGCGCAGACACCACTTCCCCTGGCCGATCTGGCGGCCGAGATCGGTATGAGCCCATACCACTTTCATCGCATGTTCAAGGCCGAGACCGGATTGACGCCCAGTGCCTACGGCGCCGCCTGGCGCGCCCGCAGACTGCGTGAGGAATTGAGCAGCCCGCATGCATCAATTACCGACGCCATCTACGGCGCGGGGTTCAACTCCGACAGCCGGTTTTACGAGGCCTCCGGTCAGCGGCTGGGCATGCGCCCGCGGGACTGGCGCGAGGGTGGCGTCGGTGCGGTCATCCGCTTTGCCGTGGGCCAGTGCGCGCTGGGGGCGATCCTGGTGGCGCAGAGCCAGCGCGGCATCTGCGCCATCCTGCTGGGTGACGATCCGGATCGGCTCGTGCGCGAACTGCAGGACCAGTTTCCCAAGGCCGAGATCATCGGCGGCGATGCCGAGTTTGAGCAATTGGTGGCCGAAGTCGTGGGCTTCGTCGAAGCGCCGTCCATGGGGCTGCACCTGCCGCTGGACGTGCGCGGCACGGCGTTTCAGGAGCGCGTGTGGCGTGCCCTGCGCGAGATTCCGCCGGGCACGACGGTGAGCTACGCCGACGTTGCCGCGCGCATCGGCGCACCCAAAGCAACGCGCGCCGTGGCACAGGCTTGCGGGGCAAACCACATCGCCGTCGCCATCCCGTGCCGCCGCGTCGTGCGGCGCGACGGCCAACTGGGCGGCTACCGCTGGGGCGTGGAGCGCAAGCGCGAACTGCTGCGCCGGGAGTCAATTGACTGATGGCGCATCGGCCCATGACCCCATTCGGCGCCAAGCTCGACCGTCTGGACTGGGAAGACATCAACGTGCAACTCGATGCCGAGGGCCATGCCGTGCTGTCCGCGCCCGGCACCCTCGGCGGCCACCGCGGCAACGGACTGTACGGCCGCCTCGACTGCCGCGCGGCGCTGCAGGCCATTGCGCGCGGCGGCGTGATTTCTCCTGCGGATTGGAGACCGGGCTCAGCCCTGGGTGAGCGTGCGCACGAAGTCGCGGGTGCGGGCGTCCTGCGCGTTCTCGAAGATCGTGCGGGCGCCGCCTGCTTCGACGACGTTGCCGTCCTGCATGAACACCGTGTGGCTGGCGATCTGCGCGGCCAGGCGCAGGTCGTGGGTGGCCATCAGCATGGTCATGCCCTCGCGCGCCAGGTCGCCGAGCACCGAGACCACCTCGGCGGCCAGGCCGGGGTCGAGCGCCGATGTCGGCTCGTCGCACAGCAGCACCGCCGGCTCCAGCGCCAGCGCGCGGGCAATGGCCACGCGCTGCTGCTGCCCGCCCGAGAGGTTGTTGGGCCAGGCGTCGGCCTTGTCGTGCAGGCCCACCTTGTCCAGAAGCTGCAGCGCGCGTGCTCGTGCGCGCTCGCGCGGCCAGCGCTTGACGGTGACCAGTCCCTCCATCACGTTCTGCAGCGCGCTCTGGTGCGCAAACAGCTGGAAGTTCTGGAACACCATGCCCGTCTGCAGGCGGATGCGCTGGATCGCGTCCTGCGCCGGGCGCACGCCCGGGGTGAAGCTCAGGCGCTCGTCGCCCAGGGTCAGCGTGCCGCTGTCGGGAATCTCCAGCAGGTTGACGCAGCGCAGCAGCGTGCTCTTGCCGCTGCCTGACGGGCCGATGAGCGCGGTGACCTGGCCGGGGGCGATCTCCACGCTGATGCCGTGCAGCACCTCGGTGCCGGCAAAGGATTTGCGGATGTCCTGCAGGGCGATGGTCATCGCTGGCCCTCGGCAAAGATGGCGTGGCGGCTGAAATAGCGCTCCAGCCGTACCTGGGCCGACGAGAGCACCGAGCACAGCACCAGGTAGATCAGCGCGGCCTCCACGTAGAGCACCAGCGGCTCGTAGGTGACCGAGGCGATGCGCTGCGCGGCCTGGAAGATCTCGGGCACGGTGATGACGGCGGCCAGCGACGTGTCCTTCACCAGCGCGATGAAGGAATTGGCCAGCGGCGGCACGGCCACGCGCGCCGCCTGCGGCAGCACGGTGCGGCGCATGGCCTGCGCGCGCGTCATGCCGATGGCGTAGGCGGCATCCCACTGGCCGCGCGGAATGGCCTCGATGGCGCCGCGGATCACCTCGGCGTTGTAGGCGCCGACGTTGAGCGAGAAGCCGATGAGCGCCGCGGTGAGCGGATCCAGCACGATGCCCGCGCTGGGCAGGCCGTAGAAGATCACGAACAGCTGCACCAGCAGCGGCGTGCCGCGGATCAGCCAGATGTAGAAACGCACCAGCCAGACGATGGGCGCCGGGGCGAACAGCCGTGCCAGCGCCGCCCAGAAGGCCAGCAGCAGGCCGAAGGCGAACGACAACAGCGCCAGCGGGACGGTGAACTTGATCCCTCCGACCAGCAGTGGCCAGAGGGATTGCTGCATCAAATGGAGCCAGTCGGGCACGAATCCTCGGGAGTCGAAGCCGTGGACTCAGCGCAGCTTGGCGGAGAGGTCCTCGCCAAAGTAGCGCTCGGAAATCTGGCGGTAGCTGCCGTCGGCGACGATCTCGTCCAGCGCCTTGTCGATGGCGGCCTTGAGCGGCGCCTGGCCCTTGCGCATCAGCACGCCCGAGCGGCCGAACTCGGCGCTGTCGTCCTGCGCCACCACCTTCACCTTGGCCTGCGGCTGCTGCTTCTTGAAGTCCAGGTAGGACAGGTAGTCGTTGACGGTGGCATCCACGCGGCCCGCCAGCAGCAGCGCGATGGCGTCGTTGAAGCCCTGCACTGCCACCACCTGCGCGCCGTTGGCCTCGGCCAGCTTGGCAAAGTTGCTGCTGATGCTGTTGGCCGAGCGCTTGCCCTTGAGGTCGGCAAAGCCGTTGATTGCGTCGTTGTCGGCGCGCACGACGAGCGCTGCGGCCGAGGCGATGTAGGGCTTGGAGAAGTCGTACTTGGCCTGGCGCTCGGGCGAGATGCCCACCTGGTTGATGACCACGTCGTAGCGGTTGACGTTGAGTCCGGCGATCAGGCCGTCCCACTTGCCCTCGACGAACTCGGGCTTGACGCCCAGCTTGGCGGCGATGGCGCGGCCGATCTCCACGTCAAAACCCACCAGCTGGTTGTCCGAGGGCTGGTGGAAGGTGAAGGGCGCATACGTGCCTTCGGTGCCGATGCGGATCACGCCGGCCTTCTGGATGGCCGCCAGGTCGTCGCCTGCTGCGACGGCAGGCGCCTGGGCCAGCAGCGCCGCAGTGGCAATGCCGGCGGCCAGGCAGATTTTCTTGAGCAGCTTCATGGTGATTCCTCGCAGTGCGCGACAGCCGCGCGGTGAACCGGCAAAGTATGCGCGCTCTTGGGCAGGAGGGCCGCGCAGTGCATAGACCGTTTGGCAATGTGCTTATGGGCTGTGCACGCCTGCGCCGGGCAGGCCTGCGCGTCAGTCGGGCGCGCTCTCGTCGTCCTGGGGCTGATCGGCCTGGGCTTCATCGATGCTGGCGTCATTCGAGGTCTCGGCCGGCTGCGCCGCGTCTTTTTTGCGCTGCAGCGCCTGGCGCACCGTGGCTTTGTCGCCGGCGGTGGCGAACTTGCTGTATTTGCCCAGCAGCGTGACCAGCTGGCCGTAGATGCGCGGGTTGCCGGCCAGGCATTCGCGCTGCTCCAGGAAGTCGGCCTCGCCCGAGAAATTGCCTACCAGGCCGCCGGCTTCGGTGACTAGCAGGCCGCCAGCGGCCACGTCCCAGATCGATAGGCCGGATTCGAAGAAGCCGTCGCTGAAGCCCGCGGCGACATAGGCCAGATCCAGCGCCGCGGCGCCCTGGCGGCGCAGGCCAGCGGTGCGCTGCATCACGTCGCTCATCATCAGGAGGTAGGTCTGGAAGTCGTCGCCCGGGCGGAAGGGAAAGCCGGTGGCGATCAGGCATTCGCCCAGCCGCGTGCGCTTGGAGACGCGGATGCGCCTGTCGTTCATGAAGGCGCCGCGCCCGCGCGTGGAGGTGAACAGGTCGTTGCGCGTGGGGTCGTAGACCACGGCGTGCTCGATGCGGCCCTTGAATGCCAGCGCGATGCTGACGCAATAGACCGGAAAGCCGTGGATGAAGTTGGTGGTGCCGTCCAGCGGGTCGATGATCCACTGATAGTCCGAGTGGCGCGAGCCGCGCTCGCTGCCCGACTCTTCGGCCAGGATGGCATGGCCGGGGTAGGCGGTGAGCAGCGTGTCGATGATGGCCTGCTCGGCCGCCTGGTCGACCTCGGTGACGAAATCGTTGATCTGCTTTTGCGATACGCGCACGGCCTCGACGTCGAGGGCGGCGCGGTTGATGATCGCGCCTGCGGCGCGGGCGGCCTTGACGGCCACGTTGAGCATGGGGTGTTGGCTGGACGACATGAATTGTGGGGGATGTGCGTAGCGGCGCTGCGGCCGGGGTTGCTGCCAGCGGCGATGCGCGGCGCAAAGGAGCGATTTTATCTGCATGGCCCCGGGCCTGCATGGGTGGCTGCGACAATCGGGCAATGCATACGCGCTTCATCCTGATTCAGACCAGCCATGCGGGCAACGTGGGCGCTGCGGCGCGCGCCATCAAGACCATGGGTTTTGGCGAGCTGGTGCTGGTGGCGCCGCGCTGGCCCAATGTGCTGCGCCGCGAGGAGACCATCCAGCGCGCAAGCGGCGCCACAGACGTGCTGGCCAACGCGCGCATCGTCGCCACGCTGGACGAGGCACTGGACGGCGTGAGCCATCTGTGCGCCACCGCGATGACGCCGCGCGACTTTGGCCCGCCCACGCGCACGCCGCGCGCGCACCTGCAGGCGCTGGTGCACCAGGAGCTGGCCGCGCGCGCGGCAGCGGCAGGCGGTGAAGCGGACGGCGAGGCGGCGCATTCGCCCCTGGGGCAGGGCATTGCCTTCCTGTTTGGCTGCGAGCGCTTTGGCATGGCCAATGAGGACGTGTACCGCTGCGACGTGGCGCTGTCGATTCCGACCAATGCGCAGTTCGGCTCGCTCAACCTGGGCGCTGCGGTGCAACTGATTGCCTACGAGTGGCGCCTGGCGCTGGAACTGCTGGAGCCGCAGGGCGAAGGGCCTGGCGCGTGCAGCGGCCCGCCAGCCGCGCGCGCCGACGCGGCGCAGCTGGCGGGCATGCTGGCGCACTGGCAGCAGGCGCTGGAGAGCGTCGGCTTTCTGGATCCGCAGGCGCCCAAGAAACTGATGCCGCGCCTGAACCAGCTGTTCAACCGCGCGCAGCCGACGCAGGAGGAAATCCACATCCTGCGCGGTGTCGCCAAGGCGATGATCGAGGCGGCGCAGCGAAGCCGCTAGACTCCGAAACCATTTTCCATCCATAACGACAACCCCATGTTTTCCCGCCTGCGATCGGACATCCAGTGCATTCTTGAACGCGACCCGGCCGCGCGCAGCCGCTTCGAGGTGGTGACCTGTTACCCGGGGCTGCACGCCATCTGGCTGCAGCGCGGCGCGCACTGGTGCTGGCTGCATGGCCTGAAGTGGCTGGGGCGATTCATCTCGCACCTGGGACGTTGGTTCACCGGCATCGAGATCCACCCCGGCGCGGTGATCGGCGAGCGCGTCTTCATCGACCACGGCATGGGCGTCGTGATCGGCGAGACGGCGGTGGTGGGCGACGGCTGCACCATCTACCACGGCGTGACGCTGGGCGGCACCTCGCTGTACAAGGGTGCCAAGCGCCATCCCACGCTGGGGCGCGACGTGGTGGTTGCCGCCGGCGCCAAGGTTCTGGGCGGCTTCGAGGTGGGCGACGGCGCCAAGATCGGCAGCAACGCGGTCGTCATCAAGCCGGTGCCGGCGGGCGCCACGGCGGTGGGCATACCGGCGCGCATCGTTCCCTCCAAGGCGGGCCACAGCGCCGACGTGACCGAGCAGCACCGGGACGAGCCGCCCAAGTTCAGCGCCTATGGCGTGACCGCGCAGCAGGACGACCCGCTGACGCAGGCCATGCGCGGGCTGGTCGACAGCGCGGCGACGCAGGAGCACCAGATCACCTTGCTGTGGCAGGCGATCGAGAAGCTCTCGCAGGCCACGCACCAGGGCGGTGACTGCGTGCCCGGCGACGCCGCCCTGCAGGAGCAGTTCCCGGCCGCCAGGCTCAACGACATCATCGGCAAATAGTGGCCGCGGCGCGCGGGCGTGCTTGCGCGTTGTCGAACGACAGGAATTTTCCCCATGGACGTCCCCCAAGCCCTGCGCCAGCGCCGTTCGGTGCGCGCCTTCCTGCCTGAGGTACCGCCGGCCGCGCTGGTGCAGACGCTGCTGTGCGAGGCGGCCCAGGCCGCGTCGGGCGGCAACCTGCAGCCTTGGCGCGTGCTGGCGCTGACCGGCGAGCCATTGCGGCAAGTGCTTGCCGCCGTGGCCCGTGCCGAGGCCGAGAACGGCCCCGCCAACCAGTCCTACCCGCCCAGCCTGTGGGAGCCCTACCGCACGCGCCGCTTTGCCAATGGCGAGGACTTGTACCGCACCATCGGCATTCCGCGCGAGGACAGGGCCGCGCGCCTGGAGCAACTGGCCAGGAACGCGGCGTTCTTCGGCGCCCCGGTGGGTATCTTCGTCTGTGTGGACGAGCGCATGGGCCTGCCGCAGTGGTCCGATCTGGGGATTTACCTGCAGTCGCTGATGCTGCTGGCAGTGCACCACGGCCTGGCCACCTGCGCGCAAGGGTTCTGGCGCCGCTACGCCGGCACGCTGCAGCAGGCGCTGGCGCTGCCCGAGCCCTACCACGTGGCCTGCGGCGTTGCGCTGGGTTATGAAGACAGGGCCGCGCCCATCAACGCCCTGCGCTCCACGCGTGCGCCCTGGGAGGAATGGGCCGAACTGCGCGGGTTTTCTTGAATCTGCCTGTGTAGCGGACGGGACGCGTCAGCGCGCCGCGCTCTTGGGTCGGAAGGCCTTGCACACCGCATCGCGCGTCTGCAGGTAGGGGCCGCCGATCAGGTCGATGCAGTAGGGCACGGCGGCAAAAATGCCGGGAACGAGCTGCTCGCCCGCACCGTCCTTGAGGCCCTCCAGCGTCTCGGCGATCGCCTTGGGCTGGCCGGGCAGGTTGATGATCAGGCTGCTGCCGCGTACCACGGCCACCTGGCGCGACAGGATGGCCGTGGGCACGAAGTGCAGGCTGATGCGGCGCATCTGCTCGCCAAAACCGGGCATCTCCTTGTCGGCCACGGCTAGCGTTGCCTCGGGCGTCACGTCGCGCGGCGAGGGGCCGGTGCCGCCGGTAGTGAGGATGAGGGAGCAGCCCATGTCCGCCAGCTCCACCAGCGTGGCGCTGATGCGCTCCTGCTCGTCGGGGATCAGGCGCGGCTCGAAGGTGATCGGGTTGTGCAGCGCGCGCTTGAGCCAGTCGTGCAGCGCGGGCAGGCCCTTGTCCTGGTAGGTGCCACTGCTGGCGCGGTCGCTGACGGAGACGATGCCGATGGTGACGGGCTCGGGGGTGGTGGCGGGCTGGGTCATGGCGTGTCTCCTCGTCGTTGGCGTTGTCAGGTCTGTTGTTGGCGCTCCACTGTAATGTGTTCGCGCAGCATCTGGAACAGCTCGCGAAAGGCCCGGCTCTTGCGCGGCGCCAGGCCTTGCGAGACGCTGGCGCGCCCCTCGGGCGGCGCATCCTTGCGCGCCTGGCGGATCAGCGCGCGCAGCTGCTGGCTGTCGGTGCCGGGGTATTGCTCCATCCATTGCGCCAGCGCCTGGTCGTCGGCCAGCAGGCGCGCGCGCCATTGCTCGCTCAGATGCAGCACCAGGGTGTCCTCGGCGCTGCCGCTTTGCTGCTCGGCAAGCGCCGCGCGGATGGCATCGACCTGATCCTCGTCCAGCTTGCGCATCAGCTTGCCGATGAACTGCATCTGGCGCCGGCTGCCTTCGAAGTCGGTGATGCGCTTGTGCTGGGCCAGCGCGTCGAGCAGTTTTTCGGGCAGCTCCAGGCGTTCGAGCAGGTCGGCGCGCAGCTGCAGCAAGTCCTGGCCAAGGCGCTGCAGGGCGTCGCTCTCGCGCTTGAGGTCGGTCTTGCTGACCTCGGTGCCTTTGAGCTCGGCCTTGAGCTGAAGATCCAGCTCGCTGCCTTCGGCAACGAAGCGGCCTTTGACGTAATAGCCTTTTTGGGGTTTGCGGGACATGGCAGAAAGAAATGCGGTGCGCGGCCCGGGCAACGGGGACGGCGGGCGCAGCAGGTGCGAAGGGGCAAGTATCATAGCCGTCGCTATGAATCACACCGCTTCGCGCACGCCGCGCGCCTCCTCCATTTCTTCCGTTTCTTCAGACAGCGCGCAGGCGCAGACGGGTTTCAGCTATTCCCGTGTCTTTTTCGAAGACCTGGTCGACCAGGCGCTGGCACATGCCCGCAAGCTGGGCGCGACCGATGCGGGCGCCGACGCCTCCGAGGGCTGCGGCCTGTCGGTCAACGTGCGCAAGGGCGAGCTGGAGACCGTGGAGCGCAACCGCGACAAGTCGCTGGGCGTGACCGTATACATCGGCCAGCGCCGGGGCAATGCCAGCACCTCCGACTTCTCGCCCGAGGCGGTGCAGCGCACGGTGCAGGCAGCCTACGACATTGCGCGCTTCACCGCCGAAGACCCGGCCGCCGGCCTGCCCGATGCCGAGGACATTGCGCTGCAGGCCGAGCACCGCGACCTGCAGCTGTTCCATCCCTGGATGGTCGATGCCGAGGAAGCCGCGCGCCTGGCGCTTGAGTGCGAGGCGGCGGCGCTGGCCACGCATCGGCGCATCACCAACAGCGAGGGTGCGGGCGTGTCGGCGCAGCAAAGCCATTTCTTCAGCGCGCACACGCGCGGCTTTCGCGGCGGCTATGCAAGCTCGCGCCACAGCCTGTCGGTGGCGCCGATTGCGTCGCTGCCCGGGCGGCGCGGCCAGATGCAGCGCGACGCCTGGTACACCAGCGAGCGCGACGCCGCCGACCTGGCATCGCCCGAGGCCGTGGGCCGCTACGCAGCCGAACGCGCGCTCTCGCGCCTGGGCGCGCGCAAGATTCCGACCATCGAATGCCCGGTACTGTTCGAGGCGCCGGTGGCCGCCGGCCTGCTGGGCGCGTTCACGCAGGCCGTAAGCGGCGGCGCGCTGTACCGCAAGAGCAGCTTTCTCGTCGACGCGCTGGGCAAGCGCATCTTCCCGGCGCACATCGACATCCATGAAGACCCGTTCGTCATTGGCGGCAAGGGCAGCTCGCCGTACGACGACGAGGGCGTGCGCGTCGCGCCGCGCAAGGTGGTCGACGGCGGGCGCGTCGCGGGCTATTTCCTGTCGAGCTACTCGGCGCGCAAGCTGGGCATGCGCACCACGGGCAACGCCGGCGGGTCGCACAACCTGGAGCTGACCTCGCGGCGCACCCGCGCCGGTGACGACCTGGACGCGATGCTGAAAAAATTGGGCACAGGACTGTTCGTCATCGAGCTGATGGGCCAGGGCGTGAACTACGTCACCGGCGACTACTCGCGCGGCGCCAGCGGTTTCTGGGTCGAGAACGGCGAGATCGCCTTTCCGGTGCAGGAGATCACCATCGCCGGCAACCTCAAGACCATGTTCAAGGGCATCGAGGCCGTCGGTGCCGACGCCTACGGCATGGGCGCCAAGCGCGTGGGCTCCATCCTGGTCAACCGCATGAAGGTGGCCGGCAGTTGAGTGCCGCCCTCGCGCGCGCCGACTGGATCAAGGCGCTGGCGGTCATCGTCGCCTGGGGGCTCAATTTCGTCGTGATGAAGTGGGGGCTGCTCACGCTCTCGCCACTGCTGCTGTCGGCGCTGCGCTTTGCCGGCGCGTCGCTGCCGCTGCTGCTGTTCGTGCGTCGGCCGGCCAATCTGCCGTGGGCCCTGTTGGCCGCCTACGGGTTGGTACAGGGCGTGGGGCAGTTTGGCCTGTTGTTCACCGGGCTGAAGGTGGGCATGCCCGCCGGCATGGCGTCGGTGGTGCTGCAGGCGCAGGCCTTCATCACCGTGTTGATGGCCGCGGCCTGGCTGCACGAGCGCCCCCAGCCCTGGCAGTGGTGGGGCATGGTGATTGCGGCGCTGGGGTTGGTGTTCATTGGCAGCGCGCATGGGGCGTCGATGCGCGACATGACGCTGACCGGCTTTGTGCTGACGCTGGGCTCGGCCGCGATGTGGTCGCTGGCCACGCTGATCACGCGCCACGCGGCGCGCCATGGCGACTACGACGCCGTGCCCTTCATCGTCTGGAGCAGTGTGTTCCCCATCGTGCCGCTGCTGGCGCTGTCGGCCTGGCTGGAGGGCGGCGTGGTCGCGGTGCAGGCGCAGCTGCTGGCGCTGGGCTGGCGTGAGCTGGGCGTGGTGGCCTATCTGGCCGGCGCGTCCACGCTGCTGGGCTATGGGCTGTGGACGCAGTTGCTGCAGCGCTATTCGGCCAGCACCGTGGGGCCGCTGTCGATGCCGGTGCCGGTCATCGGCCTGCTGGCGGCCATGCTGCTGCTCGGTGAGCGCCCCACGCAGCTGCAGTGGCTGGGCACGCTGGCGGTTCTGGCCGGCATGGCGCTGAACCAGCTGGGTGGGCGCTGGGTGGCGGCGCGGCGCTGATGCGCCCGCCTGCATCAGCCGAACTGCCCAGCCCTTTATGCCCCTCCGGCGATGTGCCGGGCAATCGCCTCGCCCACCTCGGTCGTGCCGGCGCTGCCGCCCAGGTCGGGTGTGCGCGGGCCGCTGCGCAGCACGGCTTCGATCGCGCTGACGATGGCGTCGTGCGCCGCGCGGCCCGCGCCCTGGCCGCCGGTCAGGTGGTCGAGCATCAGCGCGCCTGACCAGACCATCGCAATCGGGTTGGCGATGTTCTTGCCGTAGATGTCGGGCGCCGAGCCGTGCACCGGCTCGAACAGGCTTGGGAATTGGCGCTCGGGGTTGAGGTTGGCCGACGGCGCCAGGCCGATGGTGCCGGTCGTCGCCGGCCCCAGGTCCGACAGGATGTCGCCAAACAGATTGGTCGCGGCCACCACGTCGAAGCGCTCGGGCTGCAGCACGAAGCGCGCGGCCAGGATGTCGATGTGGTGCTTGTCCCAGGCGACGCCCGGGTAGTGCGCGGCCATGGCCTCGGCCTGCCTGTCCCACCAGGGCATGCTGATCGCGATGCCGTTGCTCTTGGTGGCCAGCGACAAGTGCTTCTTCGGACGGCTTTGCGCCAGGTCGAACGCGTATTTCAACAGCCGCTCGGCGCCCACGCGCGAGTAGACCGACTCCTGCACCACGATCTCGCGCTCGGTGCCCTCGAACATCACGCCGCCCAGCGCGGTGTATTCGCCCTCGGTATTCTCGCGCACCACCAGGTAGTCGATGTCGCCGGGCTTCTTGCCCGCCAGCGGGCAGGGCACGCCGTCGAACAGGCGCACCGGGCGCAGGTTGATGTACTGGTCGAACTCGCGGCGGAACTTCAGCAGGCTGCCCCACAGCGACACATGGTCGGGCACGGTGTCCGGCCAGCCCACGGCGCCAAAGTAGATCGCATCCATGCCCGATAGCTGCGCCTTCCAGTCGTCCGGCATCATCTGGCCGTGCTGGGCGTAGTATTCGCAGCTTGCCCACTCGAAGGCGTGCAGTTCCAGTGCCAGGCCAAAGCGCGTGGCCGCGGCCTGCACGGCGCGCAGGCCCTCGGGCATGACCTCGCGGCCAATGCCGTCGCCGGCGATGACGGCAATGCGGTGGGAGCGGGGCATGGGCGGTCTCCTCCTGAAATCGTTGTGGTTTGCTCTTGGGAATCAACCCGCCAGCGCTGCCTTGACTGCGGCGCTGGCCGCGCCCATGTCGGCCTTGCCGGCCAGGCGGGCCTTGACCGCGCCCATGACCTTGCCCATGTCGGCGGGCGACGTGGCGCCCAGCTCGGCAACGATGGCTTGCACCGCCTGGCGCACCTCGTCGTCCGACATGCGCGCCGGCAGGTAGGCCTGCAGCACGGTGGTTTCGGCCTTTTCCTGATCGGCCAGATCCTGGCGGCCCGCTGCCTCGAAGGCGGTGATGCTGTCCTTGCGCTGCTTGAGCATTTTGTCGAGCACGGCGATGACGGCGGCGTCGTCCAGCTCGATGCGCTCGTCCACCTCTTTTTGCTTGATCGCCGCCAGCAGCAGGCGGATGGTGGCCAGGCGCGCGCTGTCCTTGGCGCGCATCGCGGTCTTCATGTCTTCGGTTATCTGTGCTTTCAGGCTCATGGCGTGCTCCAAAGTGAATGCGGAAAACAAAAAACCCGCGCCAGGCGTCCCGAGCGCGGGTTGATTGGGGCGCAGTGAAACGCCGCGCTGTATCAGTACAGCTTCTTGGGCAGCTGCATGCTGCGCACGCGCTTGTAGTGGCGCTTGACGGCTGCGGCCTTTTTGCGCTTGCGCTCGGCCGTGGGCTTTTCGTAGAACTCGCGGGCGCGCAGATCGTTGAGCAGGCCCAGCTTTTCGATGGTGCGCTTGAAGCGGCGCAGGGCCACGTCAAAGGGTTCGTTTTCTTTTACACGAATGGTCGTCATCAGTGAAGGTATCCAGAAATGATTGTGCCGGCAGCGGGTTGGCAGGAAGATCGGGCCTGTCAGCCTTGCGCGGCGGTTGTGCCCCGTCTCGTAACTAGTATTTGGCCGGCGGGGCGATTGCCAGCAAAGTCGGGCATTATAACCGTCAAACTGTCTTTGGCAAGGCCTGCGCGCAGGCCAGGGCGCTGGCCCAGGCCCACTGGAAGTTGTAGCCGCCCAGCCAGCCGGTGACGTCGACCACCTCGCCGATGAAGTACAGCCCTGGTTGCCCCCGCGCCTGCATGTCCTGCTGCTGCAATGCCTGCACGTCCACGCCGCCCAGCGTCACCTCGGCCTTGCGCCAGCCTTCGGTGCCCGACGGCGTGATGCGCCAGTCGGCCAGCTGCGCCGCCAGCTGCAGCAGCGCCTTGTCGCTGGCCTCGTTCACCGGGCGCTGCCATGCCGGCTCTTGCGCGCACCAGGCGTCGGCCAGGCGCGCGGGCAGCCACTGCGCGAGCAGGTTGGCGATGTGTTTCTTTGACTGCGCCTTGGCCTGCAGCAACTCCTGCGCCAAGTCCACGCCCGGCGCCAGGTCGATGTGCAGCGCCTGGCCGGCGTGCCAGTAGCTGGAGATTTGCAGCACCGCCGGCCCGGACAGTCCGCGGTGGGTGAACAGCAGGTCTTCGTCGAACGCCATGCGCTGCTTTTTCTCGCCGCAGGCAATGCGCACCGGCAGGCTGACGCCGGCCAGCTGCGCGTAGGACGCCCACTGCTGGGCGTCGAAGGTCAGCGGCACCAGGCCGGGGCGCAGCGCGGTGACCGGCAGGCCGAACTGGCGTGCCAGGCGGTGGCCAAGGTCGGTCGCGCCGATCTTGGGGATGGACAGACCGCCGGTGGCGACGACCAGGCTGGGCGCCTCTGCCGGGCCGCGTTCGGTATCCAGTAAATAGCTGCCGTGGGCAGCGTCGAACGACACCTTCCGAATCTGGCAGGGCTGCAGGTGCTCGACGCGCCCGCGCGCGCATTCGGCCAGCAGCAGGTCGATGATGGCCTGCGCCGAGCCGTCGCAGAACAGCTGGCCCTTGTGCTTTTCATGCCAGGCGATGCCGTGGCGCTCGACCAGGACGATGAAATCCTGCGGCGTGTAGCGCGCCAGCGCCGAGCGGGCAAAGCGCGGGTTGGTGCCCACGTAGTGCTGCTGCGGCGCACGCGCGTCCAGCAGCCGGTTGGTGAAATTGCAGCGCCCGCCGCCGGAGATGCGGATCTTCTCGGCCACGCGCGCGGCGTGGTCGAGCAGCAGCACGCGCAGGCCGCGCTGGCCGGCGACGGCGGCGCACATCAGGCCGGCCGCGCCCGCGCCCAGCACGATGGCGTCATACCGCTGGGCTGCCGTCATGGCGCACCGCCCAGCATGCCCAGGCCAGCGAGCATGACGACCAGGATGAGCAGTGGCGTGACCCAGCGCAGCAGCCAGCCCAGGATGCGCGCCAGCGCGGCGTTGGCGGTCCGTCCCTGGCTGGACAGCGCCTGGGCGAAGGCGCGGTCGCCCCAGACCCAGCCGACGAACAGCGCCAGCGCAATGCCGCAGGTAGGCATCAGCAGGTTGGAGGACAGGTGGTCGGCCCAGTCGAACAGGCTGCGCCCGCCGGGGCGAAAGTGCGCCAGCAGGTTCAGGCTGAGCGCGCAGCCCGCGCCCAGCACCATCAGCACCGCCAGCGTGGCCAGGATGGCCGTGGGCCGGCGCCAGTGCAGGTGCTCGCACAGGATGACGACCGGCACCTCCATGATCGAGAGCATGGCGCCGGTGGCGGCGATGGCCGTGAGCACGAAGAACACGGCCAGCAGCACCGCGCCGCCGGGCATTTGCGCGAACACCGCGGGGATGGTGATGAACACCAGCGCCGGGCCGGCGCTGGGCGCAAAGCCCAGGCTGAACACGGCCGGGAAGATGGCCATGCCCGCCAGCAGCGAGACGCCCAGATCGGCCAGCATCACGCGGGTGGCGGTGGCCGGGATGTTCTGGCCGGGCGTGAAGTAGCTGCCGTAGGTCATCATCGTGCCGATGCCGATCGACAGCTTGAAGAAGGCCAGCCCCATTGCGGTGAGCACGACGGCGGGCGTGATGCGGCTCCACTCGGGCTTGAACAGAAAGGCCAGCGCCTGCGCCGTGCCCGGCAGCGTCAGGCTGTAGGCGCCCAGCAGCAGTAACAGCACGAACAGCAGCGGCATGAGCTTGCGGGTCATGGCCTCGATGCCGCCGCGCACGCCCATCAGCAGGATGGCGCTGATGAACACCAGCACCGCCCATTGCCACAGCACGGTCTGCAGCGGCGAGGCGATCAGCGCGTCGAACGTGGCCTGGGTGCGCCCCGGATCGGCGTGCAGCAGGTTGCCCGTCAAGGCCTTGAACATGTAGGCGAAGACCCAGGCGACGACCTCGGAGTAGAACGACAGGATGAGCAGGGCCGCGGCTACGCCGGCTACGCCGATCAGCCACCAGGGCAGGCGTGCATCCTCGGGCGTGAGCTGGCGCAGCGCGCTGATGGGGTTGGCGCGCGCCTGGCGGCCCATGGTGATCTCGGCAATCATCACCGGCAGGCCGATCAGCAGCGTGGCCAGCAGGTAGACCAGCAGAAAACCGGCGCCGCCGTTGGCGCCGGTGAGCGACGGGAACTTCCAGATGTTGCCCAGGCCCACGGCCGAGCCGAGCGTGGCGGCCAGGGCGCCGAAGCTGGACGAAAAACCGCCGCGAGGGGCGGCGGGGCGGGAACCGGTGGTGCGCATGGGCGGTGCGCCGGCGGGCGCTGGCAGGTGTCGGATGTCGGGCGGGGCGCAGGAGGCGCGAAAGGGGCGCCATTGTGCCCCAAGGCCGTGGCCGCGCCCCGTGGCGCAGTTCAATCCGCGCCGCTCGTGCCGTTATCCGCCCGTGGCTGCGCGGTGTCCGCGCCGCGCCACTGCCCGCCCAGCGCGCGGTATAGCGCGACGCGGTTGTCCTGCTCGGCCTGTTGCAGCGCGATCAGGCCTTGCTGGGCCGCGTACAGGCTGCGCTGGGCGTCGAGCACGGACAGGTAGTTGTCGGCGCCCAGGCGCCAGCGCGCTTGCGACAGTTCCAGCGCCTGCTCGCTGGCCGCCACCAGCGACTGCTGCGCCTGCAGGCGCTCGTCCAGCGTGACGCGGTCGGCCAGCGCGTCGCGCACCTCGCGGAATGCGCTCTGGATGGCTTTCTCGTACTGCGCCTGGGCGCTGTCGCGTGCCAGCTCGGCGGCGCGCAGGTTGGCGCGGTTGCGCCCGCCGTCCAGCAGCGGCAGGCGGATCTGCGGGGCAAAGCTCCAGGTGCCGTTGCCGCCGGCAAACAGCCGCGAGAGTTCGTCGCTGGCGGTGCCGGCCGAGGCAGTGAGCGTGATGCTGGGAAAGAACGCTGCGCGTGCCACGCCGATCTGCGCGTGGCTGGCCACCAGCGTGCGCTCGGCCGCCTGCACGTCGGGGCGCGCCAGCAGCACGCTGGATGGCAGGTTTGGCGCCACCGCGGGCAGCGCGGTGACGGGCGCGGTCAGCAGCGCCCGGTGCGCCTGCTCGGTCATCGCGCGGGTGGCCTGGTCGAGCGATGGGGCAGCCGGTGCCGGGACGTCTGCAGTGGCGCTGGGCGGCAGCCACTGCGCGGGCACCGGGCCGCCGGCCAGCAAGTCCAGCGCGTTGCGGTCGCGCGCCACCTGGGCCTGGGTGGCGGCCAAGTCGACGCGGGCGCTGTCCACCGTGGTCTGCACCTGCGCCAGCGTCAGCGCGGACGCTGCGCCCAGGCGGTGGCTTTGCTCCGTCAGCTGCAGTTGCTGCTGGCGCGCCTGCAGCGTGGCGCGGGCCAGTTGCAGGCGTCGGGCGTCGGCGTCCAGCGCCACCCAGGCCTGGGTCAGCTCGGCCACCAGCGCAATGCGCGCGCTTTGCAGGTTGTCCTGGCTGCGCAGAAATTCCTGCAGCGCCGCTTCGTTGAGGTTGCGCACGCGGCCCCAGAAGTCGATCTCGTAGCTGGCCAGGCCGATGCTGGCGCTGTACTGGCTGGTGGTGCTGGCGCGGCCTGCGGCGGTGAGGTCGTCCGCGGTGCGTGCGCGGCTGGCGCCGGCGCCAGCGCTCACCGTCGGCCACAGGTCGGCGCGCGAGACGCCGTACAGCGCCCGTGCGCGCTCGACGGCCAGCAGCGACTGGCGCAGGTCGCGGTTGTCGGCCAGCGCCTGGCCCAGCAGCGCGCGCAGGCGCGGTGGCTGCACAAAGGCCTGAGGGCCGGGCGCGGGTAGGGGCGCTGCGTTTGCGGGCTGCTTGGGGGCGCCTGCGTCCAGCCGTGCGGGCACGGGCAGGGCGGGGCGCTCGTAGTCGGGGGCCAGCGACATGCAGGCCGTCAGCAGCAGTGGCGCTGCGGCCAGCAGCGCCAGGCGGCGGGAGTGGGGGGGTGCGGTGGTCATGGCGTGGCGGGCGTGGCCGGGGTGTCTGCGGCGGCATCGGCAGCGCGGCGCGTGAACGCGCGGCGCACGACCAGGAAGAACACCGGCACGAAGAAGATGCCCAGAATCGTCGAGAACACCATGCCGCCGAGCACCGCGGTGCCGATGGCGTGGCGCCCGCCGGCGCCGGCGCCGGTGCCCAGCGCCAGCGGCAGCACGCCAAAGCCAAAGGCCAGCGACGTCATCAATATGGGGCGCAGGCGCATGCGCACTGCCTGCACCGTGGCGTCGATCAGGGAGAGGCCGCGCTCCTGCAGCTGCACCGCGAACTCGACGATCAGGATGGCGTTCTTGGACGCCAGCCCCACGGTGGTCAGCAGGCCGACCTGGAAGTACACGTCGTTGGCCAGGCCGCGGGTATAGGTGGCAATCAGCGCGCCGATCACGCCCAGCGGCACGGCCAGCATGACCGAGAACGGTACGCTCCAGCTTTCGTACAGCGCGGCCAGGCACAGGAAGACGAAGAGGATGGAGACCGCGTAGAGCAGCGGAGCCTGCTGGCCCGACTGGCGCTCCTGCAGCGACGCACCGGTCCATTCCATGCCGATGCCCGGCGGCATGGTGCGCATGATGCGCTCGATCGCGTCCATCGCGTCGCCCGAGCTGGCGCCGGCGGCGGTGCCCGCCTGCATCTCCAGCGCCGGGCTGCCGTTGTAGCGCATCAGCTGGGGCGAGCCGCTGGACCAGGCGGTGGTCGAGAACGCCGCCAGGCGCACCATTTCGCCCTTGTTGTTGCGCACCGCCCACCGGCCGATGTCCTGCGGCAGCATGCGGTACGGCGCGTCGCCCTGGATGTAGACGCGCTTGACGCGGCCGTGGTGGATGAAGTCGTTGACGTAGGTGCCGCCCATGGCGCTGGACAGCAGGCTGTTGACGTCGGCCGTCGCCACGCCCAGCGCCGCGGCCTTGCGGTCGTCGACCTGCACGCGCAGCTCGGAGGTGTCGTCAAAGCCGGTGGTGCGCGTGTTGATCAGCGAGGGCTCGTCCTGTGCCGCGGCGATCATGTCGTCCTTGGCCTTGACCAGCGCCGCGTGGCCCAGGCCGTTCAAGTCCTTGAGCACGAAATTGATGCCTGCCTCCGAGCCCAGGCCGCGCACCGGCGGCGGCAGCGTGACGAAGATGCGTGCGTCGCGGATATGGGCCAATTCCTGCGTCGCCTTGCGCGCGATCGCTTCCGACGACTGCTCGGCCAGCGGGCGCTCGTCCCACGAGGTCAGGCGCACGAACATGCTGCCCGAGCTCTGGTTGCCGTTGAAGCCGAAGATGGCGTTGGTGCTGAAGACCTCGGGCATGTCCTTGAAGTACAGCCGGATCTGGTCCATCACCTCCTGCAGGCGTGCGTCGGTGGCGCCCGAGGGCAGGGTGACGTTGACGCGCACGAAGCCCTGGTCCTCGTTGGGCAGGAACGACGTGGGCAGGCGGTGGAACATGAAGGCCACGGCCGCCAGCACCACGGCGAACAGCACCGTCATGCGGCCGGTGCGGCGCAGCAGGCGCGCGACCGAGCCCTGGTAGCGGTTGCTCGACGCGTCGAAGTGGCGGTTGAACCAGACGAAGAAGCGGTCGAGCAGGCCCAGCGGCCCGCGGCGCAGCGCGCGCTGGCCGTGGGCGTGCGGCAGGGGCTTCAAGATGGTGGCGCACAGCGCCGGCGTGAGCGTGAGCGCGACGAACACCGACAGCGCCATGGCTGCGACGATGGTGACCGAGAACTGGCGGTAGATGACGCCCACCGAGCCGGCAAAAAAGGCCATCGGGATGAATACCGCCGACAGCGTCAGGCCGATGCCGACCAGTGCCGGCGTGATCTCGGCCATCGACTTGCGCGTGGCCTCCTTGGCCGGCAGGCCCTGTTCGCTCATCACGCGCTCGACGTTCTCGACCACGACGATGGCGTCGTCCACCAGCAGGCCGATGGCCAGCACCAGCGCGAACATGGTCAGCATGTTGATCGAGTAGCCCAGCACCGACAGCACGCCCAGCGTGCCCAGCAGCACGACGGGCACTGCAATCGCCGGGATCAGCGTGGCGCGCAGGTTCTGCAGAAAGATGAACATCACCAGCGTGACCAGCACCATGGCCTCGGCCAGGGTCTTGAGCACCTCCTTGATCGAGGCGCGCACGAAGGGCGTGGAGTCGGAGCTGACGAAGCCGGTGATGCCGTCAGGGAAGTATTGCGACAGCTCCTTGATCTTGGCGGCCACGTCGTCTGCCACCTTCATTGCGTTGGCGCCGTCGGCCAGCACGATGCCCAGACCCGCGCCGGGCTGGCCGTTGAGGATGGAGCGCACCGTCAGGTTGTCCGCCGCCAGCACCACACGCGCCACGTCGGCCATGGTGACCACGGCGCCGCCGGGCGTTGACTTGAGCACGATGGCCTTGAACTCGTCCACCGTCTGCAGCTTGGTGCGCGCAGTGACCGTGGCGTTGAGCATCTGGCCGGCAACGGCCGGCAGGTCGCCCAGCTGGCCGGCCGAGACCTGGGCGTTCTGCGCGTTCAGTGCCGCCGCCAGGTCGGACGGCATCAGCGCGTATTTCTCCATCAGCGCCGGATCCATCCAGATGCGCAGCGCGTACTGCGTGCCGAAGACGAACACGTCGCCCACGCCGTCGATGCGCGCGATCACGTCGACCACGTTGCTGTTGAGGTAGTCGCCAATCGTCACCTGCGAGACGCTCGGGTCGGGCGAGGTGAAGACGTAGGTGACGAGGAAGTCCTGGCCGCCCTTGTTGATGAACACGCCGCGGCTCTTGACCGCGTCGGGCAGGCGGTTCATTGCGCCCTGCATCTTGTTCTGCGCCTGCACCTGGGCCACGTCGATGTCGGCGCCCGGTGCAAAGGTCAGCGTGGTGCGCGAACGTCCGGCCGAGTCGCTGGTCGAGCTCATGTACAGCAGGTTGTCCAGGCCCTTCAACTGCTGCTCGATGACCTGGGTGACCGAGTTCTCCACCGTCTCGGCCGATGCGCCGGTGTAGGTGGTGTTGATGGTCACGCGCGGCGGCGCGATGTCGGGGTACATCTCCAGCGGCAGCGTGAAGATGGACATGGCGCCGGCGAGCATGATGACGATGGCCAGCACCCACGCGAACACCGGGCGGTTGATGAAAAACTGCGCCATGGCGGGGAATCTTTCTCAGGCGGCGGGGCGTTCAGGCGTGGCGGTGCTCACAGGAGCCGCGGCCGGCTGGGGCGGTGCCGGCGGCTGCCACGGCACGGGGGTGACCGCGTCGCCGGCGCGCACGCGCTGCGAGCCGTCGACCAGGATGCGGTCGCCCGCCTGCAGGCCCGAGAGCACCTCCCAGCGGTTGCCCACGGCCGCGCCGGTGGTGATGCGCCGCTGCTCGATCCTGTCGTCCGGCGTGACCAGCAGCACCGAGGCGTTGCCCGCCGGGTCGCGCGTCACCGCCTGCTGCGGCGCCAGCAGCGCCGCCTCGTTCACGCCAGCCTCCAGCACCGCGCGCACATACATGCCGGGCATCAAGAGGCCGCCCGGGTTGGGCACGGTCGCGCGCAGCGTCACCGTGGCGGTGCCGGGATCGACCTGCACGCCGTTGAACTGCAGTCGCGCGCGGTGCGCGTAGCGCGTGCCGTCGTCGAGCACGATGGTCACGCGCGCGTCGTCCTGCCCCTCGCGCACGAAGCGCCCCTGCGCCAGCGCCTCTTTCAGGCGCAGCACCTCGGTGCTGGGCTGGACGATGTCCACGTACAGCGGGTCGGTCTGTGTCACCGTGGTCAGCGCCTGCGCCTGGTTGGCCGTCACGAGCGCGCCGGGCGTGACCGTGGAGGTGGCGGTGCGACCGGCAATCGGCGAGCGGATCTGTGTGTACGCCAGGTTGATCTGCGCGGTCTTCACCGCCGCCTGCGCGACGGCCACGTCCGACTGCGCCAGCTGCAGCGCGGCCTGGCCGTCGTCGTACTGCTGGCGGCTGATCGCGTCGATCCTGACCAGCTCGGCGTTGCGCTGCGCGTTGGTCTGCGCCATGCCCAGGTTGGCGCGCGCCTTGGACAGCTGCGCCTGCGCGCTGGCCAGCTGGGCCTCGTAGGTGGCCGCGTCGATCTGGTACAGCGGCTGGCCGGCCTTGACCGTCGCGCCCTCGGTGAACAGCCGCTTTTGCACGATGCCGCCGACCTGCGGGCGGATCTCGGCGGACAGAAAGGCGTTGGTGCGCCCGGGCAGCTCGGTCGTCACCACGTGGCGCTCGGTCTGCAGCGTGACCACGCCCACCTGGGCCGGCTCGGCCGCTTGTGGGCCGGTGTCCGGGCCGCCTGGCCCGCAGGCGGCCAGCGTCAGCACCAGTGCCAGAGCGCCCACGCGGGCGGCGGCGCAGCGCCAGGAAACAGAAGGGCAGGGCGGCGCAGCGCCGGTGCGACGGGATACGGAGGTCATGGTTGGGGCGATCGCAGTGACTGGGGGCGCGCGGCCCCGGCCCGCACTGTCGCACACTGCGTCGGCTTCGAGGCGGGGAAGCGGTTCTTCTTCATGATTCTTTACACAATTCGAGATGATTTTTTACATCGAAGGCCAGCGCGGCCGTGAACCGCGGTGGTACCCGGCAGCGCTGCTTTGTGCTTCGCGGCGCTTGTCTGCAATGATGCGTTTCGGGTTTGGGCGGCGCACGGCGCAACGAACCGCACGCGCAGGATTGTCAACCATGGTTGCAAAAGGCCGCATGCGGAGTCGGTGTGCCCCCGTGTAGCGCTAGGATGACCGGTTCTTCTATAAAGCACAAAGGCCAGCCATGACGACGCAGACTCCCGACTCCCCGTTGGTTCAGCAACTGATGGAGCAGCTGCAGGGTGCGCCGCTGCAGCAGATTGCACAGCAATTGGGCACCAGCGAGCAGCAGGCGGGTAGCGCCGCCGCCATGGCGCTGCCGGTGTTGCTGGGCGCGCTGGGGCGCAACACGCAAGATGCTCAGGGCGCGCAGGCGCTGCTCGGTGCGCTGCAGCGTGACCACACGCCAGCGGCCGGGCTGGCCGGCGCGCAGGGGGCGCTGGATCTGGGTGGGCTGCTGGGCGCCGTGCTTGGCGGCGCGCCTGCGGGCGGTGCCGGTACGGCGGGCGCCGGCGGCCTGGGCGCTGGCGCGGCCATTCTGGGGCACATGCTGGGCGCGGGCCGCGGCCAGGTCGAGTCGGGGCTGGGCCAGGCGACTGGCCTGGGCGCGCAGGCTGGCCCGCTGCTGCAGATGCTGGCGCCGCTGGTCATGCAGTTCCTGGGCCAGCGCGTGCAGGGCGGCGGGCTGGACGCCTCGGGCCTGGGCCAGATGCTGGGCCAGGAGCGCGCGCAGCTGCAGCGGCCGGGCTCTCCCGCCGGCGACCTGCTGGGTCGCCTGCTCGACCAGGACGGCGACGGCCAGTTCGGCATGGGCGATCTGCTCAAGATCGGTGCCGGCCTGCTGGGCGGGCGCAGGTAACCGGCACGGCCTTGGCAAGCGGGCGTTGCCCCTCTTGCCTGGCGCGCAAATTTGCGGCGACACTGGCAGGGTTTACCCACCGCCACGGAGCAGGCCATGACGACGGTTGCCGAAATTCTCAAATCCAAACCCAGCGCACAGATTCACAGCGTCGCACCGACCGATACGGTGCTGACCGCCCTGCGCCTGATGTCCGACAAAGGCATTGGCGCGCTGCTGGTGATGCAGGGCGAGCAGATCGCCGGCATCTTCACCGAGCGCGACTACGCTCGCAAGGTGGTGCTGCTCGGGCGCAGCTCGGGCGATACGCCGATCAGCGAGGTCATGACCCGCGCGGTGCGCTTCGTGCACCCCGACCAGACGGCCGAGCAGTGCATGGCCCTGATGACAGACCACCGCCTGCGCCACCTGCCGGTGATCGACGCCGAGAACGGGGGCCTGGTCGGGCTGGTCTCGATCGGCGACCTGGTCAAGAGCGTGATCTCGGCGCAGCAGTTCATCATCGAGCAGATGGAGCAGTACATCACCGGCAGCCATCGGTGATGGGCGCTGCCTGGCGGCGGTACCGTAAGAGCGTAAACACGCTCTTACGCCGCCAGCACGCGGTTCTTGCCTGACTGCTTTGCCAGGTACATCGCCCGGTCGGCGCGCTCAAGCGCGCCGCTGCTGTCTTCGTGCGCCTGCATTTGCGCCACGCCGGCGCTGAAGGTGATGAGCACGCGCTCCCGGTTGGCCAGGAAGTAGCGCGTGGTCAGCTCGCGTTGCAGGCGCTGCATGGCCTGCACCGCCTCGGCCACCTGGGTGTCGGGCATCACGATGACGAACTCTTCGCCACCGTAGCGCGCCAGCTGGTCCTGCGGGCGCATCACGGTGCGCGTGGTGTCGACCAGGTGCTTGAGCGCGGCGTCGCCCGTCGCGTGGCCCAGGCGGTCGTTGAGCGCCTTGAAGTTGTCCAGGTCCAGCAGCGCCACGCACAGGGGCGCGTCGTTGCGCCGTGCGCGCGCCACCTCGCGTGACAGGGCTTCTTCCATGCCCTTGCGGTTGAGCGTGCCGGTCAGCGGGTCGTGGCGCGCCTGGGTGCTGGCGTCTTTCAGCGCCTGGCGCAATTGCACGATTTGCACATGCGTGGCGTCGGTGCGTTCGCGCAGGTCGTGCAGCTCGCCGGCCGCAACCTTGCTTTGCAGCGCCATGGCGCGCACCGCGGACATGACCTCTTCGAGCAGCGGCGTGATCTCGTGCAGCTGCGTGGCGTGGCCGATGCGCGCCGCGCACTGCTCCAACTGCGCGTGATGGGCCGAGCTGGAGGCGTCCATCTTGCTCAGCCGGTCGATGAACAACGCCAGCAGCTCCTTCATCTGCGCCTGCGCCTGCAGCTCGCGGTCGCGCGCCTCGGCCTGCTTGCCGATCACGTCCTTGAGGCGCTGCTGCACCTCATTGAGGCGGCGCAGCGACAGCGGCGGCGTGCTGGCCTGCTGCAGCGCCTGCGCCTGGCCCTGCATCCACTGGTCGTCGGGGCTGAGCAGCGCGATGTTTTCAAACACCAGCTGCAGCAGCTGTGCCAGTGCGGCGCGCACGCCGGCCTGATCCTCGGTGGCAAACGACAGGCGGTAGGCGAAGTTGTTGAGCAAGGGCTCCAGCGCCGTGGCCGACACCTGGGGCTGGCGCAGGTGCTGCGCCAGCTCGCGCGCCATCTGCAGAATGCGGGTGTCGTCCTCGCCCAGCGCCGGCAGGGTGTTCTCCACCAGGCGGGCGATCTGCTCGGCCAGCGTGGCCGGCAGCGACTGCGCCCGGGCCTCGGGGCCGGCGTTTGCCGCGGCGACCTCCACCGTCTTCAGCCCCAGGTTGGCGTAGCCGACCAGCGTGTTCTGCAGCATGGCCCAGCTTTGCGCGGCGACGGCGCTCTTGAACTGTTCGAGCAGGCGTTTTTGCGCTGCCGTCTGGCCCGGCAGCACGCTGTGGATCTGCGCCAGCTGTGTTTGCGGAAAGGCCGCTGCCGTGGCAGGTGCCTGGCCGGACACCTCGTGGTACAGCGTCTGGAAATTTTCGGGCGTGGGCACCATGCGGCGCGCCGCCAGCAGCTTCAGCGTTTCGCGCGCGAGGACGGAGGGTGGGGTTTCGGCCATGAAGGGGGCAGCTCAAAACGACAGGCGCCAAGTGTAGCGAGTGCGCCTGCCGTCAAGGCGGCGCCGCATCCCCCCTTCGGTTGCGCCTCAGTTGACCAGCACCAGCTTGCCTTTGACCGCGCGCGAGCCCATGCGTGCATAGGCCTGGGGCAGCTGCGCCATTGGCAGCGTGGCGTCGATCACCGGTTTGATCTTGCCCTCGCGGTACCAGCGCACCAGTTCGGCCATCATCGCGGCATTGGCCTGTGGTTCGCGCTTGGCGAACTCGCCCCAGAACACGCCGACGATGGACGCGCCCTTGAGCAGCGGCAGGTTCAGCGCTAGCTGCGGAATGGGGCCGGCGGCAAAGCCGATGACGAGGTAGCGCCCGCGCCAGGCGATCGAGCGCAGCGCCGGCTCGGCGAAGTCGCCGCCCACCGGGTCGTAGACCACGTCCGGGCCCTTGCCCTCGGTCAGCGCCTTGAGCGTCTCGCGCAGATCCTGCTGGCTGTAGTTGATCACGGCGTCGGCGCCCACCTGGCGGCACAGCTCGCATTTTTCGTCGCTCGACGCCGCGGCGATCACGCGCGCTCCGGCGGCCTTGGCGATCTGGATGGCAGCCGTGCCCACGCCGCCGGCCGCGCCCAGCACCAGCACGGTCTCGCCCGCCTTGAGCTGGCCGCGATCCATCAGTGCGTGCCAGGACGTGGCGTAGGTCATGATGAAAGCGGCTGCGTCGACGGCCGGAAAACCGTCGGGCAGTGCAATGCAGCGCCATGCGGGTGCGACCACGTGGGTGGCAAAGCCGCCCGTGCCCATCAGGCAGGCCACGCGCTGGCCGGCCTGCAGGTGCTTCACGCCTTCGCCCACGGCGCGCACCACGCCGGCAAATTCGGCGCCCGGCACGAAGGGCAGCGGCGGCTTGATCTGGTATTTGTTCTGCACGATCAGCAGATCGGGAAAGTTGAGACTGGCCGCCTCGATCTCGATCAGCACCTCGCCCGCGGCCGGTGCGGGCGTGGGCAGTTCGGTCCAGGTCAGGGCGTCGACGCCGGTGGGTTGGGTGCACAGCCAGGCATGCATGGCGGGGTCTCCTTGGATGTTCGTGTCGGACAAAGGCGGGCGCGGGCGGCGCTCATAAGAGCGTAAACACGCTCCAAGGCGGCAATGATAGGAGGGGCTCCATCCGCGGCTTTGTCCCTTGAGCGACGGCCGCGCCACCTACAATCGCGGCCACTGTCACCGCTACCCATGAATATTCTTCTGTCCAATGACGACGGCTACCAGGCGCCCGGCATCGTCGCACTGCACCAGGCGCTCGGCCGTTTTGCCGACGTGCAGGTCGTCGCGCCCGAGCACAACAACAGCGCCAAGTCCAACGCACTGACGCTGAACGCGCCGCTGTACGTGCACCAGGCGGGCAACGGTTTTCGCTACGTCAACGGCACGCCGGCCGACTGCGTGCACATTGCGCTGACCGGCCTGCTGGGCGAGCGCCCCGACCTGGTGGTCTCGGGCATCAACAACGGCGCCAACATGGGCGATGACACCGTGTATTCGGGCACCGTCGGCGCGGCCATGGAGGGCTATCTGTTCGGCGTGCCGGCCATCGCTTTCTCGCTGGTCGACAAGGGCTGGGGCGAGCTCGAGGCGGCCGCGCAGCGGGCTGCACAAATCGTAGAGCAGATGCACGCCCAGCAACTCGTCGGCGCCCAGCCCTGGCTGCTCAACATCAACATTCCCAACCTGCCGCTTGCGGCCATGCGCCCGCTGCGCCTGTGCCGCCTGGGGCGGCGCCATGCGGCCGAGCGCGTGATCGAGCAGGTCAACCCGCGCGGCGAGACCATGTACTGGATCGGCAGCGCCGGCACCGCGCTGGACGCTTCCGAAGGCACGGACTTTCACGCCACGGCCCAGGGCCATGTGTCGGTCACGCCGCTGAAGGTGGACATGACCGACTACGACAAGCTCGGCTACTGGGCGCAGACCGCGGCGCGCCTGGCCGCGGCCACGTCGGCGCAGGCCTAGGGGCGGGGGCAGTGATGCAGAAACGGCCAGGATTTCCCGCCCGCATCGACACGCTGGGCGGTTCGCCGGCGCGTCCCATGCTCTCCAAGATTCCGCCCGGCGCGCCGGGGCGGCCGGCGCGCGCCGGCGTACCCGTCCCCGCGCCCATACCCCAGGGGCTGGGGCTGGACTCGGCCGCGGTGCGCGCGCGCATGGTGCAGCGCCTGGCCGCGGGCGGCATCGCCTCGCCGGCGGTGCTGCAGGCCATGGGCGCGGTCGAGCGCCACCGCTTCGTCGACACCGCGCTGGTCAACCAGGCCTACGAGGACACCAGCCTGCCCATCGGCCTGGGGCAGACCATCTCCAAGCCCAGCGTCGTCGCGCGCATGGCGGCGCTGCTGCTGGCTGCGCCCTGTGCCCAGGGCGGGCGGGGGCTGGCGCGCATCCTCGAAGTGGGCACAGGCTGCGGCTACCAGGCCGCCGTGCTGGCGCGGCTGGCGCGCGAGGTGTACACCGTCGAGCGCCTGCGCGCGCTGCACGAGAAGGCGCGCAACAACCTGCGGCCGCTGCGCCTGGCCAACGTGCACCTGATCCTGGGCGACGGCATGCTCGGCTACGCCGCTGGTGCACCCTACGACGCCATCATCTCGGCCGCCGGCGGCGACAGCCTGCCCCAGCCCTGGTGCGATCAGCTGGCCGTCGGCGGGCGTCTGGTTGCGCCCACGGTGGGGCCGCACGGGCGCCAGGCGCTGCTGGTCGTCGATCGCACGGCGCAGGGCCTGCAGCAGCAAATGCTCGAAGCGGTGCATTTCGTCCCCCTAAAATCAGGGATTGCCTGAAGGAATTGTTTATGTTGTTTTCGCGTGGACTCGTGGCTTGGTGTGGTGCATTGCTGGTGGGCGCGGGCCTGGCGGGCTGCGGCACTTCGGTCAACCGCGCTCCGGTGGAAGACCGCAGCAGCGTGGGCGCGGTGGCGCCGGCCGCGGCCGATGAGACCAAGCCGCTGCCCGGCATCGAGAACGCGGGCAAGCCGGGCTACTACACCATCCGCCCGGGCGATACGCTGATCCGCATCGGGCTGGAAACCGGCCAGAGCTGGAAAGACCTGGCGCGCTGGAACGAGTTGGAGAATGCCGACCTGATCGAGGTCGGCCAAGTCATCCGCGTCGTGCCGCCGGTGGCCGCCACGTCGGCCGCCGTCGTGGCGGGCGACACCGGCGTCGTCACCCGCCCGGTCACCCAGTCCAGCCTGGAGCCGGCCGCCGCCGACAAGACGGCAACCGACAAGGCGGCAATCGACAAGGCGGCAATCGACAAGGCGGGCGCGCCGGCAGCTCCTAGTACCACGGTCACGGCAACCCCGGCGGCTCCGGCCGCCGCCAGCACACCCGCACCGGTTGCGGGCGGCCCGGACGAAATCCGCTTTTCCTGGCCCACGCAGGGCAGCGTGCTGGCGGGCTTCGACGAGTCGCGCAACAAGGGCCTGGACATCAGCGGCAAGGCCGGAGACCCCATCCTGGCCGCGGCCGACGGGCGCGTGGTCTACGCCGGCGCCGGCCTGCGCGGCTATGGCAACCTGATCATCCTCAAGCACAACAACACCTACCTGACCGCCTACGCGCACAACCGCGCGCTGCTGGTCAAGGAGGATCAGAACGTGCGCCGCGGCCAGAAGATCGCCGAGATGGGCAGCACCGACGCCGACCGCGTCAAGCTGCACTTCGAGATCCGCCGCCAGGGCAAGCCGGTCGATCCTGCGCGCTACCTGCCGGCGCGCTGATGGCAGTGGCAGGCGCAGCCGCCAAAGAACAGCCGCTGCCCGTCAGCGACGATGAGGCGGACGACGGCGGCGCCGACACCCCCGTCGACATCGGGTACGAGACCCGCAGCATCCAGGTGCCGCCGGCGCTGCACGGCGAGCGCCTGGACAAGGTGCTTGCCCAGCTGGTGCCCGAGTTCTCGCGCAGCTATCTGCAGCAGTTGCTGGCGCTGCAGGCGGTGCAGCTCAACGGGCTGGTCGCGGGCAAGCCGTCGCAGCGCGCGCGCTCGGGCGATGCGCTGGTGGTGCAGATGCGTCCCACCGAGCAAAGCCAGGCGTTTCGCCCCGAGGCGATGGCGCTGGACGTGATCTACGAAGACGCCCACCTGCTCGTCGTCAACAAACCGGCGGGGCTGGTCGTGCACCCGGCGCCCGGCAACTGGAGCGGCACGCTGCTCAACGGCCTGCTGGCGCGCGACGCGCAGGCGGCGCAGCTGCCGCGCGCGGGCATCGTGCATCGGCTGGACAAGGACACCAGCGGCCTGATGGTCGTCGCCCGCACTCGCGCGGCAATGGATGCGCTGGTGCGCCTGATCGCCGCGCGCGAGGTCAGCCGCCAGTACCTGGCGCTGGCCTGCGGGCGCTGGCAGGGCGCGCGCCAGCGGCGCATCGACGCGGCCATCGGGCGCGACCCGCGCAACCGCCTGCGCATGGCCGTGGTCGACCTGGCGCAGCACCCGGGCAAGCCGGCGCGCACCGACGCCACGCTGCTGGCCGCCTGCGACCAGGCCAGCCTGGTGCACTGTGCGCTGCACACCGGGCGAACGCACCAGATCCGCGTGCATCTGGCGCACCTGGGCCACCCGCTGGTGGCCGATGCGCTGTATGGCGGTCGGGAGCTCGCCGGCATGCAGCGCCAGGCACTGCACGCCTACCGGCTGGGCTTTGCCCACCCCGCCACCGGCCAGCCGCTGGAGCTGCGCGTGCCGCCGCCTCACGATCTGCAGCGGGCGCTGGCGCAGCTGGGCCTGCGCTACAATGCACCGTGATGGCGGCAAGAGCCGCTGGCAGCGGGCCAAGGTGCATGCAAACCTGGCATCGCAAGCGCTCAGCCTGCGGCTGATCACGGCGCTCCCCTGATTTCATACCAACCCCCCTGGTGATGCCCACGCCCATTGCGCGGCGCATCTTCGTCGACACTGCCAAGCCATGATTACGGTGGATGCCAAACGGGTGCTGGAGGCGGCCTTGCTGTGCGCCGGCCAGCCCGTGAGCGTGCGCGATCTGCGCACGCTGTTCGACGACGCGCTGGGGGCCGACACGGTCAAGCTGCTGCTGGCGCAGCTGCAGCAGGAATGGTCGCTGCGCGGCGTGGAGCTGGTGCAGGTGGCCAGCGGCTGGCGCTTCCAGAGCCGCCCCGAGATGCGGCGCTTTCTCGATCGCCTGCACCCGGAAAAGCCTCCGCGCTACACGCGTGCGGCGCTGGAGACGCTGGCCATCATTGCCTACCGCCAGCCGGTCACGCGCGGCGACATCGAGGAGATTCGCGGCGTGACCGTGAACAGCCTGATCATCAAGCAGCTGGAAGACCGCGGCTGGGTCGAGGTGGTGGGCCACCGTGACACCGTGGGCCGCCCGGCGCTGCTGGCCACGACGCGCCAGTTCCTCGACGACCTAGGGCTGGCCTCGCTGACCGGCCTGCCGGCGCTGGAGGAGGTTGCCGCGAGCGAGCAGGTGCTGGCGGCGTGGGGTGAAGCGGCTGGCGAAGAGGTACCGCCGGGCACGGACGGCGAGGCCGGGGCGAAGTCCCTGCCCGCGCAGGTGGGCCCACCCGAGGAAGTACGAGATGCCCTGGCTGCAGCCGAGTTGCAGCCGGGCGAGGACGATGCGGCGCACGCCCCGAGCGTGCCCGGCGACGATACACAGCCGCACGCAGGTGGCGGTGCAGGAGAGAGTGATGACGACCGAGCATGACCCGCAGAACCCGCCGGTGACGGCCCAGGTGCCCGCTATGCCCGAGGCGGCCCGGCCGCCCGCAAGCGCCGAGGCACAGCCCGACCCGGATGGCTCGCAGGCCGAGGCGCCGCGCGCCCCTGGGCCGGGCCGCGCGATGAAGGCGCGCCACCCCTACCGCAGAAAACATGTGCAGGACCAGGCGCCCGGAGGCGACGCGGCGGGACAGGATCCGCAGCGGGAAGCAGCGCGCGGACGCGGCCCGGCGCGGCCCGGCCAGCAGGACGACGGCTACCGCTTCGACGACGTGGTCTCGGGCAAGCTCGACGAAGACGACGCCGACGCCAGCGTCGCGCCGGCCAAGCGCGTGCTCAAGCCCCAGCCCGAGACGCCCAAGCTGCACAAGGTGCTGGCGCAGGCGGGCATGGGATCGCGCCTGGAGATGGAGCGCCTGATCCTGGAGGGGCGCATCTCGGTCAACAACGAGCCGGCGCACATCGGCCAGCGCGTGCAGTACGGCGATCAGGTCAAGGTCAACGGCAAGCCGATCCGCTTTCGCATCGACCCGCCGCCGCTGCGCGTCATCGCCTACCACAAGCCCGCTGGCGAGGTGGTCACCAACGACGACCCGCACAACCGCCCGACCGTGTTTCGCAAGCTGCCGCGCCTGATGCAGGGCAAGTGGCAGTCGGTGGGGCGCCTGGACCTGAACACCGAAGGCCTGCTGCTGCTCACCAGCTCGGGCGACCTGGCCAATCGCCTGATGCACCCGCGCTTCGGCCTGGAGCGCGAGTACGCGGTGCGCGTGCTGGGAGCGCTCAGCAACGAGGAAAAGCAGCAGCTGCGCGATGGTGTGCAACTGGACGACGGCATGGCCGCGTTCACCTCGATCGAGGACGGTGGCGGCGAGGGCGCCAACTGCTGGTACCGCGTGACGATTGCCGAGGGGCGCTACCGCGAGGTGCGCCGCTTGATCGAGTCGCTGGGCCACGCGGTGAGCCGGCTGATCCGCATCCGCTACGGCGCCATGCAGCTGCCGCGCGGCCTCAAGCGCGGCACCTGGATGGAGCTCGACGAGCGCGACATCCAGGCGCTGCAACAGGCCGTGGGCATGCCGGCCGCGCCGCGCCGCGCCGCCGAGCAGGGCAGTGGCCGCGGCGGCGCGCG
>PGEI01000035.1 GCA_002894305.1 Comamonadaceae bacterium CD01
AGGTGTCAACTTAAACCAATCAGCCTCCTTGAAACCCGGGGCGGTTCAGTGGGGGCCAGCGACGTCAACCACACCAACGTAGCTTTTGGACATGCCGGCCCCCATCCCTGCCTTCCCCCAGAGGGGGAAGGAGTCAAGCAGCCTGTTACATGTGAAGGTGGGCGCGGTTGGTCTCGGATACATGCCGTGATGGCTGATTGTTTCTCCCTCCCCCTCTGGGGGAGGGTTGGGGTGGGGGCCAGCGACGTCAACCACACCAACGTAGCTTTTGGACATGCTGGCCCCCATCCCTGCCTTCTCCCAGAGGGGGAAGGGGTCAAGCAGCCTGTTACCGAGGAATGGGCGTAATGAGGCGGCATTGCCATACGGCACGGGGGCCCATGTGGCCCTCGTTTGCTTGTGCCGCCGTGCTACGCTGACACCATGTTCCAACCCACCCACGCCGACGTCCGGCGCTTTTTTTGCGCCGCGCACGCCAAGCAGCAGGCCGGCCAGCCCATGGAGGCCATCGAGACGCTGGCCGCGCTGTGGATTGCCGAGCACCCTGAATACCACGCCGACCTGGCCGATGCCGACGCCGCCGTCGCGCGCCAGTACAGCGACGGCCCCGAGGGTAGCAACCCCTTTCTGCACCTGTCGATGCACCTGTCGATCAGCGAGCAGTGCAGCGTCGACCAGCCGCGCGGCATCCGCCAGGCGGTGGAACTGCTGGCCGCGCGCCTGGGCTCGCTGCACGATGCCCACCATGCCGCCATGGAATGCCTGGGCCAGATGCTGTGGCAGGCGCAAACCACGCGCCAGCCGCCCGACGGCGATGCCTACGTGGCCTGCGTGCAGCGGAGAGCGACCAGGGATTGATCGCGGGTTTGGTGCAGCGCCCATTGCATGCAGCCCCATCCCACCCTTCCCCCAAAGGGGGAAGGAGCGAGGAACGGTCTTTCTCCCTCCCCCTCTGGGGGAGGGCCGGGGTGGGGGCCAGCGATGCCTCGCCGATCAGCCTGTCCTGCTATTGCGCACTGATTCGCTGCTCGCGGATCACACGGCCCATGGTGGCGGTATCGCGTGCGATGCGCTGGGCCAGGCCCTCGGCCGACGAGCCCACCGCTTGCCAGCCCTGCTGCAGCAGCTGGGCGCGCACCTCGGGGCGACGGGCGATCTCGCCGGTCAGCTCCGACAGGCGCTGGCGCACCGCGGCCGGCATGCTGACCGGCGCGGCGAATGCGTTCCAGATTTCCAGCTCGAAGTCCTTCACGCCCAGCTCGGCCAGGCTGGGCACGCCCGGCGCCAGCGCGCTGCGCCCGCTGGAGGTCACGCCCAGGCGGCGCAGCTTGCCGGCGTCTTCCTGCGACTGCGCCAGCGTCGGTGGCAGCAGTGCCATTTGCAGTTGGTCTCCCAGCATGGCCGTGGCCACTTGGGGGTAGCCGGGGTAGGGAATGTGCAGCGGATTAATGCCGGCCCGGGCTTTCAGCAGCTCCATGCCCAGGTGGCCCACCGTGCCCACGCCGGGCGTGCCGTAGCTCCAGGTGTCGCCCGCCTGGCGCGCGGCCTGCAGAAACGCCGCCGCGTCGGCCGGCACGCCAGTCTGGTGCGCCGGCACCGTCAGCACCAGCGGCGACACGCCGATCAGCGACAGCGGCGCCAGATCCTTGTGCGGGTCGTAGGCCACTTGCGGGTTGAGCAGCTTGGCAATCGTCAGATTGCCGTTGATGAACAGGCCGATGGTGTGGTCGTCGTGCGACCGGGCCACCTGCGCGGCGCCGATGTTGCCGCCCGCGCCCACCTTGTTGTCGACGATCACGCTCTGGCCCAGCGCCCGGGACAGCGGCTCGGCAAACAGGCGCGCGGTCAGGTCGGGCGAGGAGCCGGCCGGAAATCCGACGACCAGGCGCACGGTCTTGCTCGGCCAGCCGGGCGTGGCGGTGGCGCCGCTGGCGCCGTCTTGCGCCAGCGCGCCGCCGCAAACACCGGCCAGCGCCAGTGCCAGCAGGCTGCGTCGTGCCAGGGAAGGGGTTGGATTCATGGATCGATGCTCCGTTGGGCACCGCACCGGGCTTGTCGCTTGGTGTGCCGGGAAGCAGCGGCGTGCGGGCGCGGGCCAGAAAAAAGGCGCGCACCCGGTGGGGTGCGCGCCCTTGATTATCCATCGCCGCAGTGCGGCGCAGGTAGGCCGGTGCGTCAGGCGTATTCGGCCAGCGCCTTGCGCATCTTCTTCATTGCCGCAACCTCGATCTGGCGGATGCGCTCGGCGCTCACGCCGTACTCGGCGGCCAGCTCGTGCAGCGTCATGCCGCCCGATCCGTCGTCGTTGACCTGCAGCCAGCGCTGCTCGACGATGCGGCGGCTGCGCGCGTCCAGGACTTCAAGCGCCTGGTGGATGCCGTCGCTGGCCAGCTCGTCGCGCTGACGCGACGCGATCATCGCCGTCGGCTCGTGCGCCGAGTCGCTCAGGTAGGCGATCGGGCCCCAGGCCTGCTCGCCGTCGTCGCTGGGCGCGGGGTCAAGCAGCACGTCGCGGCCGGACATGCGCGTCTCCATCTCGATGACTTCCTCGCGCTTGACGCCTAGCTGGGTAGCCATCTGGTCGATTTCGTGCTCGGACAGCGTCTCGCGATGCGTGTCGGTGTCCAGCGCGTCGGCCTTGAAGCCCTGCTTCATCGAGCGCAGGTTGAAGAACAGCTTGCGCTGCGCCTTGGTGGTCGCCACCTTGACCATGCGCCAGTTCTTCAGGATGTATTCGTGGATCTCGGCCTTGATCCAGTGCATGGCGTAGCTCACCAGCCGCACGCCCTGGTCGGGGTCGAAGCGCTTGACCGCCTTCATCAGGCCCACGTTGCCCTCCTGGATCAGGTCGCCCTGCGGCAGGCCATAGCCCAGGTACTGGCGTGAAATGGAGACGACCAGGCGCAGGTGCGACAGGATCAGCCGCCCGGCGGCGTCCAGGTCGTTGTCGTTCTTCAGGCGATGGGCGTAGTCTTTTTCCTGCTCGGGCGTGAGCAAGGGCAGGCGGTTGACGGCGCCGATGTAGGCATCCAGATTGCCCAGCGCCGGCACCATAGACCAGACGTTTGCCGGTGCCAGTGCAGTTGCGGCGGATGCAGTCTGGAGGTTCATATCGTTCGTCCTTTGTTGCATGGAGGGATGTTAGCACTCGATTGGATGGAGTGCTAAAGGCAAAGTTCCCTCAGCTGGGCAAAGCGGAGTCAAACACTGTCATATGGGGGCGGCTTGCGCACCTTGTTCCAGTGCGGACAACCGTTGCCGCAATCCGAAAGTTTCATAGTCACGCAGCCAAATAACCTGGCAACGGAAATGCACGGCTTGAGGGACGCAGATGGATGCCCGGTGCCATCTGGCCGCGTGGATAAGGCAGTCGACTTCAGCGCATCATCAGCTCGCCAGGCAGCCCGTGCCAGACTCACGCCATGCACAGCCCCGCCACACCCCAGATCACCATCGTCACCACCACCGTCGCCAGCGCCGCCGACGCCCATCGCCTGGCCTCGGGCTGCGTGCAGGCGCGGCTGGCGGCTTGTGCGCAGGTGGAGGCGATTGCCTCGCACTATGTCTGGCAGGGCGCGCTGCACGAGGATGCCGAGTGGCGCGTGACCTGCAAGACGACGCCGCAGGCGGCGGGCGCCTTGCTGCAGTGGCTGCGCGGCGCGCATCCGTATGAGCTGCCGCAGCTGGTGGCGCAGCCGGCGCAGGCCAGCGCCGACTATGCGCAGTGGGTGGCGCAGCAGGTCGATGCGCCGGGCAGCGGCGTCTGAATGAGGTTTACGCCGTCGGCGCGTGCTGCGCGCGCACCATGGCCTCGAAGTCGGCCAGCGGCATGGGGCGGCCGAACCAGTAGCCCTGGAAGTGACGGCAGCCGCGCTCCAGCAGGATGCGGTGATGGGCCGCGGTCTCCACGCCTTCGGCGATGACCTGCAGGCCCAGTGCGTCGGCCAGGGTGACGATGGCGGTGGCGATGGCCGCGTCCTTGGGGTCGTCGAGCAGGTTGCGCACAAAGCCCTGGTCGATCTTGATCTGCTGCAGCGGCAGCTGCTTGAGGTAGTTCAGGCTGGCGTAGCCGGTGCCGAAGTCGTCCAGGCTCAGCGTCAGGCCCAGGGCGCGCAGCGACTGCATCAGCGCGATCACCGAGTCCAGCTCCTGCAGCAGCAGGCTTTCGGTCAGCTCCAGCGCGATGTGGGCCGGGTCGGCGCCGCTGTCGGTCAGCTGCAGGCGCAGCGTGTCGACAAAGCCGGGCTGGCGAAACTGGCGCGCGCTGACGTTGAGCGAGAGCTTGAGCGGCGCCAGCTGCGGGTCGGCGCGCCAGCGCGCCTGCTGGCACAGGCCTTGCTGCAGTACCCATTGGCCCAGCTCCAGGATTTGCCCGGTCTCCTCGGCCAGTGCAATGAAGGCGCCGGGGGCGACCAGGCCGCGCGTGGGGTGTTGCCAGCGCAAGAGCGCCTCGGCACCGGTGACGCGCCCCTGCGCGTCGACCTGGGGCTGGTAGTACAGCAGCATTTGCTGATCCTGCAGCGCGTGGTGCAGCTCGGCCTGCAGGCGCAGGCGCTGGTCGACGCTGGCCTGCATGGCTGGGTCGAAGAAGTGCAGCTGGTTGCGCCCTTCGTCCTTGGCGCGGTACATGGCCAGATCCGCCTGCTGCAGCAGCGCTTCGGCATTCGTGTCTGTTTCGCTGATCAGCGTGATGCCCATGCTGGCCGTCGGGTGGTGTTCCTGGCCGGCCAGTGCCACGGGCCTGCGCAGCGCGGCCAGGATGCGCTCACCCAGCGTGCGCGCCTGAGCCGCGGCATGGCTGCGGTCATTGCTCAAGAGCGTCAGCAGCACAATGAACTCGTCGCCGCCCAGGCGCGCGACGGTGTCGTGCTCGCGCACGCAGGCCAGCAGCCGCTCGCCGATCTGCACCAGCAGCTGGTCGCCCGCCTGATGGCCCTGGCTGTCGTTGAGTGTCTTGAAGTGGTCGATGTCCAGGAACAGCAGTGCAGCGCATGAACCGCCGCGCGTGCGCCCGGCCAGCGCCTGTTGCAACCGGTCGCCCAGCAGGCGGCGGTTGGGCAGGCCGGTCAGCGCGTCGTACAGCGACAGGTACAGCGCCTGCTTCTCGGCCGCCTTGCGCGCCGAGATGTCGACGTCGATGCAGAACATCTCGGGCGGGCGCCCGGGAACGTGCACAAAGGCGTGGCTGGAGAAGACGTCGACGCTGGCGCCACTCTTGTGGCGCAGACACAGCTCGCCGGCGGCCACAGGCTCGCCGGTGGCGAACATGCGGGCGACGTCGCTGCGCACTTGCTGCTGCATGGCATCGGGGATGATCAGCGCGTACAGGTTGCTGTCCAGTGCCTCTTCGGCGCTATAGCCATACAGCTGTTCGGCCGCCTGGTTCCAGAAGGTGACTGCGCCATCGGCGCGGTAGCCCTGCACCGCAACCGCCGGCATGTCGGCCAGCAGCGTGCGCAGGCGCTGCTCGGACTCTTGCAGCGCCTCTTCCACCTGCATCTGCAGCGTGCGGTCGTGGGCGACGAAGACGACGGCTGCGCGTCCATGCAGCCTCATGCCCAGCGGCCGGCAGCGCGCCTCGAAATGCCGCAGCCCGCTGGGTGTGTTCAGTTCGAAGCGCAGGTTCTGCGGCTGGCCGCTGTGCAGCGTGTAGGCGATGCTCTGCATCAGCTGGCTGGCCATGGGCGCGGGAAGCACGTCATGCAGGCGCCGGCCGACGAGTTGCCGTGCGGGCAGTGCCAGCAGTGAGTCGTCGGGCGTGAGTACCTCCAGATAATGGCCTTCGTCGTCAATGACGAAGATCGGGTCGGGGATGGAGCGGGTCAGCGCGCGCAGGCGGGCGGTGCTGTCCTCCAATTGCTGCTCGGTCTGCTGGCGCTGGTGCGCATCGCGCAGCAGCCAGCCGAGAAACGCCGTGGCCGGGGCGAAAACGAGCACATAGGACAGTGCCAGGTGGCGGTTGACGCGCGTGACCGCAACAGGCTCCAGCACTTGAAACAGTGCCAATATGGCCAGGTGCAGCAGTACGCCGAAGGCAAGCAGGACTGGCAGCGACAGGCGCAGCTGCCGATGCTGGTGCGCCAGGCGCAGTAGCAGCCCGGCACCGGCCGACAACACGATGGCTGCCACCCCGATGGCTGCACCGGTGCCGCCCAGCGCAATACGCGCGGCTGCGGCCAGCAGTACGGCTATGGTAGCGGCCCAGGGGCCGGCAAACAGCGCCGCCATGCTGAGCACGACCGAACGCGCGTCGATGATGACGCCGCTCGCCAGCTGCAGCGGCTGCAGCATGCCGACGATGCAAATGGCGCCAAACAGCAGCCCGGCGAGCAGCTGCAGCGTGCGCGGGTGATTCGTCAGCAGGCGCATTCCGGCGCTGTACAGGAAACACAGCGCCAGCAGCAGTGCGGCACCTTGGGTCAGTTCCAGCAGCATGGGGTGGTTGCGGGCGCTGGGTGTGGCAGTGGGTGGTCAGCCCAGCAGCGCTTGGGCGAATTCGCGCGCGTTGAAGGTCTCCAGGTCTTGCAGCTGCTCGCCCACGCCAATGAAGTACACCGGCACCGGGCGTTCCTGCGCAATCGCCGCCAGCACGCCGCCCTTGGCGGTGCCGTCCAGCTTGGTGACGATCAGCCCGGTGAGCGAGAGCGCGTCGTCGAATGCGCGCACCTGCGCCAGCGCGTTCTGGCCGGTGTTGCCGTCGATGACCAGCAGCACCTCGTGCGGCGCGGTGGCGTCGGCCTTGGTGATCACGCGGCGGATCTTGGACAGCTCCTGCATCAGGTGCAGCTGCGTGGGCAGGCGCCCGGCGGTGTCCACCAGCACCACGTCGCGCCCGCGCGCCTTGCCGGCGGTCACGGCGTCAAAGCTGACCGCGGCTGGGTCGCCGCCTTCCTGGCTGACGATCTCGACCGTATTGCGCGTGGCCCACACGCCCAGCTGCTCGCGCGCGGCGGCGCGGAAGGTGTCGGCCGCGGCCAGCAGCACGCTCTGGCCGTGGTCGGCCAGGTGGCGGGTGAGCTTGCCGATCGACGTGGTCTTGCCCGCGCCGTTGACGCCGGCAACCATGATCACGGTGGGCTGGTGCTCGCCGATGACGAGCGGCTTTTCCAGCGGCGCCAGCAGGTCGGTCAGCGCGTCGGCCAGCAGCGCCTTGACGGCGGCTGGCTCGGTGGCCTTGGCCTCCTTGACGCGCCGGCGCAGGTCATCCAGCAGATGCTGCGTGGCCTTGACGCCGGTGTCGGCCATCAGGAGCGCGTCTTCCAGCTCCTCGTACAGCGTCTCGTCGATGCGCGTGCCGGTGAACACCGTGGTGATGCCGGTGCCGGTCTTGCGCAGCCCGGCCTTCAGGCGCTGCATCCAGCCCTGGCGCGGCTGCTCGGCAGGGGTTTCTGTGGGCAGTGTGTCGACTGCCGGTGCGCTGGGCTGGGGAGCGGGTTGTGGCGTTGGTTCTGCCGCAGCCGTGGGCGAGGGCGCCGCAGCCGGCGTGGGAGCAGGCTCTGGTGCCGGGGTGCTGGCGGGGGATGTTGCTGCTTCAGGGGGCCGTCCGGGCGCAGCGACAGATGCTGGAGCTGGAGCCCCGCCACCCAGCGACTTGCGCAGCCAGCCCAGCGCGCCGCCGGAGGAGGGCGCGGACGCTGGCACTGGGGCGGGCGTTGGTGCGGGCGCAGCAGGCAGAGATTCAGGCGCGGGCGCAGATGCTGCGGGTGCCTGGGCATCCGGCGCAACAGCCGCGTTGGGCGCTGGTGGGGCGTCGCTGGGCGGCGCAGGGGGTTTTTTTTTGAAAAAGCTGAACATTGCAGGGGTTCTTAAAATCACAGCCATTCTATGAAACACATCATCTTCCTCACGGCCGCGCTGGCTTGCCAGCTTGCACTGGCCCAGCCCTCGCTCCAGCCCGCAGCCGCCGCGCCCGCTCAGCGCACGGCGCTGCCCCAGTTGCAGGCCACCAACGGCAACGGCGCCCAGCAGTTCACGCTGGCCAACGGCATGCAGCTCATCGTGCAGCCCGACCGGCGCGCGCCGACGGCGGTGCACATGGTCTGGGTGCGCGTGGGTGCCATGGACGAGGTCGACGGCACCAGCGGCGTCGCCCACGTGCTCGAACACATGATGTTCAAGGGCAGCGCCAAGCTCGGGCCGGGCGAATTTTCGCGCCGCGTGGCCGCACTGGGCGGGCAGGAGAACGCCTTCACCACGCTGGACTACACCGGCTACTACCAGCAGATACCGGCCAACCGCCTGCAGGACGTGATGCAGCTGGAGTCCGACCGCTTTGCCCACAACCAATGGCCCGACGCCGAGTTCGCCAAGGAGATCGAGGTCGTCAAGGAAGAGCGGCGCATGCGCACCGAAGACCAGCCGCGCGCCGCGCTGATCGAGCAGCTCAACGCCGCCACCTTCATCGCCTCGCCCTACCGCCGCCCGGTCGTGGGCTGGATGAGCGACCTGGACGCGATGACGCCGCAGGACGTGCGCGATTTTCACGCGCGCTGGTACGTGCCGCGCAACGCAGTCGTCGTCGTCGCTGGCGACGTCGACGCGCAGCAGGTGCTGGCGCTGGCGCAAAAGACCTATGGGCGCATTGCCGACCGCCCGGTGCCCACGCGCAAGCCGCGCACCGAGCCGCTGCAAAAGGGCGAACACCGCGTGCTGTTCAAGGCGCCGGCCGGCCAGGCCTACGTGGCCATGGCGTTCAAGGTGCCGGCGCTGCGGCGCGTGCAGCAGCTCGAAGATGGCGACCGTGACGCGCTGTCGCTGTTGGTGCTGTCGGCCGTGCTCAGCGGCTACGACGGCGCGCGCCTGGACAAGGCGCTGACCCAGGGCGAGGGCCGTGTGGCCGACGCCGCCAGCGCCTACGCCCGGGTCTTTGGCCGCGGGCCGGCCACCTTCTTGCTGACCGGCGTGCCGGCGCAGGGCCAGAGCGCCGAGGCGCTGGAGCAGGCGCTGCGCGCGCAGGTGCTGCGCATTGCCGTTGACGGCGTGGACGAGGCGGAGCTGGCCCGCGTGAAGACGCAGTGGGTGGCATCGACCATCTACGCGCGCGACTCGGTCTTCAGCCAGGCCAACGAGCTGGGCAGCAACTGGGCCCAGGGCCTGCCGCTGGACGCCGAGGAGCGCCTGCTCACGCTGCTGCGCGGAGTGACGCCCGCCCAGGTGCAGGACGTGGCCGCGCGCTACTTTGGCGACGACCAGCTCACCGTGGCCACGCTGGTGCCACAGCCCACGCAGGTGGCGCAGCAGCAGCCGGCCGCCGCCGAGCAACCCATTGCCGCGCCCGTGCGCTGATGCTGGCACAACTCCAAGGATCGACGATGAAGACAAGCCTTGAACAGGGGCGCCGCGCCTCGCTGCGCCGCCCCGGCACTCGTTTGGGACGGTTCGGCCGCCTGGTGCTGACCGGCGCCGCCAGCATGCTGCTGTGGCAAAGCGCCTGGGCGCTGTTGCCCATCGAGCACTGGAGCGAGCCCAGCGGCGCGCAGGTCTGGCTGGTGCACAGCCCGGCCATCCCGATGGTCGACGTGCAGATCGACTTCGACGCCGGCAGCCGGCGCGACCCGGCGGCGCAGGCCGGCCTGGCCAGCGCTGCCGCCATGATGAGCGCCAAGGGCGTGCAGGCCGACGGCGACGCGCCAGCGCTGGACGAGAACGCGCTGGGCCAGGCCTGGGCCGATCTGGGCGCCAGCCTGGATGCCGGCGCCGACCGCGACGCGCTGTCGTTCTCGCTGCGCTCGCTGACCGAGCCCGACCTGCTGGCGCGCGCCGCGCAGCTGGCCGCCCGCGAGATCGGCCAGCCCAGCCTGGACGCCGGCGTGTGGACCAGCGAGCGCGCGCGCTGGCAGGCCAGCCTGCGCGAGGCCGACACGCGTCCGGGCACCATCGCGTCCAAGGCCTATGCCGCCGCGGTCTACGGCGGCCAGTCCTACGGTCAGCGTCCCAGCGCGCAGACGCTGGACGCCATCGGCATTGCCGACATGCAGGCCTGGCGCGCGCACTATCTGCAGGCCTGCCGCGCGCGGGTGAGCATCGTCGGCGCGGTGGACCGCGCGCAGGCGCAGACGCTGGTGCAGACGCTGCTGTCGCGCCTGCCGCAGCAGGACGCGGGCGGCTGCGCGCCGTTGCCCGCCGTGCCCGACGCCCAGCCGCTCAAGACGGCCGAGCAGGAGAGTATCCCGTTCCACTCGGCGCAGGCGCATGTGCTGATCGGCCAGCCCGGCATCAAACGCAGCGACCCGGACTTCCTCGCGCTGCTGGTGGGCAACCACATCCTGGGCGGCGGCAGCTTCACCTCGCGGCTGATGCAGCAGGTGCGCGAGCAGCGCGGCCTGAGCTACAGCGTGGGCAGCGGCTTCTCGCCCGGGCTGAACGTGGGCGCCTTTACCGTCGCGCTGCAGACGCGCCCCGACCAAGCCAAGGAAGCGGTGCGCGTGACGCGCGAAGTGATCGCCAAATTCGTCGCCGACGGCCCGACCGAGGCCGAGCTGCGTGCCGCCAAGGACAACCTGATCGGCGGTTTTGCGCTGCGCATCGACAGCAACCGCAAGCTGCTGGGCAACGTGGCCAACATCGCCTGGAACGGCCTGCCGCTGGACTACCTGGACCACTGGACCGAGCGCGTGCAGGCGCTCACTTTGCCGGACGTGCGCGCGGCCATGCAGCGCACGCTGCAGCCCGAGCGCATGGTCACGGTAATCGTCGGAGGCCAGCCTTGAGCGGGCGCGCGGCGCGCACGCCCACCGCGGGCAGGGCGAGCAAGCCGGGCGCGGCAAAAGCCAAGGCCGCTGCCGCGCCAACGGGTGCGGGCGAGATCCGCATCATCGGCGGGCGCTTCAAGCGCACCCGGCTGGCGGTGGCGCAGCACCCCGGCCTGCGTCCCACGCCCGACCGCGTGCGCGAGACGCTGTTCAACTGGCTGGGCCAGGATCTGGCTGGCTGGCGCTGCATCGACGTGTTTGCCGGCACTGGCGCGCTGGGGCTGGAGGCCGCCTCGCGCGGCGCGCAGGCCGTGCTGCTGGTCGAGAGCGACGCGCAGCTGGTGCAGCAGCTGCAGCGCCACGTGCAGCGCCTGGGCGCTGGCGACGTGGTGCAGCTGCGCCGCGGCGACGGGCTGCAGGCGCTGGCGCAGCAGGCATCGGCCAGCCTGGATCTGGTGCTGATCGACCCACCATTCGGCGAGGGCGCCTGGTTCGAGCCGGCGCTCAAGGCCGCGCGCCGCGCGCTGGCGCCCACGGGCTTTGTCTACCTGGAGGCGCCGCACGCCTGGGACGACGCCGCGCTGGCGCCGCTGGGCCTGGCGCTGCACCGCCACCTGAAGGCGGGCGCGGTGCATGCGCATCTGCTGCGCCTGGCGGACGCGGCCCCGGCCTGAACGCGGTTTTGGCGACAATGCCCGCATCCAACGTCGCTACGAAAGAGTCTGTCCCATGTCCGTGCTTGCCGTCTTCCCCGGAACCTTCGACCCCATCACGCTGGGCCACGAGGACATGCTGCGCCGCGCCAGCGCGCTGTTCGACGGGGTGATCGTCGCGGTGGCGATGGCCCACCACAAGAAGACGCTGTTCACGCTGGACGAGCGCCTGGAGATCACGCGCGAGGCGCTGGCCGACCTGCCCAAGGTGCGGGTGCTGCCGTTCGACGGGCTGGTCACCGAGTTCGCGGTCGCCCAGGGCGCGCAGGTCATGGTGCGCGGCCTGCGCTCGGGCACCGACTTCGACTACGAATACCAGCTCGCCGGCATGAACCGCCACCTGCGCCCGGAGCTGGAAACGGTGTTTCTCACCCCCGGCGCGCAGGTGCAGCACATCAGCAGCACCCTGGTGCGCGAGATCGCGCAGCTCAAGGGGCGGGTTGAGGCGCTGGTGTCGCCGACGGTGCTGGAGTGGCTGCAGCGCAGGCTGGGTTGAGGCGGGTACGACTGGGGGGGTGATCACGCTCCTGTTGGGCATCCATCGCGGCGAGGGCGCCGCTCCTACGAATGCATCGATCGCGGCGAGGTATTCGCGGCGACGGCGCTGTTTTCCCGTAGGAGCGGCGCCTCCGCCGCGATCAACGCCAGCGCAGCAGCCATCGGCCCGTGAGCGAATTCTCAGCGCGCCGCAGCGCACACTGGGCAGTCCGGGTCGCGCGGAATCTGCATTTCGCTCCAGCGCATGCTGCGCCCGTCCAGCATCAGCAGCCGCCCGGCCAGTGACTGGCCGACGCCGGCGATCAGCTTCAGCGCCTCGGCTGCCTGCACGGTGCCGATGATGCCGACCATCGGCGCGAACACGCCCAGCGTGGCGCAGGCGGCTTCCTCGAAGTCGGCGTCGGGCGCGAACAGGCAGGCGTAGCAGGGGCTGCGGCCATCGCGCGTGTCATAGACCGTGACCTGGCCATCGAAGCGGATGGCCGCGCCCGCCACCAGCGGCTTGCGCGCCTGGACGCAGGCGGCATTGATGGCGTGGCGCGTGCGGTAATTGTCGGTGCAGTCCAGCACCACGTCGGCGCTGGCGGCCAGCTGCGCCAGGCGTTGCTGGTCCACGCGCTCGTGCACGCAGGTGACCGCGACGCCCGGATTGATCTCATGCAGCGCCTGCGCGGCCGACTGTGTCTTGGGCTGGCCCACGCGCGCCGTGGTGTGGGCGATCTGGCGCTGCAGATTGGTCAGGTCGACCACGTCGTCGTCCACCAGCGTGATGCGCCCGACGCCGGCGGATGCCAGGTACAGCGCCGCCGGCGATCCGAGGCCGCCGGCGCCGATGATCAGCGCGTGCGCGGCCAGCAGGCGCTCCTGGCCCTCGATGCCGATCTCGTCGAGCATGATGTGGCGCGCGTAGCGCAGCAGCTGGTCGTCGTTCATCGCGGTGTCTCTTGCATGAAAAAGGCCGGGCGGGCCCGGCCTGTGTGCGTACCTTCAGCGGGCCGAAGGTGCGTGCATCACTCGCTCGCGTCGTCGGCGGTGTCTTTCTTTTCTGCCGGGCGCTCGACCTGGGTCTTGCTGGCCTGCACCGGCTGGCCCTTGAGCTGGTTGAGCGCCTGCGCCAGCTGGAAGTCCTTGTCCGAGCCGTACTCGGGCAGCTTGGGCCGCTCGGCGTGTGGCTTGGTGGCTTCGTCCTCCAGGCGCTTGCGCGCCTCTTCGCGGGCCTTCTCGCGCTCTGCACTGGCCTCTTTCTCGCCCTGGCCGTTGGTCAGGTGTTTCTCCAGGTCGGCCTCGCGCAGGCGCAGCGCTGCGTAGGGGTCGCCCTCGGCGGTCTCGTCGATCATCACGTCCGGCACGATGCCGCGCGCCTGGATCGAGGTACCGTTAGGTGTGTAGTAGCGTGCCGTGGTCAGCTTGATTCCGGTGTCGGGTCCCAGCGGGCGCACGGTCTGCACCGAGCCTTTGCCAAAGGTCTGGCTGCCCATGATGGTGGCGCGCTTGTGATCCTGCAGCGCGCCGGCGACGATTTCGCTGGCGGACGCCGAGCCCTCGTTGACCAGCACGACCAGCGGCAGGCCGCGGAACTGCGCCGGCAGGCGCTTGAGCGGGTCGCCCTGGCCGCGGCGCGCGTAGTACTCGGGCGCGGCGCGCAGTGTGGACTTGCTCTCGGGCAGTTGGCCGTTGGTGGAGACGACGACCGACTCGTCGGGCAGGAACGCCGCCGAGATCGCCACGGCAGCATCGAGCAGGCCGCCCGGGTCGTTGCGCAGATCGAGTACCAGGCCCTTGAGGTGGGGTTCCTGGCGGGTGATTTCCTCGGCCTTGCGCACGAAGTCGTCGACGGTGCGCTCCTGGAACTGCGACAGGCGGATCCAGGCGTAGCCGGGTTCGACCAGCTTGCCCTTGACCGACTGGGTCTTGATTTCCTCGCGCGTGATCGTCACCGGGAAGCTGCGGTTCTCGCTCCTGCGCAGGATGGTCAGCTGCACGCTGGTGTTGGGCTCGCCGCGCATGCGCTTGACCGCGTCGCTCAGCGACAGGCCGCGCACCGCGGTGTCGTCGATCTTGGAGATCAGGTCGCCGCTCTTGAGGCCGGCGCGGTCGGCGGGCGTGCCTTCGATGGGCGAGACGATCTTGATCAGGCCGTCTTCCTGCGTGATCTCTATGCCCACGCCGACGAACTTGCCCGACGTGCCTTCCTTGAATTCCTTGAACGACTTCTTGTCGAAGTACTGCGAGTGCGGATCCAGGCTTGCGACCATGCCCGAGATCGCGTCGGTGATCAGCTTTCTGTCATCGACGGGCTCGACGTAGTCGCTCTTGATCAGCCCGAACACGGCCGACAGCTGCTGGATTTCCTCGAGCGGCAACGGTGCCATGGCGCCGCGCGCCACGGTCTGCAGCGACACGGTGGTCAGCGCGCCGGCGACCACGCCCACGCCGATCCAGCCTGCAATCTTGAGTTTCTGCCCCATATCTTCCCTTCACGCCAGAGGCGCAATATACCGCTTGGAGCGGCCCGCCCGCGGGCGGTTCCCCGGGCGGCAGGCGTGTTTCAGGCCTTGCCCTGGGCGGCTACGGCAGCCGCGGCCTGCGCTACGGCCTGAGCGTCGCCCAGGTAGTAGCTGCGCAGGGGTTTCAGGTCGGCGTCCAGCTCATAGACCAGAGGAATGCCGTTGGGGATGTTCAGGCCGACGATGGCGTCGTCGGAGATGCCGTCCAGGTATTTGACCAGCGCGCGCATCGAGTTGCCGTGCGCGGAGACCAGCACGCGCTGGCCGCTGCGAATCGCAGGAGCGATCGCCTCGTTCCAGTAGGGCAGGACGCGCGCGACGGTGTCCTTGAGGCACTCGGTCAGCGGTACCTGGCCGGGCGCCAGCCGGGCGTAGCGCGGGTCGGCCGCCTCGCTGCGCGGGTCTTGCGGATCGAGCGCCGGCGGCGGCGTGTCGTAGCTGCGCCGCCACACCAGCACCTGCTCGTCGCCGTACTGCTTGGCGGTCTCGGCCTTGTTCAGCCCCTGCAGCGCGCCGTAGTGGCGCTCGTTCAGGCGCCAGCTGTGCTGCACCGGCAGCCAGGTGCGATCCATCGCATCCAGGCAGTGCCACAGCGTGTGCGTGGCGCGCTTGAGCACGCTGGTGAAGGCCAGGTCGAAGTCGTAGCCCTCGCTGCGCAGCAGCCGGCCGGCCTCTTGCGCCTGTGCAATGCCCTTGGGAGTCAGCTCGACGTCGGTCCAGCCGGTGAAGCGGTTTTCAAGATTCCAGGTGGATTCACCGTGGCGGATCAGAACGAGTTTGTACATGGCAAGGGCCGGGAAGTTTCTGGTCAAAACCAGGCATTTTAGAATGACGGGCTTTGCACTAGCCTGAGGACAGCCGTGAACTTCATCGTCGAGAACTGGTATTGGATTGTTGCCGCGCTGGCATCGGGCGCCTTGCTGGCCCTGCCCATGCTCAAGGGCGGCGGCATGGGCGGCGTGTCGGCCGCGCAGGCGGTGCAGTTGATCAACCGTGAAAAAGCCGTCGTGATCGACGTGTGCGACGCTGCCGAGTACGCCGGTGGCCACGTGGGCGGCGCCAAGAACGTGCCGCTGGCAGAACTTGCCGAGCGCCTGCCCCAGGTGGTCAAGAACAAGGCGGTGCCGGTCATTCTGGTGTGCGCGCGTGGCGGGCGGGCGCGCCGCGGCGCCGACATTGCGCGCAAGCTCGGCTACGACAAGGCGCAGGTGCTCGCCGGCGGCCTGGCTGCCTGGCGCGAGGCCAGCCTGCCGGTTGAAAAATCCTGATACGCCCCAAGCTGGGCAGATGGGCGTGCCGCAGCCGGCGCCGCCTGCTTCGTGAACCTCCAAGGAATACCGCCATGCAAGCCGTGAAGATGTACACCACCGCCGTCTGCCCCTATTGCGTCCGTGCCAAGCAACTGCTGAAGGCGCGCGGCGTCGAGCAGATCGAGGAGCTGCGCATCGACACCGACCCGGCCGCGCGCCAGCAGATGATGGAGACGACCGGGCGGCGCACCGTGCCGCAGATCTTCATCGGCAGCACGCACGTGGGCGGCTGCGACGAGCTGATGGCGCTGGACGCGCGCGGCGAGCTGATGCCGCTGCTGCAGGCCGCATAATCTGCCGCTGGCCCGCCGCACCTCCGGCGGGCTTTGCCATCCCACCATCACCGAGAGACCCAGACCATGGCCGACCAAGACCAAAACGCCGCGCAGGACAGCGCACCCGTCTTCCAGATCCAGCGCGTGTACCTGAAGGATTTGTCGCTGGAGCAGCCCAATTCGCCCGCCATCCTGCTCGAACAGGTGCAGCCCAACGTCGACATCCAGCTGGGCGTGCAGGCCAACAACGTGGTCGAGGGCATCTTCGAGATCTGCGTCACCGCGACGGTGCACACCAAGGTGGGCGAGAAGACCATGTTCCTGGTCGAGGCCAAGCAGGCCGGCATCTTCGAGATCCGCAACATCCCGCAAGAGCAGATGAACGCGGTGGTCGGCGTGGCCTGCCCGCAGATCATCTACCCCTACCTGCGCGGCAACGTGGCCGACGTGATCAACCGCGCGGGCTTCCCGCCGGTGCACCTGGCCGAGATCAACTTCCAGACCATGTTCGAGCAGCAGCAGTTGGCGCAGGCCGACGAAGCCAGCGCCACCGTGCAGTAACCACTCCCGTCTGTCGCGCCACGGCGGCGCGTGCCAGTCGAATGAGCAGGAGAGCAGCCATGCGCATCAGCGTTCTGGGAGCGGGCGCCTGGGGCACGGCGATCGCCATCAGCGCCGCCAGCCACAGCGACGCACACCGGGTGCGGCTGTGGGCGCGCGACGCAGCGCATGCGCGCACCCTGCAGGCCGCGCGCGAGAACGCGCGCTATCTCGCTGGCGTGCGCTTGCCCGATTCCCTTGACGTCGTCAGCGGCCCTGTCGCGCCGCTGCTGCACGACTGCGACCTGGTCGTGCTGGGCGCGCCCATGGCCGCGCTGCGCGAGCAACTGGCGCTGGTGCAGGGCGCGCAGGCGCCCGTTGCCTGGCTATGCAAGGGCTTTGAGGCCGGCACCGGCCTGCTGGCGCACGAGGTCTGCGCCCAGGCCACGCCGCAGCTGCGAGCAGGCGCGCTCAGCGGCCCCAGTTTTGCGCTGGAGGTAGCGCGCGGCCAGCCCACCGCGCTGGTGGCCGCCAGCAGCCACGCCGCGGTGCGCCAGGCGCTGGTGCAGGCGCTGCACGGCCCGCACCTGCGCGTCTATGCCAACGAGGACATCGCCGGCGTCGAGGTCGGCGGCGCGGTCAAGAACGTGCTGGCCATTGCCACCGGCCTGTGCGACGGCCTGCAACTGGGCCTGAATGCGCGGGCGGCGCTGATCACCCGCGGCCTGGCCGAGATGACCCGCCTGGGCCTGGCGCTGGGCGCGCGCGCCGAGACCTTCATGGGCCTGTCGGGCCTGGGCGACCTGGTGCTGACCGCCACCGGCGACCTGTCGCGCAACCGCCGCGTCGGCCTGCTGATGGCCGAGGGCAGGACGCTGCAGCAGGCGGTCGACTCGCTGGGCCACGTGGCCGAGGGCGTCTACAGTGCCCGTACCGTGGTGCAGCGCGCGCGCGTCGTCGGTGTTGAGATGCCGATAGCCGAGGCGGTCGTTGCGCTGCTGGATGGGCGGTTGCAGGCGCAGGATGCGGTGGCGCGCCTGATGGAGCGTGATCCGGCGTCGGAGGGGTGGCGCGGGGCAGTTGATTGACGACCTGGAGTGAAAGTGAGTGCGCCGCCGGGCGCACATCCCGGCCAGCAACGTCCAAACGATCCAGCCCCTACCCAAACCTCTCCACAATCAAATCCCGCACCCGCGCCGCCGTCGGCGTCAGCGGGTACTGGCGCGGCCAGGCCAGATTCAGGTGGGTGCGCAGCTGCACACCTTCCAGCGCCACCAGTGGCGGCAGGCCCGTAGCCAGCCGTCCGAAGCTTTGCGGCGCGAATGCGACGCCCAAGCCCCTGTGCGCCATCAGCAGCATGGGCAGCGTCTCGCCGCCCCAATACACCACGTTGGGCACAAAGCCCGCGTTCTGGCAGGCGCGCAGCACCATGTCGGAAATCCCGGTCCCCAGCGGAGACTGGTGCAGCAGGAAGCGGTCGCCGCGCAAGTCGCGCAGCCGCACCCGGTCGCGGCCTGCCAGCGGATGCTGCGGCGGCAGCGCCAGGCACAGGGGCTCGTCCAGGATGACCCGCGTCTCCAGCTCCGGCGTGGCGTATTCACTGCGCGAGATGACCAGATCCAGGCCGCGCTCGCGCAAGCGCTGCAGCATGTGGCCCGCCTCGCCTTCCTGCACGTGGATGGTGATGTCCAGGCCATCCGCTTCCAGCGCCTGCATCACGTCGGGCATGACGAACAGGCTGGCCGCCGTGGCGCAGCCGATACGCACGCTGCCGCGCGCGCCCTGCTCGGCCTCGCGAAGTTCGCGGCGCATGGTTTGCAGGCTGGCCAGCAGCGCCTTGGCGCGCAGGTAGAACAGCTCGCCCGTCGTCGTGGGTACCAGCCGGTGGCCGCTGCGATCGAACAGCGTCACGCCCAGCTCGTCCTCCAGCTTGCGCAGCAAGATGCTCAGTGGAGGCTGCGTCATGTGCAGGCGCGTGGCGGCGGCGGACACGCTGCCCTGCTCATAGACGGCGACAAAGCATTTCAGGCGATGTTCATTCATATATAAACTGAATAATAAAAGATTTTATATATATTGGACATTGGTTTATCGCCTTTCTACACTGCAACGCAAGCCCGGTATGCGCCCTCCAGGCCGCCGGAGGAATGCACGCATGAACGCGGGAAACCAAGCCATGAAATTAGTCGTCGCCCTGATGCGCCACGAGACCAATACCTTCTCGCCCATCACCACCGTGTACAGCGACTTTCGCCGCGGCACCGGCGACGGCCCGGCCTTTGGCGAGGCGGCGCGCCTGGCCTGCGAGGGCACGAAGAACGCCGCCACCGCCTACCTGGACATGGCGCGCGAGATGGGGGCCGAGGTGGACTTTGCCGTCTACGCCGGCGCCGTGCCCAGCGGCGTGGTGACGCGCGAGGCCTTCGAGACCCTGTGCGACGCCGTGGTGCAAAGCGCATCCCAGGGCTGCGACGCCATCCTGCTGGATCTGCACGGCGCCATGGTGGCCGAGGGCTACCCGGACGCCGAGGGCGAGCTGCTGCGCCGCCTGCGCGCGTGCACTCCGCCGGGCCTGCCGATCGGCGTGGCGCTGGACTTCCACGCCAACTTCAGCAGCGAACTGATCCGTAACGCCACGGTCATCGCCGGCTACTGCACCTACCCGCACGTGGACATCTACGAGACCGGCGAGCGCGTGGCGCGCAGCATCCGCGCCCGGCTGGAGGGGAAAAGTCAGCCCACGCTGCTGTGGCGCCGCCTGCCCATGCTGACGCACATGCTGCGCCAGACCCCCGCCATGCAGCCCATGAAGGACATCATGGATCGCGCCATGCAGGCCGAGCGTGATGGCGAGGTGTGCAATGCCTCCATCTTCGGCGGCTTTCCGCTGTCGGACATTCCGTACGCGGGCCTGTCGGTGGTCATTGCGGCGGAGCGCGGCAAGATCAAGGAAGGCGAGCGCCTGCTCGACGAGCTGTGCGAGCTGGCCTGGTCGCGCCGCGCGGACTTCGTCTTCCCCAGCGAGCCCGTGCCCCAGTCCATCGCCCATGCCAAGAGCCTGAGCGAAGGCCCGGTGCTGCTCATCGACCATGGCGACAACTGCGGCGCCGGCGGGGTCACCGACATCATGGACGTGCTCGAAGAGGTGCTGAAACAAGGCCTGGAGGACGTGGTCGCCGGCCCCTTCTGGGATCCGGCCACGGTGGCCACGCTGTTCGAGCGCGGCGTGGGCGCCGAGGTCACGGTGGACGTGGGCGGCAAGACCGACATGCCGGCCCTGGGGCTCAAGGGGTGTCCGCTGCGCCTGACGGGCGTGGTCGAGCGCCTGACGGATGGCGAATACACTGTCACCGGCCCCATGTTCACGGGCGTGCGCCAGAGCCTGGGCCGCACCGCCGTGCTGCGCGTGGGCACGGTGCAGGTCTTCATCAGCGAGCGGCCGCAGGAGCCCTACGACGCCGGCGTGTTCACCCATGCCGGCGTGGATCCGGCCCGGTGCAAATACGTGCTGCTCAAGTCGCGCCAGCATTTCCGCGCCGGGTTCGGGCCGTTTGCCAAACACGTCGTGCTCGTCAGCGGGCCGGGCGTGTGCAGCTCGGACTACGGGCTGTTTCCGTTCAAGCACCTGGGCCGCCCCATTTATCCGCTGGACGCCGACACCACCCCGGCCGATGGTGAGCGTTGGGTGCCGGCCGTCGCCTGATCGACTGAACCGTAGCAACCACCATGCAGGAACTGCTCTACCCCGCCGCGGTGGTGTTGCTGGGCTACGTGGTGCTGGGCATCACGGGCTTTGGCTCGGCCCTGGTCATCGTGCCCCTGCTGGCATGGCGCTGGCCGCTGGCCGAGGTCGTGCCCCTGGTACTGCTGCTGGACGTGCCGGCCTCGCTGCTGCTGGGTGGGCTGAACCTGCGCCACGTCAACTTTGCCGAACTGCGGCGCCTGCTGCCGGGCATGGTGGCGGGCGCCTTGGTCGGCCTGTGGCTGTCGGCCCGGCTGGACAGCCGCTGGCCCCTGCTGGCCCTGGGCCTGTACGTGGCGGCCGTGGGCGCACAAGCGCTGCGCGGTGCGCCGGCCCGGCGCCGGCAGCTGGCCGCGCTCTGGGGCCATGCCGCGGGCAGCGCCATCGGCCTGGTGGAAATGCTGTTCGGCACGGCCGGCCCGCTGGTGGTCGCCTGGCTTGCCCGGCGCCTGCCCGACGTGATGGCGCTGCGCGCCAGCACGCCGGTGGTGATCACCGTCAGCGCCTGCGCGGTGCTGCTGACCATGGGCGCGTCGGGGCGGCTGTCGCACACCGAGCTGTGGCAGCGCTGGCTGGTGCTGCTGGCCGTCGCCGCTGTGGGCGTGGTGCTGGGCCACCACGCGGCCCGGCGTGTGTCACCCGAGATGCTGCGCCGGCTGATCTGCGCGCTGCTGGTTGCCAGCGGCCTGGCGCTGGTCGTGCACGCCATCGGCGCGCATTGACGGCGAGGAGTACGCCGCGCACTTTTTTCACCCCGTTTCGCCACAACATCCCAACCATCCAAAGGAGTAGGAGACATGTCCCTCACAACCATTGCCAAAATCACGGGCACCGCGCTGTGCGCCGCGCTGGTCGCCACCACGGCGGCGGCACAGACCGCGTCGAGCACGCCGCTCAAGATCGTCATCGGCTTTTCCGCTGGTGGGGCGCTCGACAGCATGTCGCGCGCCATGGCCGAGAAGCTGCGCACCGACCTGGGGCGCACCGTCATCGTCGACAACAAGCCCGGCGCCAGCACCCATATCGCGCTGATGACGGTCAAGCGCGCAGCGCCCGACGGCAACACCGTTCTGATCAGCCCGGCGCCGCCCTTCGTCACTCACCCGCTGACCTATGACAAGCTGCCCTTCGATCCGGACAAGGACATGATCCCCGTGGCCCACCTGGCCGACACGCCGCTGGTGGCCACGACGTCGGCGAAAAGCCCTTATTCGTCGATGCGCGAGTACCTGGACTGGGTCAAGAAGAATCCGAACGAGACCGGCGTTGGCATGGTGTCGATGGGTGGCGTGCTGCACTTCGGCCTGCTGGAGATGAACCAGAAGATGAATCTGGATCTGACGCCCGTCGCCTACAAGGGCGCGCCGTCGATGCTCACCGACGAAATCGGCGGCGTACTGCCCATCGGCATGGACATCGTCGGATCGGCGTCGGAGCTGGAGAAGGCCGGCAAGATCAAATACTTGGGCGTGCCGGGTATGGAGCGCTCCAGGCTGATTCCCAACGTCCCCACGTTCAAGGAGCAGGGCGTGCTGGGCTTCGAGCAGGCATCGAGTTGGTACGCCGCCTATGTGCCCGTGGGCACGCCGGCCGATGTCGTGAGCCGGTTGGAGAAGGCGATGATCGAGATCGTCAAAGACCCCGACTTCGCGGCAAAGATGGAGCAGATCGGCATCGTTACCACCGGCATGCCCAGCGCCGAGGTTACGGCCCTGATCCGGGCTCAGCGCGAAGCGTCGCGGCCCATTGTCGAGAAATCGGGGTATCGGGTTACGCAGTAACGGCAGTTGACGGCGCGCAGCAACGGCCAAAAATACCCGGGAAACTAAAACTCCAGGTTGTCGATCAACCGCGTGCCATCCAGCCGCGCAGCGCCCAGCGCAACCAGCTGGCCGGCCTGGGGCGCGCCAACGGGGGGCGAAAGGTCACTACGCTCGCGCACCGTCAGGTAGTCGGCCTCCCAGCCCTGGGCACTGAGCGTTTGCAGCGCGTGCGCTTCGAGCGCCGCCAGGTCGGCGCCGGGCTGCAGCGCCGCGTCGGCCAGCGCGCGCAGCGCCTGCGACAGCTGCACCGCGCGGCTGCGGGCGGCGGCGTCCAGGTAGCCGTTGCGCGAGCTCAGCGCCAGGCCGTCGCCGGCGCGCGCGGTCTCGCCGGCGACGATGGCGATGGGCAGCGCGAACTGCTGCACCATGTGGCGGATCACCATCAGCTGCTGGTAGTCCTTCTTGCCGAAGACCGCGGTGCCGCCGCCGCTGGCGAAGAACACGGCCGAGAACAGCTTCATCACCACGGTGCAGACGCCGGCGAAGAACCCCGGGCGAAAGTGCCCTTCCAGCATGCCGTCCAGCTGCGGGTCGGGCTGCACGGTAAAGGTCTGAGGCTGGGGGTAGAGGTCGGACTCGCGCGGGGCGAACAGCAGGTCGCAGCTGGCGGCCTGCAGCGCGTCGCAATCGGCCTGCCAGGTGCGCGGGTAGCTGTCGAAGTCCTCGTGCGGCGCGAACTGCAGGCGGTTGACGAAGATGCTGGCTACGCTCACGTCGCCCAGCGGCCTGGCCTGCGCGACGAGCGACAGGTGGCCGGCGTGCAGATTGCCCATGGTGGGAACGAAGGCGGGGCGCCCGCGCCCGGCAAGGGCGGCGCGCAGGTCGGCAATGGTGTGGACGATGTGCATGGAGGGGCGGATGCGTCGGGAATAGGTCACCAGGCGTGCAGGGCGTCGTCGGGGAAGCTGCCGTTCTTGACGGCCTGGACATAGGCCTCGATCGCGCCCTTGACGCTGCCCGCGTCCTGCATGAAGTCGTGCACGAACTTCGGGTTCTTGCCCAGGTTCACGCCCAGCATGTCGTGCAGCACCAGCACCTGGCCGGCCGTGCCCTTGCCCGCGCCGATGCCGATGGTGTGGCAGTGCGTCAGCTCCTGCGTCAGGCTGGCCGACAGCTGGGCGGGCACCATCTCCAGCACCAGCATGGAGGCGCCGGCGTCCTGCAGCTGCAGCGCGTGGTGGCGCAGCTCGGCGGCCTGCGCGTCGCCGCGGCCCTGCACGCGGTAGCCGCCCAGCGCGTGCACGGTCTGCGGCGTCAGACCCAGGTGGGCGCAGACGGGGATGCCGCGCTCGACGAGAAAGTCCACCGTGGACGCGGTCCAGCCGCCGCCTTCGAGCTTGACCATGTGCGCACCTGCCTGCATCAGCACGCTGGCGCTGCGCAGCGCCTGCTCGCGCGACTCCTGGTAGCTGCCGTAGGGCAGGTCGGCAATGACCCAGGCCGTGCCCTGGGCGCGGTGCAGGCCGCGCGTGACGCTTTCGGTGTGATAGGCCATGGTCTGCAGGCTTACGCCCACGGTGCTGTGCAGGCCCTGGCAGACCATGCCCAGCGAGTCGCCCACCAGGATGCATTCGACGCCGGCGGCGTCGGCCACCGCGGCAAACGTGGCGTCGTAGGCGGTGAGCATCGTGATTTTTTCGCCCTCGGCGCGCATCTGCGTCAACCGCGGCAAGCTGATGGGCTTGCGCCGGGGCAGGGGCGAGGCCGGCGGCAGCGTGCCGTAGGGCGTTCCGGTGGTGGTGGCGGGGATGGCGGACATGGCTGGGTCTCCTGGGGCTTTTGGGGCTCTTGGCGGCGCAAAAAACGCAGAACGCGGTGAGTCTATGCGTTTATGTTGCACCGCACCAGCGCAGCGCGCCCATGGTGCCAGGGTTGAAGGCGTGGGTGATGGCCCTATGTCTCTTGCGCTGGCGCGCCAGCCGCTATGCTTGTCGCCCCATGAAACAACCCCCTATCGACAACGAGATGAACCCCCAGGCCATTGCCGCGCAGGCGCAGGACGACGTGCGCCGCGCCTTGCAGGAAGATGTGGGCGGCGGCGACCTGACCGCCGCCCTGGTACCCGAGGACCAGCGCGTGCGCGCGCGCATCCTGGCGCGCGAAGCGGCCGTGGTGTGCGGCGCGCCCTGGGCCGAGGCGACGCTGCGCGCGCTCGCGCCCGATGCGAGCATCACCTGGCAGGTGGCCGAAGGCGGGCGCTTCGCGCCCGACCAGGTGGTGCTGGAGGTCGAAGGCCCGGCGCGCGCGCTGCTGACGGCCGAGCGCACCATGCTCAATTTCCTGCAGCTGCTGTCGGGCGTGGCGACCAAGACGGCCACCTACGTGCAGGCGGTCGAAGGCACGCGCGCGCGCATCGTCGACACGCGCAAGACGCTGCCCGGCCTGCGCGTGGCGCAGAAGTACGCGGTGAGCGTGGGCGGCGGGCTCAACCACCGCATGGGCCTGCACGACGCGGTGCTGATCAAGGAAAACCACATTGCCGCCGCCGGCGGCGTGGCGCAGGTACTGCGCGCGGCCCAGGCCGTGGCGGCGCGCGCGCGCTTCGTCGAGATCGAGGTCGAGACGCTGGCGCAGCTGCGCGAGGCACTGGACGCCGGCGCCGCCATGGTGCTGCTGGACAACATGCCGCTGCCCGTGCTGCGCGAGGCGGTGCAGATCAACGCCGGGCGCGCGGTGCTGGAGATATCCGGCGGCGTGACGCTGGACGGCCTGCGTGCGCTGGCCGAGACCGGCGTGGACCGCATCTCGATCGGGGTGCTGACCAAGGACGTGCGGGCCACCGATTTTTCGATGCGCATGCAAGTGTTGTGAGGAGTCGAGATGCCACGAGTCATTGACGTCGAATACGAGCAGCCCCAGGACGAGGGCGCTGCCTGCTCGACCAAGTACGCCTGGGCGCGCGTGCCGCCCGAGCCTTCGCCCACCGAGCGAGTGCAGCTCAAGGACAGGATTCGTCGCCTGCTGAAAGAGAAGAACGCGGTGATGGTGTCGCACTACTACGTGCACCCCGACCTGCAGGACCTGGCCGAGGAGACCGGCGGCATCGTCAGCGACTCGCTGGAGATGGCGCGCTTTGGCCGCGATCACCCGGCGCAGACGCTGGTGGTCTCGGGCGTGCGTTTCATGGGTGAGACGGCCAAGATCCTCTCGCCCGAGAAGACCGTGTTGATGCCCGACCTGGACGCGACCTGTTCGCTCGACCTGGGTTGCCCGATCGACGAATTCAGCGCCTTCTGCGACCAGCACCCCGATCGCACCGTGGTCGTCTACGCCAACACCAGCGCGGCGGTGAAGGCGCGCTCGGACTGGCTGGTCACGTCCAGCTGCGCGCTGGACATCGTGCGTGCGCTCAAGGACAAGGGCCACAAGATTCTGTGGGCGCCCGACCGCCACCTGGGCAGCTACATCCAGCAGCAGACAGGCGCCGACATGCTGTTCTGGAACGGCGCGTGCATCGTGCACGACGAGTTCAAGGCGCTGGAGCTGGAGCTGCTGAAGAAAGAGCACCCCCAGGCCAAAGTCCTCGTGCACCCCGAGAGCCCGCCCGATGTCGTGGCGCTGGCGGATGCGGTGGGCTCGACCAGCGCCATCCTGAAGGCCGCGCAGGAGATGGACGCCACCGAGTTCATCGTCGCCACCGACAAGGGCATGATGCACAAGCTGCGCCAGCTCAATCCCGGCAAGACTTTCTACGAGGCGCCGACGGCCGGCAACAGCGCCACCTGCAAGAGCTGCGCGCACTGCCCGTGGATGGCGATGAACGGCCTGGCGGGCGTCGCCCAGGTGCTGGAGAGCGGCGCCAATGCGGTGCAGGTCGACCCGGCCATCATCCCGCGCGCGCGCCTGCCCATCGACCGCATGCTGGCGTTTACCGCTGCGCTCAAGAGCGGGCAGCCCGCCGGCGCGCTGGTGCCGCATTTCGGCGCGGCGTGAGCGGGGAGGGGCGCGCGGCGGCGCCCCGGTCTGCGGCCCGACGGCGTCCGTCATGACTGGTTACGCCGTTTTCGCCAATGTGCACAAGAAGCGCCGCCACTCGGCATCACTCGATGCGAGGTAACAGCGGGCAATAAACCCTTTCCAACCTTGTACTCATTCAAGATCGATTTTGCCGACCCACGCGACGACGCGGCCGCGCGCCTGCGTTTCGGCGCTCGCAACCCGCGCGCCACGCTGGTGGCCCGCACGCTCGCCGAGGTGCGCCCCGTGCTGGACGCGGTCGAGGACGCCGCGCGCGCCGGCGCCTGGGTGGTGGGCCAGTTGCGCTACGAGGCTGCGCCTGCGTTCGACGCGGCGCTGCGCACCCACGCTGCCGACGGGCCGCTGGCGTGGTTCGCGGTGTTCGATGCGCCCGAACCCTGGGACGACGCATTGGCGCCGGGCGACGCGACGGTGCAGTGGGACGAGGCGCTGGCACGGCCTGCGTTCGACGCGGCAATCGCGCGGATTCGCAGTGCGATTGCCGCGGGCGAGTGCTACCAGGTCAACTACACGGCGCCGCTGTCAGGCCGCCTGCAGGGCGATGCGCTGGCGCTTTTCGACGCGCTGCGCCGCGCGCAGCCGGGCGGCTATGCGGCCTACCTGGACATGGGCGACGAGGCGACGCTGTCGGTCTCGCCCGAGCTGTTCTTCGACTGGCGCGCTGGCGCCGATGGCGCAGGCGACATCCTGACCCGCCCGATGAAGGGCACTGCCGCGCGCGGCGCCACGCTAGACGAGGACGCCGCCAGCGCCGCGCAGCTGCGCGCCAGCCCCAAGGAGCGCGCCGAGAACGTGATGATCGTCGACCTGCTGCGCAACGACCTGTCGCGCATTGCCCAGCCGCACAGCGTGCGTGTGCCGCGGCTGTTCCACACCCAGGCGCTGCCCACGGTCTGGCAGATGACCTCGGACGTCGTGGCGCGCACCCGCGCGGGCACGCGGCTGGCCGACGTGTTCGGCGCGCTGTTTCCGTGCGGCTCGGTCACCGGAGCGCCAAAGCGCAGCGCGATGCAGCAAATCCACGCGCTGGAGAGCGCGCCGCGCGGCGTGTACTGCGGCGCCGTTGGCGTGGTGCGGCCGGGCGGCGCGGGTGGCGCGGGTGGCGTGGCCGCCACCTTCAACGTGCCTATCCGCACCGTCGCGCTGCGCGGCGCGCAGGTCACCTGCGGCATCGGCAGCGGCATTACCGCCGGATCGCAGGCGGCGGACGAATGGCGCGAATGGGCGGCCAAGCGCGTGTTCGTCGAGCGGGCGAGCGAGCCGTTCGACCTGCTGGAGACGCTGGCGCTCGACGGCGGCGTGCTGCGCCACCGGGCAGAGCACCTGGCGCGCATGACCGCCGCCGCTGCGCATTTCGGCCGGCCGTGGGACGCGGCGCGGGTTCAATCCTGCCTTCATGCCCTGTGCGCTGCGCATGGCGCAGGGCTGTGGCGCGTGCGCCTGCTGCTGGACGCGCAGGGCGCGCCGCGCGCCGAGGCGTTTGTGCTGCAGCCGACGGCGCAACCCGTGGTGCTGGCGCTGGCCACGCGGCCGTTTGCCGACGCGCATGGTGAATTCACGCGCCACAAGACCACGCGGCGCGCGCACTATGCGGCATTCGCGCCGCCGCCGGGCGTGTTCGACACGCTGCTCTACAACACCGCTGGCGAGATCACCGAGTCGACGTTTGGCAATGTCGCGGCGTTGCTGGACGGGCACTGGATCACGCCGCCGCTGGCCTGCGGCCTGCTGCCCGGCGTGGGCCGCGCTGCGCTGCTGCGCGAAGGGCGGGTGCAGGAGGGCGTGCTGCGCCTGCAGGACGTGGCGCGCGTCGAGCGCTGGGCCTTCGTCAACAGCCTGCGCGGCTGGCTGGATGCGACGCTGGCGATGCCGTAGCGCTCGATGGGTTCTTCGTAGGTGGCCAGCCCCCTGGCCGATGGATGTTCCGGCGCGGATCGTGGCGGGGCGCCTCTCTCTTACAGCATCTGCGTCGGCACCTTGTGGCGCAGTTCCACCTGGCGGTTGTCGGCGTCGACGAACACCAGCTGGGGCTTGTGAGCCGCCACGTCTTTCTCGTCGACCTGGGCGAAGGCCGCGATGATGAGCAGGTCGCCGGTGCAGGCGCGGCGCGCGGCCGAGCCGTTGACCGAGATCATGCCGCTGCCGCGCTCGCCCTTGATGGCGTAGGTGACGAAGCGCTCGCCGTTGTCCACGTTCCAGATGTGGATCTGCTCGTTCTCGCAGAGGTTGGCGGCGTCCATCAGGTCTTCGTCGATGGCGCACGAGCCTTCGTAGTGCAGCTCGCAGTGCGTGGTCTTGACGCGGTGGATTTTGGATTTGAGCAGGGTGCGAAGCACGGGGAGTCTCCTTGGATGGTGTGGAAAGGCGGATGCCGGCCGCGCGTCAGCGCAGCGCGGGCACGAGGATGGTGGGTGCGGCCGGGGCGGCAAGGTCAGGCCAGTCGCGGCTGAAGTGCAGGCCGCGGCTTTCGTGGCGCATTTGCGCGCTGCGCACGATCAGCTCGGCCACCTGCACCAGGTTGCGCAGCTCCAGCAGGTCGCGCGTGACGTGGAAGTTGGCGTAGAACTCGTGGATCTCGTCCTGCAGCAGCCGGATGCGGTGCGCGGCGCGCTCCAGGCGTTTGTTGGTGCGCACGATGCCGACGTAGTCCCACATGAAGCGGCGCAGCTCGTCCCAGTTGTGCGAGATGACGACGGCCTCGTCGGCGTCGGTCACGCGGCTGTCGTCCCAGGCGGGCAGCGGCGCGCGCTCCTGCGCGGCGTCGCCCTGGATGTGCGTGGCCGCGGCGCGGGCGAACACCATGCATTCGAGCAGCGAGTTGCTGGCCAGCCGGTTGGCGCCGTGCAGGCCGGTGCAGGCGGTCTCGCCAATGGCGTACAGGCCGGCGATGTCGGTGCGCCCGGACAGGTCGGTGAGCACGCCGCCGCAGGTGTAGTGCGCCGCCGGCACGACCGGGATGGGCTGGCGCGTGATGTCGATGCCCAGCTGTGCGCAGTGCGCCAGGATGTTGGGAAAGTGCTCCTGCAGAAACTGCGGGCTCTGGTGCGAGATGTCCAGGTGAACGCAGTCCAGGCCGTGGCGCTTCATCTCGAAGTCGATGGCGCGCGCGACGATGTCGCGCGGCGCAAGTTCGGCGCGCTCGTCGTGCGACGGCATGAAGCGGGTGCCGTCGGGCAGCAGCAGCCGCCCGCCCTCGCCGCGCACCGCCTCGCTGATCAGGAAGGACTTCTCGTTGGGGTGGTACAGGCAGGTCGGGTGGAACTGGATGAACTCCAGGTTGGCCACGCGGCAGCCCGCGCGCCAGGCCGCGGCAATGCCGTCGCCGGTGGCGGTGTCGGGGTTGGTGGTGTACAGGTAGACCTTGCCCGCGCCGCCGGTGGCCAGGATGGTGTGCGGCGCGCGCAGCGTGACGACCTCGTCGGTGGCTTCGTCGAGCGCGTACAGGCCGACGCAGCGCTGCGGCCCGCCCAGGCCCAGCTTGCGGCTGGTGACCAGGTCGATCAGCGTGTGCTGCTCCAGCAGCGTGACGTTGGGCGTGTCGCGCACATGCTCGATCAGTGTCTTTTGCACCGCGGCGCCGGTGGCGTCGGTGGCGTGCACGATGCGCCGCGCGCTGTGCCCGCCCTCGCGCGTGAGGTGCAGCTGGCCGTCCTCCTCGGAAAACGGCACGCCCATCTGCTGCAGCCAGGCAATGGTGTCCGGCGCGTTCTCGACGACGAAGCGCGTGGACGCCATGTCGCACAGGCCGGCGCCGGCGGTCAGCGTGTCCTGCACGTGGGCGTCGAAGCTGTCGCCCTCGGCCAGCACCGCGGCAATGCCGCCCTGGGCCTGGCCGCTGGAGCCCGCTTGCAGCTCGCGCTTGGTGACGACGGCCACGCGGTGCGTAGGCGCCAGCTGCAGCGCGGCCGTGAGGCCGGCCAGGCCGCTGCCTACGATGAGAACGTCGAAATCTTGGGTCATGGCTGGGGTGGCAAGCGTACAGCGGTGCCGCAGCCGACGTGCAGGGCGTTCCCGGGCGCTTGCATGGTGGGGCGCAAGTGTAGGGGAAGGCGGCGCGGCGTGCACAGGCGCCGACTGCACGGCCCGCAGGGCTTTGGGCATGAAAAAGCCCGCCGGGGCGGCGGGCTGTGCTAAGTGCGGATGCTGGTGCGTATCAGTCCAGCGGAGTCTTCTTGCCGTTGACGAAGTGGCTCAGCGTGTAGCTGGGGTTCTTCATCTCGCCGTTCTTCTCGAACTCCAGGCGCGAGGTCACGCCCGAGAAGTTGGACTTCTGCAGGAAGGGGATGTAGACCTTGGGGTCGGCCGAGCCGGCGCGCTGCATCGCGTCGGCCAGCAGCATCACGCCGTCGTAGAAGTAGGGGCTGTAGACCTGGAACTGGCCGGGGTACTTGGCATCGTAGCGCTTCTTCCACTCGGTGCCGCCGGGCATCTTGGCGATCGAGGCGCCGCCGTCGGCGCAGACCACGTTCTCCTGCGTCTTGGCGCCCGCGGCCACCTCGGTCAGCGCGTCGATGCAGATGCCGTCGCCGCCGTAGAACTTCACGTCGTTCATGCCCAGCTGGGCCATCTGGCGCAGCATCGGGCCGGCCTGGCCGTACATGCCGCCGTAGAAGATGGCCTGGGGCTTCTTGGCCTTGATCGAGGTCAGGATGGCCATGAAGTCGGTGGCCTTGTCGTTGGTGAATTCGCTGGCGACGACCTTGATGCCCAGCTTCTCGGCCTCTTTCTTGTAGACGCTGGCCAGGCCCTGGCCGTAGGCGGTGCGGTCGTCGATGACGGCGACCTGCGTGAGCTTGGCGGTGTTGGCCGTGTAGTTGGCCAGCGCCGCGCCCAGCGCGTTGTCGTTGGCGATGATGCGGTAGGTCGTATCCCAGCCGGGCTTGGTCAGGTCGGGATTGGTGGCCGCGCCGTTGATGACCGGGATGCCGCAGTCGTGAAAGACCTTGGCTGCGGGAATGGCGACGCCCGAGTTCACAAAGGCGACCGCGCCGGCGACGTTTTCGTCACACAGCTTTTGCGAGGCGGCCGTGCCCTGCTTGGGATCGGCTGCGTCGTCCTCGGCGATCAGCTCGAACTTGACCTTCTTGCCGCCGATCTCGAAGCCCTTGGCGTTGAGGTCATCGATGGCCATCTGCGCGCCGTTCTTGATGTCCTTGCCATAGTGGGCCTGGGGGCCAGACACCGGGCCGGAGTGCCCGATCTTGATGATCTGCTCCTGGGCCGTGGCCATTGTTCCCATGCCGGCCACGGTCGCGGCAATCAACAACATCCGGGTTGCTTTCATTGAGAGCTCCTCTTGTCTAGCGTTTGAAAGTTGCGAAGGTACGCAGCCGCGGCAGCCTTGGCAATGGCGCAAACCAGGGGTTTTGTGCAGATGCAACAAGGTGTCTCGTCAGTGTTTTTACGGGGTCGGCAGACGCTGCGGCTGTGCTGGCGGGTGCTGGCGCCCGGGCCTGTCATTCCATTTTCAAATCAAACGGTTACTTTGTCGGCTTCGCTTGCCGT
>PGEI01000036.1 GCA_002894305.1 Comamonadaceae bacterium CD01
CGTTTTGAGTATGTTCGCACCGCCAAAAATAGCGTTAACAGGCCCTACTCCGACGACTTCGGCCAGGTCGGCTACCAGGGCGGCTCGCACGGTTGCAGCCAGCTGCGCGACTACCAGAGCGCGCACTGGCTGTTCGAGCAGGTGCGGGTGGGCGACAAGGTCGTCGTCTACTGACGAGCACGGCCGCCCCGGCGCGCAAAAGGCTTTGCCCCGCGCCCGCGCGGTGGGGGCTGCGACAATCACGCCCCATGAACACCTTTGCCCCTCTGACCAACGACACTTTTTTGCGTGCCTGCCGCCGCCAGGCGACCGACTACACGCCGCTGTGGCTGATGCGCCAGGCCGGGCGCTACCTGCCCGAGTACAAGGCCACGCGCGCCAAGGCCGGCAGCTTCATGGGCCTGGCCACCAACGTCGACTACGCCACCGAGGTCACGCTGCAGCCGCTCGACCGCTTCGCGCTCGATGCCGCCATCCTGTTCAGCGACATCCTGACCGTGCCCGACGCCATGGGCCTGGGCCTGACCTTTGCCGAGGGCGAGGGCCCGCGCTTTGCCAGGACGGTGCGCACCGAGGCCGACGTGGCCGGGCTGGCCGTGCCCGACATGGACAAGCTGCGCTACGTGTTCGACGCCGTCACCAGCATCCGCCGCGCATTGAACGGCCGCGTGCCGCTGATCGGCTTCTCGGGCAGCCCCTGGACGCTGGCCTGCTACATGGTCGAGGGCCGCGGCAGCGACGACTACCGCCAGGTCAAGACGCTGATGTACAGCCGCCCGGACCTGATGCACCGCATCCTGGCGGTGAACGCCGACGCCGTGGCCCAGTACCTGAACGCGCAGATAGCCGCCGGCGCCCAGGCGGTGATGGTGTTCGACAGCTGGGGCGGCGTGCTGGCCGACGGCATGTACCAGCGGTTCAGCCTGGACTACACGCGCCGCGTGCTGGCGCAGCTCAAGCGCACCGGCGTTCATGGTGAGGACGTGCCGCGCATCTGCTTCACCAAGGGCGGCGGCATCTGGCTGGACGACATGAAGGATCTCGACTGCGAGGTGCTGGGCCTGGACTGGACGGCCAACCTGGGCCGTGCGCGCGCCGTCGTTGGCGGCCAGGCCGGCGGCCCGGGCAAGGCGCTGCAGGGCAACATCGACCCCAACGTGCTGTTCGCCCCGCCCGAGCTGGTGGCCGCGCAGGCGCGCGCCGTGCTCGACAGCTTCGGCGCACCGCACACCGACCGCGCCACCACCGGCCCGACGCACATCTTCAACCTCGGCCACGGCATCAGCCAGTTCACGCCGCCCGAGCACGTGACGGCGCTGGTCGAGACGGTGCACGGCTACTCGCGCCAGCTGCGCCAGGCGCAAGCAGGCTGACGCGGCCGGGTGTGTTGCATTTGGTACATCTTGTTGTCGTTGCAACCTGCCCGGGCAAGAAGATTGGCACAGCCCTGTCATGCTGGTCGAAGCCCGCGTAAGTCATTGATTTGTCGTGTAATGCCCGCGTTGCCGCTTTCGTGGGCAAACCAGCCAAACCCAGCACCGACAAGGCTTTGGGTGATTTGTTCGACAGATATCAACAAAGTTATCCACAAAAATTCGGGACTTGTTTCAGATTCACTGGAAAATCAAGCACTTGCCGGCTTTTCTGGAAGTGCAGCCCCTCGGGCGATCGAGCGGCTAGCACATTTTGGCGGTGTCCAGACTATTGACAGCGCAGTTGTGCACACGATAGCGCGAGCGGGGTGGCTTTTTCACCCAAGGGCAAACATGCTGCCCGGCCTGCCGGATGGGTGATGCAAGACATTGATTTCCATCATTTTTTCCATACTCCATTGGTGTACTTCGGTTTGGCCATGCATCACGTCGATCTGGCGAAAAGACGAGATGGTCAGCCGCTATCAACAAAGTTATCCACAGGAAGCGGTCGTGCGACGAAATCGCCGATGAATCAAGGTCTTGCGACGTGAATGCCGACACCACTTCAACAAGCGACGCCAAGTCGAGCCCGACGCAGACCGTGCTCGTCGCGGTGCAGACGCCGGTGCACAGCGGCATGGCGCAGCTGCTCAGCTACGCCCACCCGGTGGCACTGGCGCCGGGCACGCTGGTGCGCGTGCCGCTGGGCGCGCGCGAGGTGCTGGGCGTGGTCTGGGACGGCGAGCTGCCCCCGCAGCAGGGCGGCGACGGCCTGCGCCCCGTGGCCGGTGTGCTGGACGGCCTGGCGCCGCTGGATGCGCGCTGGCGCCGCCTGGTGGCCTTTGCGGCCCACTACTACCAGCGCAGCCTGGGCGAGCTGGCGCTGTCGGCGCTGCCGCCGCAGCTGCGCGAGCTCAGCGCCGAGCAGCTGGCGCGGCGCCTGCGCCGCCCGCCGCCCAACGCTGCCGCAGTGGCTGATGCGGCGACGGCCGCTGCCACCATCACGCTAAGCGCCGAGCAGGCCGGCGCGACCGAGGCCATTGCCTCGCAGCCCGGGCCATTTTTGCTGTTCGGCAGCACCGGCAGCGGCAAGACCGAGGTCTATCTGCACAGCGTTGCCCGGGCGCTGGCCGACGACCCGCGGGCGCAGGTGCTGGTGATGGTGCCCGAGATCAACCTCACGCCCCAGCTGCAGCAGCGCTTTGCCGAGCGTTTCGCGCCGCTGTACGGCCCGCAGGCCATCGTCAGCCTGCACAGCGGCATGACCAACCCGCAGCGCCTGGCCAGCTGGCTGGCCGCGCACAGCGGCCAGGCGCGCATCGTGCTGGGCACGCGCATGGCGGTGTTCGCCAGCCTGCCGGGCCTGGCGCTCATCGTCGTCGACGAGGAGCACGACGCCAGCTACAAGCAGCAGGAGGGCGCGCGCTACTCGGCACGCGACCTGGCGCTGTGGCGCGGCAAGAACGCGGGCGCCAAGGTCATCCTGGGCAGCGCCACGCCGTCGCTGGAGAGCTGGCACGCCAGCGACCCGGCCGTTGGCCGCTACCAGCGCCTCGAAATGCCCAGCCGCATCGGCGCCGGCGAGCTGCCGCGCCTGCGCCTGGTAGACATGGGCCAGCAGCCGCGCGGGGCGGTGTTCTCGCCGCCGCTCTTGGGCGCGATCACCGCGCGCGTGGAGCAGGGCGAACAATGCCTGGTGCTGCTCAACCGCCGCGGCTTCGCGCCCGTGCTGCACTGCGGCGCCTGCGGCTGGAAGAGCGATTGCCCGCACTGCAGCGCCCACCAGGTCTTTCACAAGGTGGACCGCACGCTGCGCTGCCATCACTGCGGCAGCACCCAGCGCGTGCCGCGCGCCTGCCCGGCCTGCGGCAACCCCGACATCGCGCCCGTGGGCCGCGGCACCGAGCAGCTCGAAGAGCAGCTGGCGCACCTGCTGCGCAACGTCATCACGCCCGAGCGGCGCGCGGCGCGCGTGGCGCGCATCGACGCCGACACCACCAAGACCAAAGGCGCGCTGCAGGAGCAGCTGGCGCAGGTGCACGCCGGCGAGGTCGACGTGCTCGTCGGTACGCAGATGGTGGCCAAGGGCCATGACTTTCGCCGCATCACGCTGGTGGCCGCTGTGCAGCCCGATGGCGCGCTGTTCTCCAGCGACTTTCGCGCGCCCGAGCGCTTGCTGGCGCTGCTGATGCAGGCGGGCGGGCGCGCCGGGCGCGACGCGCGCTACGTTGCCGCGCAGCAGACCCGCCCTGAACTGTGGGTGCAGACCTGGCACCCCGATCACCCGCTGTTTGCCGCGCTGCGCCGCCACGACTGGCCGCAGTTCGCCGCGCAGCAGCTGGCCGAGCGCCGCCAGGCCGGCATGCCGCCATTCGCCTACCAGGCGCTGGTGCGCGCCGATGCACGCACCCAGGAGGCGGCCCAGGGCTTTCTGCAGGCGGCAGGCGACGCGGCGCGCGGCGCGCAGCTGCCCGGCGTCGACCAGGTGTTTCTCTACCCGCCAATTCCGCTGGCCGTGCAGCGCGTGGCCAACGTCGAGCGCGCGCAAATGCTGATCGAGAGCGCCAGCCGCACCGCGCTGCAGCGCTTCCTGGCCGCGTGGCAGCCGCTCTTGCACGCCGAGCGCCGCCAGCACAAGGGACTGGTGCGCTGGCTGGTCGACGTCGATCCGCAGGGAATTTGAGCTTGGAAACCCGTTGCTGGGCTTATCAACCGGCATCGCGGCGAGGGCGCCTCTCCCACAGAGGGGGAATGGATTCCGTGGGAGCGGCGCCCTCGCCGCGATGAATGCCCTGATGGTTTAGGCGAGACGCTGAACGCGCCCTCAGCTCTGCACCGTCCGCGACAGCGCGCCGATGCGCCAGCCGCCCAGCTCCAGCAGCGCACCAAAGGCGTCGGACATCAGATAGGCGTATTCCACCGGTCGCTGTATGCCGATCGCGTCCTGCAGCACCGGCGCGGTGGCCGGGTGGCACATCAGCAGGCCGCCGTCCTGCAGCTGCGCCAGCCAGGCGCGCATGTGCACGGCGTAGGCGCTCAGCGTGGGCGCGTCGAAACCGTAGACGCCGGCAAAGCCGTGATTGGTCTGCAGCCCGGCGCGGCGCCACTGGCGCGTGGCGGCGCGCCCGCCCAGCAGCGCAATGACGGCGGCCTTGGTGTCGCGCCACAGACTGCCGGCGGGCACCGTGGAGCGCAGCCACGGCATCTGGTCGGCGCGGTAGCGCGCCTGCAGCTCGGCCAGCAGCGCATGGCGCACGCCGGGCAGCTGGTGCACGTGCTGGTGGCCGTCGATGAAGTCGGGCGCGCTGCCCACGGCGTCTTCGAATGCGTCGAGCTGGGCGCGCCACAGCGGCCGCATCTGCGCCGCGCCAAGGCGCCCGGTGTAGGCGCGCGCCAGCACCTGGTGCAGGCTGTGTGCGGGGTAGTGGCCGCCGTGGCTCTCGGTCAGGTTGAAGTGCAGGCCCAGCTGCAGCGCCGGGCGCAGGGGCAGCAGTTGGGCGACGGCCTCGCGCCAGCGCGGCGACGTGGTCATGCAGCTGGTGGCCGACAGGCGCCCGGCGCGCGCCAGATGCAGCACGGCGTCGTCGATCAGCGCGTCCTGTGCGTAATCGTCGGCGCACAGGACGAGGGTACGGGAGGGGGAATTCATGTTGTCGTATGACGGGCCTTGAAGGCCCAGAACTTGCTCAGCACGAAGGTGCCAATGGCCACCAGCAGCAACACGGCCAGCAGGCTCCACAGGTAATGCCAGTGCAGCCAATGGAGTGCCGCGGCGTACAAAAGTTCATTGATCGCGAAACCCAGGCTGGCAACGGCAAAGTAGCGCGCAACGACCGGCCAGCCGCGCGCGCCGCTGCCGGAAAAAGTGAGCAGAGCATGGCCGTTGTAGCTGACGACGAAGGCCACCAGGAACGCCAGTACATTGGCCGCCAGCGGCGCCAGGCCCAGCAGCGCCACCAGCAGCGCCACCACCGCCAGGTGGGTGGCCGCGGCCGCGCCGCCCACCAGGACGAACTGCACGGGCTGGGGCAGGCGCAAGAGCGCCTGGGCGAGCGCCGCGCGGCTCATGGCCGCTCGCGCAGCGGGCTGTGATCCTCGTCGCGCGCCACCAGGTAGGCGGGGCGCTGCTTGACCTCGTCGTAGATACGGCCGATGTATTCGCCCAGGATGCCGATCGACATCAGCTGCACGCCCGAGAACAGCATGATGGCCGCGGCAAGCGTCGGCCAGCCCTCCAGGTCGGCGCCGAACAGCAGGGTGTCGAGCACGATGAGCAGGCCGTAGGCGAGCGCGATGAGCGCGATCACGCTGCCCATCACGCTCCACAGCCGCAGCGGCAGCGTGGTGAACGAGATCAGCCCCAGCAGCGCCAGCGATCCCAGGCGGCGCAGGTTGAAGCTGGACTGGCCGGCCGCGCGATCCGCCGGCACGAAGGGCAGGGCCGCGCTCTTGAAGCCCACCCAGGCGTACAGCCCCTTCATGAAGCGCTGGCGCTCGGGCAGCGCCTTGAGCGCGTCGGCCACGCGCCGATCCATCCAGCGGAAGTCGCCCGCGTTGGGCGGCACCTTGACGTGGCTGCCCGCGTTGAGCACGCGGTAGAACAGCCCGGTGCCCACGCGCTTGGTGCCGCTCTCGCCGCCGCGGTCGGCAATCACGCCGTAGACCATGTCAAAGCCCGCCAGCCACAGCTGGTGCATCTGGGGCAGCAGGTCGAGCGGATGCTGGAAGTCGGCGTCGATCAGCAGCACCGCGTTGCCGCGCGCGTGGTCGATGCCGGCGGTGAGCGCCGCCTCCTTGCCGAAGTTGCGCGACAGCGCGATGTAGCGCAGCGGCAGGCCGCTGCCTTGCGCCAGGCGCAGCGCCACCTCGTGCGTCGCGTCGCGGCTGCCGTCGTTGACGATGATGATCTCGAACTCGGCAGTCAGCGGCTGCACCGCCTGCGCCAGCGCGCGCACGAAGCGCTCCAGGTTGGCCTCCTCGTTGTGCGCCGGCACCACGCACGACAGGCGCAGCGGCGCGCGCGGCAGCGGCGGCGGCGGCGCTGCCGGCGCAAACGCGGCGTGGTAGTCGCTGCAGGGCAGGGCGCTGTCGGGGGCGTGCGTCTCAGTCATGGTGCGATTGTGTCCTGACGCAACGGCACTTCAGCGCTTCGGACCATCGACGTCGAATACCGCATAGGCAAACGGCGTCGGGCGCGGAAAGCGCCAGCCGCTGCGCTGCGCCTCCAGCATGTGGGCAGTGGCCGGCAGCCCCTGCGCGGCCAGCCATTGCTGCGCCTCCAGCATGCAGGCGCTGGCGGCGGGCAGTTGGCCAGCCCGCACCGGGCCCAGCGGGCACAGCAGCAGGCCGGGGCGTGCCTGCCAGTCGGTCAGGCCCAGCAGGCGGGCGCGCTCGCCGTCGGGCAGGCCCGGCACCGTCAGCAAACGGGGCTGGGCGTAGAAGGTCAGCATGGCGTTTTCGGCCCAATCGCCGCCCACCCAGGCCAGCCGCTGGCCGGGATGGCGCTGTTGCCAGTCGTGAACGATGGCGCGCGCCGCCTGCGCCGTAGGGCGGTAATAGCCCAGGTCGCCCTTGCGCGCGTTCATGGCGGCTGACACCAGCGCCAGCACCAGCACCAGTGCCAGCACCGGCCACCAGGCGCGGCCCAGGCGCGCCAGCGCGCCGTCCTGCGCCAGCGGGTACAGCGTGTGCAGGTTGCGCAGCCACAGCAGCGCGAACGCGTAACCGATCGGAATCGCCCAGGGCGTGGACAGCTCGGCGACGCCGGCCATGCCGAACGCCAGCGTCAGCGCCCAGGGCATGAAGGCCAGCCAGAACAGCGTGTCGCCGCCGCCCCGGGGCAGCCAGCTGCGCCACAGCAGCTGCGCGGCGCAGCGCAGCCAGGGCTGGCCGCTGGCGCGCGACTGCAGCCGCGCCCACACCAGGCACAGCGCCAGCCACGCGGGCAGCCAGTAGAACAGCGGCGACAGCGCAAAGCGCGCCACGTAGCGCCAATTGGTGCTCCCGCCGCCCTGGTCCATCGCGTACTGCAGCGGCGCCCAGTCGTGCGACGCCACCCAGGCCAGGTGCGGTGCCATCGCCAGGCCAAAGGCCGCCAGCGCCACATAGGGGCGTGGGGTCGCCAGCCAGCGCCGCCCGTCGGCGTTGAGCAGCGTGGGCACGAGGAAGCCCGCGAGAAAGACCCCGCTGTAGTACTTGCTCAGCATGCAGGCCGCGGCCACCAGGCCCAGCGCAATGCTGCTGGCCAGGCCGCGCCAGCCGCGCCCCTGCCAGCTGGCCAGCAGCAGCGCCGCCGCCCAGGGCCACAGCGCCAGCAGCTGGCTGTTGGCGTTGAACTTGCCCGCCAGGCTGGTGTAGGGAAAGCTCCACAGCAGCAGCAGCGCGCCCCAGGGCGCCAGCCGCCCCAGCTGCAGCCGCCGGCCCAGCGCCCACACGCCCAGCAGGCCGACGAAGACGTTGGCGTAGGACAGCAGCCGGTAGGCCCAGTCCGTCTGCGGCCAGACCATGAACCACAGCCCCGCGACCCAGGCAAAAAACGGCGGATGCTTGTGCGTGCCCCAGCGCAGCGGCTGGCCCCAGGCCACGTTCTCCAGCATGTCGTTGTAGCCGTCCAGGTTGGCGCCGGAGAGCCAGGACGCCAGCGCCCAGGCAAGGCAGGCGGCCAGCAGCCACCAGGCCAGGCGGTGGGCAGGCAGGCCCACAGAGGGGTTGAAGGTCATGGAGGAGGTCATTTCAGAATCAGGTCAGCAGCGCCACGAAGGCAGAAAAACTCAGAAACGCCAGCACCGTGCTCACCAAAATAATGCGTGCCACGCGCCCGCCGTGGGCCTGGAAGCGCTCGGCCAGCAGCGACACGTTGCTGGCGCTGGGCAGCGCCGCCAGCAGCACCAGTACCACCACGGTCGTGGGCTCAATCGGCGCGCCCAGCGCCGCGGCGCCGTGCGCCAGCGCCCACACCAGCAGCGGGTGGGCGACGAGCTTGACCAGCGCCGGTGGCCAGTATTGGCGCGCCGGCACCCATTCGTGCTGGTTGATCTGTGAGCGCGCCAGCACCGTGCCGATGGTGAACAGCGCCACCGGCGATGCGGCGTCGGCCAGCATCGCAATGGTCTTGTCGATTGGCCCGGGCAGGCGCCATTGCAGCCACGACGCGAGCGCCCCCAGCGCGATCGACCAGGGCATGGGGTTGACGGCCATGCCCGCCAGCGCCTTGCGCAGCGCCACGCCCATGCCGTGCGCCCCGGCGCCATCGAGGCGCGACAGCGCGATGCACGCCGAGCTGGTGACCACCAGGTCGACGGTCAGCACGACGATGGTCGGCCCGGCGCTGGCCGGGCCCAGCAGCGCCAGCAGCAGCGGCAGGCCCATGAAGCCGGTGTTGGGAAAGGCGGTCACCAGCGCGGTGAATGCGGTGTCGTTCCAGTTCAGGCCGGTGCGGCGCGCCCAGGCTGCGGTGGCGCCCACCAGCAGCGCCGCCGCCAGCAGGTAGACGCCGGCGACGCTCGCGTCCAGCAACTGGGCGATCGGCGTCTGCGCGCCGAAGCGGTACAGCATGGCCGGCAGCGCGAAATACAGCACGAAGCCGTTGAGCCCGCCAATCGCCGCCAGCGCCAGCGCGCCCGCCCGCGTGGCCAGGTAGCCGCACAGCACGAGCGCGAAGAAGGGAAAGGTGACGGCGAGGACGGAAAGCACGGGCGCGATTGTGGCAGTAACGACCTGTGCGCCGCCCCGATTTGGCGGGCGTCGCTATCATCGTCGGCTTTTCCGCGCCCGCCGCCGTCCCCCTTGCCCGCCATGTCCGCCGGTCTCAACCTCGCCCAGCTCCAAGCCGTGCGCTACACCGAAGGCCCTTGCCTGGTGCTGGCCGGCGCCGGCTCGGGCAAGACGCGCGTGATCACGCACAAGATCGCCCACCTGATCGAAAAAGGCCTGCAGCCGCGGCGCATTGCCGCCATTACCTTCACCAACAAGGCCGCCGCCGAGATGCGCGAGCGTGCCGCCGGGCTGATCGGCCGCGCCGCCAAGGACGTGCTGGTCTGCACCTTCCACGCGCTGGGCGTGCGAATGGTGAGGGAGGACGGCCATGTGCTGGGGTTGAAGCCCAACTTCAGCATCCTGGATGCCGATGACGTTGCCGGCATCCTGAAGGAATGCGCCGGCGGCACCACGGATCTGGCCACCGCGCGCCAGTGGCAATGGGGCATCAGCGCCTGGAAGAACCAGGGCTGGGACGCGCGCCGCGCGCTGGCCATGGCGGGCGACGACCACGAGCGCAGCCTGGCGCTGATCATGCAGCGCTACGAGGAGCGTCTCGCCGCCTACCAGAGCGTGGACTTCGACGACCTGATCGGCCTGCCGATGCGCCTCCTGAAGGGCCACGCCGAGGTGCGCGAGAAATGGCAGCGCCTGCTGGGCCACGTGCTGGTCGACGAATACCAGGACACCAACGCCACGCAGTACGAGCTGCTGAAATTCCTCGTCGGCGAGCGCGCGCGCCTCACCGCCGTGGGCGACGACGACCAGAGCATCTACGGCTGGCGCGGCGCGACGCTGGACAACCTGAAGAAGCTGCCCATTGACTACCCCCAGCTCAAGGTCATCAAGCTGGAGCAGAACTACCGCTCGACCAGCGCCATCCTGCGCGCGGCCAACCACGTGATCGGCCCCAACCCCAAGCTGTATCCCAAGACCTTGTTCAGCGAGCTGGGCGAGGGCGAGCCGGTGCGCGTGCAGGACTGCGACAACGAGGAGCACGAGGCCGAGCGCGCCGTCGCCCGCATCCAGAGCCTGCAGGCCGGCGCCAACCCGCCGCCGGCGTGGAAGGACTTCGCCATCCTCTACCGCGCCAACCACCAGGCCAAGCCGTTCGAGAAGGCGCTGCGCAAAGCCAATATCCCGTACAAGGTCTCGGGCGGCACCAGCTTCTTCGACCGCGCCGAGATCCGCGACCTGTGCGCGTGGTTCCGCCTGTGGGCCAACAGCGACGACGACCCGGCGTTTCTGCGCGCCGTCGCCACGCCGCGCCGCGGCATTGGCCACACCACGCTCGGGCGGCTTGGCGAGTTTGCCGCGCAGAACAAGCTGAGCATGTTCGGCAGCCTGTTCAACGCCATGCTGGCCGCGCTGATGCCAAGGAAGGCGCTCGATGGCCTGCTGGAGTTCGGCCGCCAGATCAACGACCTGGAATACCGCGCGCGCCACACCCTGGGCGCCGAGGACGCGCGCCGCTTTCTCACCGACTGGCTGGCCGACATCGGCTACGAGCAATACCTGTACGACAGCGAGGACAGCGACAAGGTCGCTGCCGCGCGCTGGAGCAACGTGCTGGAGTTCTGCGACTGGATGGCGCAGCGCGCCGGCGGCCAGGTCGAGGACGCGGCCGGCACCACGACGCAGACCGAGGTCAAGAGCCTGCTGGAGGTGGCGCAGAACATCGCGCTGCTGTCGACCATCTCCGAGCGCGAGAAAGACCAGGACATGGTCATCCTCTCGACGCTGCACGCCAGCAAGGGCCTGGAATGGCCGCACGTGCAGCTGGTTGGCGTGACCGAGGGCATGCTGCCGTTCAAGCTCGACGACGACGAGGGCCGCCAGCAAAAAGTCGCCGATGACGTCGCCGCGCGCCTGCAGGAGGAGCGCCGCCTGATGTACGTCGGCATCACCCGCGCGCAGCGCACGCTGGTCGTGAGCTGGACCAAGAAGCGCAAGAAGGGCCGCGAGATGGTGGCCTGCCGGCCCAGCCGCTTCATCGCCGAGATGAAGCTGGACGCCGCCACGATGCGCGAAGACCCGCGCGAGAAACTGCGCCAGCTGCGCGCAGAATTTGCCCGCAAGGCGCAGGCCGGCGTCCCTTCCGCTTGACCGAAAGCGACCCCCCGCGAGCACACCATGCCTACCGTTTCCAATATTCCCCCGGCGCGCACCGTGCGCGCCACCCTTGCCGCCGCGCTGCTGGCGGCCGCAGCCCAGGCGGGCGCGGCCGAAGCGGCCGACTGGCGCTCATGCGCCGCGCTGGCCGCCGACGCCGGCGCGCGCCTGGCCTGCTTTGACCAGTGGGCGCGCCAGCAGGCCACCGACACACCGGCCGCACCGGCCGCACCGGCCGCGCCGCCCACCGGGCAGGCAGGAGAGGTTTTTGACGCGGCGCCCGCGAACACACCCAACCCGGCGCAAGGCCTGACCATGGTGCAACCGCTGGCGCTGCCCGACGAGGCGCAGGCCACGCAGGAGGTGCGCGAGGCGCTGGCTGCCACCAGCCCGCCCGGCGACGGCTGCCGCAACGGATCGAACACCACGCTGTCGCGCTACTGGGAGCTCGAACGCAGCAGCGACTGCGGCTCGCTGCGCTTTCGCGGCTACCGGCCGCTGAGCGTGTCCGTCGTCCACGCCAACCGCGTCAACCGCCAGCCCACCTCGGCCAATCCGCTCAACAACGCCGGCACGCCGGTCGACTACCGCACGACCGAGATGCGCGTGCAGCTGTCGGTGCGCACCAAGCTGGCCAAGGGGTTGCTGGCCGAAGGCGAGTCGCTCGACTCGCTGTGGGTCGGCTACACCCAGCAGTCATACTGGCAGCTGTTCAGCCCTGATATCTCGCGCCCGTTTCGCAACACCGACCACGAGCCCGAGGTCGTCTACGTCTACCCGACGACGGCCAACCTGCCCTGGGGCTGGCGCTGGCGCTACAGCGGCGTCGGCCTGGTGCACCAGTCCAACGGCCAGAGCCGGCCGCTGTCGCGCAGCTGGAACCGCGTCTACCTGATGACCGGCGTCGAGCTGCAAGACCGCTGGGCACTCACCGCGCGCGTATGGCGGCGCCTGAGCGAGAGCGCGGCCAACGACGACAACCCCGGCATCAGCGACTACGTGGGCCGCGCCGAGCTGGGCGCGATCTGGAACGTCACCGGCGACGACACGCTGGGCATGACGCTGCGCAACAACCTGCGCCGCTCGGGCCGCGGGTCGCTGCGCCTGGAGTGGCTGCACAGCCTGGGCAACGGCAGCTTCGGCGCGCACAGCAACCTTCGCCTGCACGCCATGGTGTTCACCGGCTACGGCGACAGCCTGGTGGACTACAACCGCAAGCGCACCGTGTTCAGCCTGGGGCTGAGCCTTGTCGATTTCTGACGGGCATACAACCCGTTACGGCTTGGTGTCTGCTGCGGGTTGTGGCGGCCGTAGTGCGCTCCCACAATCGGCAGCGGATGTGCATGCTCTCGACGCGTGGGCGAACTGGCCTGGGTTTCACGCGGTTTTCCGCCCATGCACCTGGTGGGCAATTGCACAGAATCGAGCCAGAGGAGGACGACGACCATGCAATTGCAATACGAGCTCAAGGCCGGCAGCTACTACCTGTACGACCTGCGCGAGGCGCCCAGCGCCATTACCGGAGAGCGCCGCTTCAAGCTCAAGACCGACCAGGTGGCCATTGCCTTCGATGCGCACACCGGCCAGGTGCACCAGCATGGCAGCCCCACGCGCATCCAGTCGTGGGCGCTGCACCAGCGCCGGCGCCTGCGCGCAGCGGGCAGCCTGCAGCAGGCCAACGACATCGTCGTCGTCTCGGGGCCGCTGCCGGTCGACGAACTCAACAAATGCCTGTGGATCAGCGGCTACTGCCGCCGCCTGTTCAAGCGCCTGGCCAGTCTGCCGCACGGCAAGCTGCAGCGTCAGGGCGCGCCGGGTGGCTGGCGCCGGGCGGCGTAGGCGGCGCGCCGGCGCCCCTCCTTCTCTTGCCGCGCGCCGCTCGGGTCTTCAGCTGGCGGTGTCCTCGGCATCGTCCTCGTCTTCGCCCTCGTCGATCTCCAGCGGATCGGCGTGTTTGACCACCGTCACCGGCATCGTCGCCTGGTGCACCAGCGCCTGCGACACCGACCCCAGCAGCGCGCCACGCAGGCCGCCCAGGCCGCGCGCGCCGATGATCATCGCGTCGCAGCCGCAACGCTCGGCCATGTCCGACAGCGTGGCTGCCACGCTGCCCAGCGCGATCTCGGTCTCGTAGGGCACGCCGGCGGCGTCCACCAGCGCGATGGCGCTGGCCATCAGGTCGTTGGCCGCTTCCACGCTGGCGGTGGCCACCATGTCGGCACCGCGCGTGGCCAGCTCCAGCAGCGTCGCCTCCTCCTGCACGTGGCCCAGCACCAGCGTGGCCTGCAGGCCGCCGCGGCGCATCAGCATCAGCGCGTGGCGCACCGCGTCCAGTGCCAGTTCCGAGCCGTCGACCGCAACCAGAATTCTCAGCATGGCAACTCCTTCTCGTTCATTGGGTATGCGGTCAGTGTAGGCCCGCGGCGGGCGGGTTTGGCCCTGCCTTGGAGGCGCTCTGGGACAATCGCGCCCCATGCTGCAATTCGAACTGCTCACCGCCGACTCCGCCAGCCACGCGCGCCGTGGCCGCCTCACGCTCAATCACGGCGTCGTACAGACGCCCATCTTCATGCCCGTGGGCACCTACGGCACCGTCAAGGGCGTGATGCCGCGCAGCCTGCATGAGATGGGCGCGCAGATCATCCTGGGCAACACCTTCCACCTGTGGATGCGCCCGGGCCTGGACATTGTCAAGAGTTTTGGCGGGCTGCACGCCTTCGAGCAGTGGGACAAGCCCATCCTGACCGACTCGGGCGGTTTCCAGGTCTGGAGCTTGGGAAGCATGCGCAAGATCACCGAAGAGGGCGTGCACTTCCAGAGCCCGGTCAACGGCGACAGGCTGTTCATGTCGCCCGAGGTCAGCATGCAGATACAGACGACGCTGAACTCCGACATCGTGATGCAGCTCGACGAGTGCACGCCCTACGAGACCAACGGCCACAAGACCACCGAGGCCGAGGCACGCAAGAGCATGGAGATGAGCCTGCGCTGGGCCGCGCGGTCGAAGGCCGAGTTCGAGCGCCTGGAAAATCCCAATGCGCTGTTCGGCATCGTGCAGGGCGGCATGTTCGAGCATCTGCGCCAGCAGTCGCTCGACGCGCTGGTGGAGATGGACTTTCCCGGCTACGCCGTCGGCGGCGTCTCCGTGGGCGAGCCCAAGGACGAGATGCTCTCCATCATGGCGCACACGCCGCACCGCCTGCCCAAGCACAAACCGCGCTACCTGATGGGCGTGGGCACGCCCGAGGATCTGGTCGAGGGCGTGGCCTGCGGGGTCGACATGTTCGACTGCGTGATGCCCACGCGCAACGCGCGCAACGGCACCTTCTTCACCCGCCACGGCGACCTGAAGATCAGGAACGCCCGCCACAAGAGCGACCACCGCCCGATCGACCCCAGCTGCACCTGCCATGCCTGCGCCGGCAGCGAGGGCGCGGCCTGGGACGCGGGCGGGCGCGGCGGCTTCTCGCGTGCCTACCTGCACCACCTGGATCGCTGCGGCGAAATGCTGGGGCCGATGCTGGCCACCATCCACAACCTGCACTACTACCTCAACCTGATGCAGGAGATGCGCGACGCGCTGGATGCGGGGCAGTTCGCGGCGTTTCGCACGCGCTTTCATGCGGATCGCCGCCGCGGTCTGGATTGAAACCATGATTGCGATGGTTTCAAACTGACGCTACAAGTTCTTTTTTTGTTACTTCCCGCGCCTGTCGCAACCTTGATGCCTGATTCCGCGCGACCCTGGCCAGTCTCTGCTGCGGCGCCTGCAGCCGGCCTGTGGCGTGGGCGGCTGGGCGTGTCCGCCTGTGTTTTCCTGGCCTGCCTGATCGGCATCTACAGCCGCCCGATTGGCTATCTGTCGGCCTTCTGGCCGGCCAATGCCGTGTTGCTGGGGCTGCTGCTGCGCCACCCCCGGTGGGCCGCATCGGCAGGCATCTGGCTGTGCGCCATGCTGGCCTTCGTTGCCGCCGACCTGGCTACGGGAGCACCATGGCAGAAGGCGCTGGGCATCAACGCCGGTAACCTGGCGGGCGTTTTTGCCGGCTGGCTCTACCTCTCCAGGCTGCCAGAGGCGGTTTTGTATCTGCGCCACCAGCGCTCGGTGCTGCACCTGGTGGCGGGCAGCGCCGTCGCGGCGCTGGGTTGCGGGCTGGTGGGCGGCTACGCCGGATCGCATTTCCTGGGCATCCCGCTGCTGCAGTCCGTGGCCATGTGGACGTTTTCCGAGTTCTTCAATTTCATTTTGCTGATCCCGGTTTTTCTGGCGGCGCCCAAAGGGTGGGTCGGGCAATGGCGCTTGCAGGAGGTGATGCCGGCGCTGCGCGGGCGCCCGCTGTCGCCGTCGTTTGCGCTGCCGCTCGCAGCGCTGGTGGCATCCGAGGCCCTGACCCTGGTGATCGGAGGCCCCGGCGCGCTGGGTTTCGTCATGCCGGCACTGGTCTGGTGCGCCATGGCCTATGGTGTGCTGCCCACCGCCGTGATCAACCTGCTGCTGTACGGCTGGAAGACCGCCTCGGTCGCGCTGGGCACTTTCTCGTTCACGCACACCCATTTGCCGGACGTCATTTCGCTGCGCGTCGGCATGGCGCTGCTGTCGGTAGCGCCCCTGGCGGTGGCCTGTGCCTATGCGCTGCGGCTGCAGGCGCTGGAGAAGCTCGACCATGCGGTCAACCACGACTTCCTGACCGGAGTGCTCACGCGCCGCGCCTTGCTCGAACGCGGCACCAAACTGCTCGAACGCATGCAGGGCGCGCGTGCGCCGCTGTCGCTCTTGATGCTCGACCTCGACCACTTCAAGCGCATCAACGACCGCCATGGCCACGCCCAGGGCGACGTGGTGCTGCGCCAGCTGGTGCACCAGGTGCGCCAGTTTCTGCGTCCGGACGACATCCTCGGGCGCCTGGGCGGCGAGGAGTTTGCCGTGCTGCTGCCGCGCACCTCGTGCGAGCAGGCGCGCAGCATTGGCGAGCGCCTGTGCCGCCAGCTCGGAGCCCACCCGGTGGCGCTGGGCGACGGCACGCAGCTGACGGTGACCTGCAGCATCGGCCTGCACGGCAGCGACCGTCCGCAGCCGGACGAGACGCTGAGTCACTGGCTGTCGTGCGCAGACCGCGCGCTCTACCAGGCCAAGGCCTCGGGGCGCAACCAGGTGCAAAGCTATAGCGACGACCTGGCGCCGATGTCGACCATGGAGGCACCGGAGTGAGTGGCCTCTGTCGATGGGCATGTGGGCGGATGGCGCAGGCCGCAATCCAGCGGGTCCGGCCTGCACCGGGGTGACGGGTCGCCTCATGGCGGGTGCGGAACACGCGCCATGACTGCCCGATCCGGGCTCAGCGCAGCCGCAGCGGCAGGCGGTCGAACCCCATCGCCGGGTACTGCGCGCGGTGCGGCGGCTGGCCGGGCAGCGGCGCCAGCTGCGGCGCGTGCGCCAGCAGCGCGCGCAGCGCCACGCGCAGCTCCATGCGCGCAAGCGGCGCGCCCGGGCAGACGTGGATGCCCGCGCCGTACAGCAGGTTGTCTTCGGGCTTGCGGCCCCAGCGGAAGGTGCCCGGCGCGTCGAACACGCGCGGATCGCGGTTGGCCGAGGTCCAGTGCAGCACCACGCGATCGCCGGCAGTAATGGAACGTCCGCCCAGCTGCACCGGGCAGGCGCTGATGCGCCGGTTGGCCACCAGCGGGCCGTGCAGGCGCAGGATTTCGTCGATGGCCTCGTCGTGGCGCTCGGGCTCGGCGCGCAGCTGCGCCTGCAGGTCGGCGTGGTGCGCCAGCCAGTGGGCGACGATGCCCACGGCCGCGGCAATCGTGCCGATCTCGCCCACCGTCCAGTTGCGCACGATGCTGGCGATGTGGGCGTCGCTCAGCGGCTGGCCGTCCACGCGCTCGTGCATCAGGCGGGCGGTTGCGTCCTGCTCGGGGCCGGCGCCTTGCTCGCGCCGCTCCTGCAGCAACGCGGCGCTCGAAGCGCTGGCCCAGCGCGGCCAGCGCCGGGCGGTCTTGCGCCAGCGACGCGCGGTGGTGGCGCGCAATCCAGTCGGCCAGCGGTGCGTGCAGTTGCGCCGGCCAGCCCATGAAGGCGCATTGCACATGCACCGCAAACGGCAGCGTGTAGGCGCCGGCCAGATCCACGGTGTCCTGGCCGGCCATCGCCAGCGCCAACGCCTGGGCAATGGCGGCGCAGCGCGGCTCGAAGGCCTGGACGCGCTCGGCGTTGAAGTAGGGATCGATCAGCGCCCGGTAGCGCGTGTGCTCGGGCGGATCCATGCCGTTGGGCACGGCCACGTGGCGCGAGACCGCGCTGCTGAACGCCTGCGGGTCGTGCAGCGCGCGCAGCACGTCGGCGTGGCCGAAGACGGACCAGCCCAGCATGTCGCTGCGCGCGACACCCAGCGTGTCGCGCAGGCGGTCGTAGGCGGCGATCTGGTCGGCCTGAACGCTGGGGTCGCGCGGATCCCAGTCGGCGTGGGGGCAGTGGGCAGAGGGGGCCATGGCGGTAGGGCGCAAGGCGCGGTGGCCTTGCGCGTACAAGCATCACAACCGCCCCAGTATGTCCCACGCCGCTCTAAAAGAGGCTTGGCGCCCAGGGTGGCAACAAGGTCATGCGCCGGCGTGCGGCGCGGCGCCCGCGGCCGGCGCTGCCGCGCTGCCGCAGTGCTGGCAGAAATGGGCAAACGTGCTCTTGCGCGTCTGGCAATGGCCGCAGTGGTCGAACAGGCCGATGCCGCAGTGAGGGCAGAAGTCGGTCACGCCGTCCTTGAGGTCGACGCTGCGCTCGCAGCCCGGGCACACGCCCTTGGCCAGCCGCGCCTGCGCGACGTCGTAGGGCAGCTGGCGGCGGCGCTCGCCGTCGGGCAGGCGCTCGGCGCTGCGCTGGCGCTCCAGGTAGCGCTGCAGCGCGACGATGGCGTAGCGCCCGATGACCAGCGTGAGGACGAGGCCCACGCCATAGCGCACATAGCCGCCGTAGCTGGGCAGGTAGGGCACCAGCTCGAAGAAGAAGGTGAACAGCGCAAACAGGATGAAGCCCCAGACGAAGGGCCACCAGGTGCTGCGCCGCTTGCGGGCGAACAGCCAGCCCGCCAGTACCAGCAGCGGCAGCGTCAGCGCCAGGCGCATCGCGAACACGCGCAGCTGCACGCGCCGTTCCTGCACTTGCAGCAGTTCTCGCCCCTGGTGCTCCAGTACGTTCAGTTGCCCGCGCGCGGCCGCTTCGCTCTGGCGCGCATCCAATAGCGCCTGCTGCTGCTCCTGCAGGGCCTGGCGCGCCTGCTGCTCGCGCGCCTTCAGACCGTCCAGCGCGCGGGTGCGCGCCATCACCTCGGGGTCGGTTTCGGCGCGCTGGGTGCTGCTGCGCAGCGCCAGCCAGTTGGCAAAGGTCTCGCGCTCGGCCTGCGTGCTGCTGCGCGCGCGCTCCCACGCCAGGCGCGCCTGGTCTTGCGCGTCCTGCGCGGCCCGGCCCGCCTCTTTCGCCTGCTCGATGCGTTGGCGCAGCGGCTGCACCTGGGCCTGATCGAGGAAGTCGTCCAGGCGCAGCGGCGCCTCCACGCGCGGCAGGTCGCCGACGACCGCGCTGCCCAGCCCGATCAGGAACCAGGCAAAGACCAGTGCCACCAGCCACAGGCCGCGGTGAAACCATTTTTCCGACCAGCGCAATGCCTTGCTCATCGCTCATCCATTTCTTGTGGGTGGGGGGTGTACGGCGGCGCCATCCCTGCTGGCGCCATGGGTGTGGGCGGTGCTGCGCGCCGCAGTCGGTGGCGCGGAGACAATGGGCGCATGAACGCGAACACCATTCCAGAGACGACGGCCGCCGTGCCGTGGGAGCGCATTGTGGCCGATGTGGCCGATGCGCTGATCTATGCCGACACCGAGGGCCGCATCCGCGCCTGGAACGCGCAGGCCAGCGCTCTGTTCGGCTTTGGCGCAGGCGAGGCGCTGGGCCAGAGCCTGGACTTGATCATTCCGCCGCACCTGCGCGAGGCGCACTGGCGCGGCTTTGACCGGGCGATTCAGCGCGGCAGTTGCAGCCACGAGGTGCGCACCACGCGCGGCCTGCACAAGGACGGGCGCAAGCTCTACGTGGACATGAGCTTCAGCGTGGTCAAGAGCGCGGACGGCCTGGTGCTGGGCTCGGCCGCGATGGCGCGCGACGTGACCGCGCGCTACCTGGCCGAGCAGCAGGCGCGGCGCAGCGCCGGCGCATAAAGCACGATCATCTGCCGAGGGCTGGAGCGCCTCGGGCATGCATCCGCGCGGATGAGCCCTGCCGGCGCCGCGTCAGGACGCCGGGCGCGAGCGCTTGCGTGCTGCTGTGCTGGCAGCCTTCTTGGCGGCGGTTTTCCCGGCAGCGGCCTTTTTTGCGCCTGTCTTGCCAGCCGCTGGCGCATCGGCCTGCGCAGCGGCGCCCAGGTGACTGGCCATCTCGGTGGCGGCCTTGAGCGCGCCGCTGGCCATCTCGCGCGTCGCGTCGAACGCCGCCTGCTGCACGCCGGCGTCCTGCAGCGCGTTCGAGGCGATCTGCTGGAACTGCTGCGTCAGCGCATTCCACCATTGCAGCGCGTCCGCGCCGGGCAGGCCTGCGCCGGCCGCCTCGGGCGCCTTGTCCCCGGCGGGCTCCTGCGCGGCGGCGCCTGCCTCGGTCATGCGGGCGCCGAACGCGGACGCCATGTCGCCGGCAGCCACGTTCATGTCCTGCAGCGCTGCCAGCGTCATGCGCTGCACCTGCATCGCCTGCACCGTCGCTCCCAGCGCGCGGGCGTTCTGCTCCAGCCAGAACTGCACGGTCTTGAGCTCCTGCACGCGTTTGTCCAGTTCCTCGATGCTCATCGTCGGCGCCACCCAGCCGGCCAGCGGCGGCATGGCCGCGGCGCCGCCCTTGGCCAGGTTCTGCAGAAAGTCGAAACCGGGGACGAAGCGCCCGAAACCAAAGGGAGAGGTGTCGCTCATGGCAAGCTCCTGTGCGTGGAAAAGAGATGTCCCTACAGCTTAGCGCCAATGCGCGGCGCTGGCGCGTGCGCAGGGCGGGCCATGGCGTCTTTGTAGAATGCGCGCACCAAAGGCCTGGCTCCCAGGACTTTGGCATGTTCAACGAGACAAACCACCAACCATGGCTACTGCAAAGAAAACCCCTGCTTCTGCAAAAAAGACCGAGGCCCCCAAGAAGGCCGCAGCACCCGCAACCAAGGCCGCAGCACCTGCGATCAAGCCGATCAAGGAGGCGCTGACCAAGACCGCGCTGGTGGCCCACGTGGCCGAGCAGGCAGGCGTCGAGCTCAAGGCCGCGCGCGCCATGCTGGCTGCGCTGGAGGGCGCCATCCTGGCGTCGGTGCACAAAAAGGGTGTGGGCGAGTTCACGCTGCCCGGCTTGCTCAAGATCGGCCTGCAGCAGACACCGGCCAAGAAAAAGCGCTTCGGCAAGGATCCGTTCACCGGCGAGGAGCGCTGGTTTGCCGCCAAGCCCGCGTCGGTCAAGATCAAGACGCGCGCACTCAAGAAGCTCAAGGACGCGGCCGCCTGAGCGGCCGTCCTCGGCGCACGCAAAAGCAGTCTGCGGACTGCTTTTTTGTGCCTGATCGGCAAGCCGTGCGGCCGCGCGCGTCAGCGCTCCAGGTACAGCTGCGCCAGGCGCTGGCGCGCTGCGGCGTCCACGCCCAGGCGCTGGCGCAGGTAGCGTTCGATGCCGCCGTGGTCGTGCTCGACGGCATCGAGCGCGGCGAGCAGAAAGTCCTCCTGCACCTGCCAGATCACGCGCAGCGCCTCCTCGGGCGCGGTTCCCTGGACGATGGCGGGACGGCGGTACAGCGCGTTGGTCAGCAGGTAGTCCTGCATGATGGTTTCGCGCGAGACGCCCAGCGCCAGCAGCACCAGCGCGGCGGCAAAGCCGGTGCGGTCCTTGCCCGCGGTGCAGTGAAAGACCAGTGGGCCGTCGTCGGTCAGCAACTGGTCGAAGAACGCGGCGAACTGCCGCGTGTTGTCGTTGACGAAGGCGCGGTAGGTGTCCTGCATCAGCTCCTGCGCAATCGGTGCGGTCATGGCCTGGCCGGCGGCGGCCATGGCCTTGGCGCGCTGCACCACGGTGGGTTCGATGGGCAGTGCCAGTTGGCGCACCGAGGGCAATGCGTAGGGCTGCGATGCGCTTTCGTCGACTCCGCGCAGGTCGATGGCGCGCGCCAGCGGCAGCTGCGCCAGCACCTGCAGGTCGTGCGCCGTCAGCGCCGCCAGGTGGTCGGAGCGAAACAGGCGGCGCCAGCGCAGCGGCCGCGCGCCGTCGCCCAGGTAGCCGCCCAGGTCGCGGAAATTGCTGGCGCCGGCCAGCCCCAGGGTGCGAGAAGTGCGTGAGAAATCGTCCATGCGAGGACTGTATGCGAAACCCCGCACCTGTTCTGTCGCACCGGCGAGCGCGGGAGCTGGGCAAAAAAAACCCGGCGGGCGGCCGGGTTCGCAAGCCCTGCGGGCAAGGTTGCCGCGCAAAGCCCCGCTCAGGGAGGAAAAGCGGGGGGTGGCCTAAGCCACCCGGGGGCAATCTAACATTGGGGTTTGGGCGTCACAAGGGGTCATTCGGACGATGGCGCGGACGCGGCGCCCAGGGCATGCGCCAGGGCATCGCCCAGGTTCTGCGCCACCTGCGCGGCGCTGGGCGGGTGTGCTGTGAGCTGCTCGCAGGCCACGGTGCGCCGCGCCATTGCGGCCGCGTCGCCGTCAAAACCCAGCGCGTGGCACAAGAGTGGCCAGTCGGGCACGGTGACCAGCGTGCCGGCCACCAGCAGCACGCCGGTGCGCTGGCGCCGCTGCGCCAGGCCCACCAGCTTGCGCGCCCGCGCGTCGACCACCTCCCAGGGCGCGAGGCTGCCGTAGCAGGCCCAGTCGACCAGCGCGCCGGTGCGCGGGTTGGCCTGCGCGACGTCGCCCGCCGGCAGCGCGGTGCACGGCACGCCGAGGTGGCCAAGCACGTCCACGTGCAACTGCCCCAGCGCCTGGTAGCTGTCGGGAATGCGGCCCTGCACCCAGGGGTGGTCCAGCGGCAGCACCACCGAGGCGCTCACCATCCACGGCCCGGTCAGCACCGCCCCGCCGCCCGAGGGACGCTGCAGCACGTCTACGCCCTGCGGGCGCCGAGCCAGCACGCCGTCCAGGTATTTGCGCTGCGAGCAGCCCAGCACGATGCCCGGCTGCGCGTAAGTCCAGACGCGAAAGCGCGGCTGCGTCACGGGTTGCAGCATCTGCCGGTGATTCCAGTCCTGCTCCTGGGCAATCGTCGCGTCGGTGGGGGCAGTGGGCGAGGGGCTTGTCATCGCGGTTGGGCTTGTTGCCGCTGGCGCGGCCAAAAGCGGCGAGGCTATCACGCAGCCATACCCCCGGTGGGCGTGCGGGGCAGGGCGGCCGCGTGTCGATGTTGGACAATCGCGCCATGCATTTGTCCAGCCCCACCCCCTTCCCCGCCAACCGCCCGCGCCGCCTGCGCCGCGATGCGTTCACCCGCAACCTGGTGCGCGAGCACCGCCTGTCGGCGCACGACTTCATCTACCCGGTGTTCGTGCACGAGGGCGTGAATCTGCACGTGCCGGTGCCGTCGATGCCCGGCGTCGAGCGGCTGAGCCTGGATTTGCTGCTGCCGGTGGCCGAGGAATGCGTGCAGCTCGGCATTCCCTACCTGGCGCTGTTCCCCTCGATCGATGCGGACAAGAAAACGCCCGACGGCAAGGAGGCGCTGAACCCCGAGGGCCTGATACCGCGCGTGGTACGGGCGCTGAAGAAAGAGTTTCCCGGCCTTGGCGTGATGACCGACGTGGCGCTCGACCCCTACACCAGCCACGGCCAGGATGGCGTGCTCGACGACACGGGCTATATCGTCAACGACGAGACGGTGGAAATCCTCGTCGGCCAGGCCCTGGCCCATGCCCAGGCGGGCGTGGACATGGTCGCGCCCAGCGACATGATGGACGGGCGCATTGGCGCGGTGCGCGAGGCGCTGGAGGCCCACGGCCTGATCCACACGCGCATCATGGCCTACAGCGCCAAGTACGCGAGCAGCTTCTACGGACCGTTCCGCGACGCTGTGGGATCGAGCGCCAACCTGGGCGTGAGCAACAAGGACGTCTACCAGATGGATCCGGCCAACACCGACGAGGCCTTGCGCGAGGTGGCGCTGGATCTGGCCGAGGGCGCCGACATGGTCATGGTCAAGCCCGGCATGCCCTATCTGGACGTGCTGCGCCGCGTCAAGGACGAGTTCAAGGTGCCGACCTTCGCCTATCAGGTGTCGGGCGAATACGCGATGCTCAAGGCCGCAGCGCAGAACGGCTGGCTGGATCACGACAAGGTGATGCTGGAGGCGCTGCTGGCCTTCAAGCGCGCCGGCGCCGACGGCGTCCTGACCTACTTCGCGCTGGATGCCGCGCGGCTGCTGAAGTCCTGAGACTGTGAACACGCTCTGAGCCGGCTGTTCCGAGCCCGTCGATGCACGGGCTTGCGCCGCGCATTGACGCGCATCAAAGGTGCGCACCCCGGGCCAGGGCGGCCCGCCCGCCGCGCCTACCATCGGCGCATGGCGCATCCGCATCGTTTTTCGCATTCCGGCACATCTGCCACCTTGCCCGCCCTGGCGGGCGCGGCGCTGCTGGTGTTGCTGGTGGCGCAGGCGGGCAACATTGCCGCGCCGGGCCAGGGCGCGACCACGCTGTTCGTGCCCGCCAGCGGCGTGGCGCTGGCGCTGGTGCTGCGCGGCGGACTGGCGCTGCTGCCAGGCGTGGGTATCGGCTGGCTGCTGGCCTATGCGCTGGCGGGAGAGGCGCCGCTGCATGCGCTGGCGCACACGCTGGGCCAGATGGCCGCGGTGGGCGTGGCCGGCCACTGGCTGCGCAGGCGCGCACCGTTCGACTCGGATCAGCCGTCTTTCGACATGTTCAAACAGTTGCTGCTGGGCGCGTGCCTGGTCGGCGCCGGCGTGGGCGCGCTGGTCGCCAGTGCCGGGCATGCGTTGCTGCATGGCGCGTTCGAAGGCGGCGTGGCCCTGCACCTGGCGCAGGCCTGGATGGGGCCGGCGCTGGGCTTTTTGCTCGCCACGCCGCTGGCGCTGGCCTGCCACCGGGCGCTGCACCAGCCCATGGCGCTGGCACGGTTGCGCGAAGGCGTTTTGCTCTGGCTGCTGGCCGCCATTGCGGCGGCCATCATCTTCGGGCCCGCGCCCGCGCCCTGGCTGGCTCCGCTGGCCAATGCCTACTGGATGTTCTTGTTCGTCGGCTGGTCGGGCATGCGCCTGGGGCTGGCGCCGACCGTCGCGCTGCTGAACCTGGTCGCATTGATGGCGCTGTGGGGCGTCTACCAGCGCACCGGTTTCTTCGCTCGCGACATTGCCGCCACCTGGGGCTTTGGCTACTGGTCGTATCTGATGATTCTGGGCGTGCTGGGGCTGGCGCTGTCCTCCTACATGGCCGACCAGCAGGCGCAGGAGGGGCGCCGCCGCGCCGCCGAGCGGGCGCAGCGCGACGCGCTGGTGCGCGAGGTGCACCACCGCATCAAGAACAACCTGCAGGGCATCGTCGGCATGCTGCGCCGGCTCGACCGCCAGCACCCGCAGCTGCACGAGGCCATCAACCAGATGGTCTCGCAGGTGCACGGCATTGCCGTGGTGCATGGCCTGCAGGGGCGCAGTGCGGGTGAATCCATCGTGCTGGCCGAGCTGGTTCAAGCCGTGGCCCAGGGCATGTCGCAGGCCTGGGCCACGCCGGTGCGGCTGCAGTCGGCGCCGCACTGCCTGCCCTGGCGCGTGGCGGCGTCCGAGGCGGTGCCGGTGGCGCTGGTGCTCGGCGAGCTGATGCGCAACGCGGTCAAGCACGGCGGCCAGGCGGCGCAGGACGTGCAGTTGCACTGCAGCTGCGACGCGCAGGCGCAGCACGCCCGCATCACGGTCTCCAACCCCGGCCACTGGGCGCCGGACGCTGCCCGCGATGCGCTGCCCGCAGGCCATGGGCTGGATCTGGTGCGGCTGCTGCTGCCGCGCCAGGGTGCCCGGCTGACCCACGACGCGCTGGACGGCCGGGTCATCGCGCGGCTGGACTTGTTTCACCCTGTTATCTGCGTGGACAATGCCCCGCATGGCCACTGATTCAGCCCCCGCATCTCCCCAGCTGCTGCTGGCCGACGACGACCGGCTGGTGCTGGCCACGCTGGCGCAGGGCCTGCAGGCCGGCGGCTGGCGCGTGGCCTGCGCCGAGTCGGCCGAGGACGCGCTGGCGCAGCTGGACGCCGGCCTGGCCCCCGACCTGGCACTGTTGGACATGCGCCTGCCCGGCGAGGATGGCCTGGCGCTGGCGGCGCGGCTCTCCCAGCGCGGCTCCATCCCGTTCATGATGCTCAGCGCCTACAGCGACGACGAGACCGTGCGGCAGGCGGTGCAGCTGGGCGCGCTGGGCTATTTGGTCAAGCCGCTGGATACGGCGCACATCATCCCGCAGCTGCAGGCCGCGTTGCAGCAGGCGCGCGAGCAGGCCCGGCTGCGCGAAGGCCAGGCGCAGCTGCAGGAGGCGCTGGACGGCAACCGCGAGATCAACGTCGCCGTCGGCATCACCATGGTGCAGTACCGCCTGCCGCGCCACGCCGCCTTCGAGATGCTGCGCGCCGCCGCACGCGCCCAGCGGCGCAAGCTGCAGGCGCTGGCCCGTGAAGTGGTGCAGGACAGCGAGATGCTGTACCGCGGCAGCCGGTAAAAGCGCGCCGCCATTGATCTGGATCAACTGGTTTCGAGTTGTCACCAATTGACGGGCCGCGCCATCTGCAAAGATATTGGCAATCTGTATCCGCTGGCGCGCTGAACGACTGCGCCGCCACGGCCCACAGGCCCAGAACACGCCTTTCACGCGCTGCCCCTTGCCCCGGCTGCAGCGCCCGTGCTTTCAGGTGATTCGCGTGTCCGTCTCTTCCTCTCGCCCGCTCTCCCGCGCCCGCATCGATGCCCGGGCGGCGTTCACATGCCGATGCGCGTGGTGAGCCGCCTGCGCGCGCGGCGCTCCGGCAGCGAATCCTGCCCGGCGCAGCCCCTGCTGCAAAGCCTGCCCCTGCAGGGCGCGGCGCGCTGGATTTTTCGCTGGCGCATCGGCACCCGCCTGGCGCTGATGATGGCGCTGGCCGCCCTCGTCGGCCTGTGGTTGACGGCATCGGGGCTGCGCGGCATGCAGGCGTCGGTGGGAGAACTGCAGCGCGTCTATGCGGAGCGCATGACACCGGTGCGCACGCTCTCGCAGATCGCGCAGCTGATGCTGGCCAACCAGCACCAGCTGCAACTGGCGCTGGCGCGCACCCCCGACGGCGCGGCCGGTGCGCGGCGCCCGCCGGCGCTGCTCGACGAAGACGCGGCGCAGGCGGCCGCGCTGCTGATCGAGCGCAACGTGCAGGCCATCGACGCGCTGTGGCACAGCTACGCCGGCGTCCTGGCGCCCGATGGCGACGAGACCGCACTGGCCCGGCGCTTTGCCGAGCACCGCGAGGACTATCTGCGCCAGGGCATGGTGCCGGCGCTGGTGGCGCTGCGCGCGCTCGACCATGGGCAGATCCTGTACCGCGCGGCCAGCGCCGGCAGCCTGTACGAGCGCGCCAGCGCCGACATCCAGGCGTTGATCGGCTGGCAGTTCGAGCGCGCCCGCGCCATCCACGAAGAAGGCCTGCAGCGCTACCAGCGCACGCGTGCGCGCGCCCTTTGGGCGCTGGCGCTCACCGTGCTGGTGCTCGGCCTGCTGGGCTGGTGGCAGATCTGCGCGATCACCGAGCCGCTGCGCCAGGCGCGCCAGGTGTTCGCCCGCATGGCCCAGGGCGACTGGAGCTCGCCCATCGAGGTGCCCGGCCGCGACGAGACCAGCGCGCTGCTGGCGGGGCTGCGCGACCTGCAGACCCGCCTGGCGGACAACGAGCGCGAGATCGAGCACCTGATCCACTACGACCCGCTGACCGGCCTGCCCAACCGCCGCCTGCTGCGCGAGCACCTGGCCCGGGCCGTCGAGGCGGGGCGCGCCGACGCCCGCCAGCGCGCGCTGATGCTTCTCGACCTGGACAACTTCAAGACCATCAACGACACGCTGGGCCATGAAGTGGGTGACCAGTATTTGCAGCAGGTCACGCAGCGCCTGCAGGCGCTGGTGCGGCCGCCGCACCTGGTCGCGCGCATCGGCGGCGACGAGTTCGTCGTGGTCACCGGCGCGCTGCATGGCGAGCGTGCCCAGGCGCTGACCGAGGCACTGGCGCTGGGCGAGAGTCTGCGCGCTGCGCTGGCCGCACCCTGCCACCTGGGCGCAACGCAGGGCGCGGTGCACCACGGCAGCACCAGCATCGGCCTGTGCCTGTTCGGCGCCGAGGGCGCCAGCGGCAAGGAGCTGCTCAAGCGCGCCGACCTGGCGATGTACCAGGCCAAGGCCGCGGGGCGCAACCGCCTGTGCGTGTTCGACCCGCAGATGCAGACCGGCATGGCCGAGCGCGCCGCACTGACCGCGGCGCTGCGCGAGGCCGTCGACCACCGGCAGCTGGCGCTGCACCTGCAGCCGCAGGTGGACGCGCGCGGCCTGCCGGTGGGGGCCGAGGCCTTGCTGCGCTGGCAGCACCCGACGCTGGGCATGGTGGCGCCAGCGCGCTTCATCCCGCTGGCCGAGTCCAGCGGCCTGATCGTGCCGATCGGCCAGTGGGTGCTGCGCCAGGCCTGCGCGCAGTTGCGCCAGTGGCAGGCCTGCGAGGAGCTGCGCCACCTGGAGCTGGCGGTCAACGTCAGCCCGCGCCAGTTCCAGCAGCCGGACTTCGTGGCGCAGCTGCTCGCGCTGCTCGACGACAGCGGCATCGACGCCACGCGCCTGGTGCTGGAGCTGACAGAGAGCCTGGTCGTCGAGGACGTACAGGACACGGTGGACAAGATGCGCCAGCTGCACCGGCGCGGCGTGCGCTTTGCGCTGGACGACTTCGGCACCGGCTATTCATCGCTGGCGCTGCTGCGCCAGCTGCCGCTGCACCAGATCAAGATCGATCGCAGCTTCGTGCGCGACGTGACGCACGACAGCGGCAGCGCCACCATCGTGCGCACCATTGCGCTGCTGGCGCGCAGCCTGGGACTGCAGGTGATTGCCGAGGGCATCGAGACGCCGGCGCAGCACCAGACGCTGCTGGCGCAGCGTTGCCGTTTCTTCCAGGGCTACTGGTTTGCGCGGCCCATGCCCCAGGTCGACTGCCTGGCCTGGCTGCAGCAGCGCTGCCGCGTCGCGCCGAGTGTTTCTTCGTCCTCCAGGAGCACCTTATGAACCGCATCCGCATTGCCACCCGCGTCGCCATCCTGGCGCTGGCGCTGACCCTGCTGTCGCTGGCCCTGGGCGGCCTGGGGCTGTGGGGCATCGCCCAGTCCAACCAGGCGCTGCAGGATTTGCACGGCCAGCGCCTGGCCAGCACCGCCGAGATCGGGCGCATCCAGGCGCTGCTGCTGACCCAGCGGCTGCTGCTGGCGACGGCGCTGGTCACGCCCGACGAGGCCACGATCGCCGAGAACACCGCAGCGGTGGAGCGCAACATCGCCGCCATCGGCGAGGTCTGGCAGGCCTACGAGGCGCACTCCCATTCGCCGCAGGAGGCGCAGCTGGCGCGCCGGTTCTATGGCGACCGCCTGCGCTTCGTGCAGGAGGGGCTGCAGCCCGCGGTGGCAGCGCTGCGCGCGGGCGACATTGCACTGGCGCAGCAACTGGTGCGCGAGCGCGTGCGCCCTCTGTACGTGCCGGTGGGCGAGGGCATTGCCGCGCTGGTGCAGTGGCAGGCCGACGCCGGCCAGCAGGCCTGGCTGCAGGCCAGCGGCCGCTACCGGCTGATTCGCAACATCGCCATCGCCGCGCTGGCGACGGGGCTGTTGTTTGCCGTGTGGTTCTCCGGCGCGCTGGTGCGCTCGATCGCGCGCTCGCTGGGCCAGGCGGTGCAGGTGGCGCAGACGATTGCCGGGGGCGACCTGAGCCAGCCGGTGACGGTGCATGGCGGCGACGAGGCGGCCCAGGTTCTGCGCGCGCTGGCGGCAATGCAGCAGCAGCTCGGCGCGCTGGTGCGCCAGATTCGCGGCGGCAGCGAGAGCGTGGCCAGCGCGTCCAGCCAGATCTCGACCGGCAACCACGACCTGGCCCAGCGCACCGAAATGCAGGCCAGCGCGCTGGAGCAGGCCAGCGCCGGCATGCACCAGCTCGGCGCCAGCGTGCAGGACAACGCCGGCCACGCGCGGCGAGCGCGCGAGCTGGCCGAGCAGGCCAGCCAGGTAGCCGGGCGCGGCGGCAGCGTGATGGACGAGGTGGTGCAGACGATGCGCGAGATCCACCGCTCGTCGGACCAGATCGCCAACATCATCCAGGTGATCGACTCGATCGCCTTCCAGACCAATATCCTGGCGCTGAACGCGGCGGTAGAGGCCGCGCGCGCCGGCGAGCAGGGCCGCGGCTTTGCGGTCGTCGCCGGCGAGGTGCGCAGCCTGGCGCAGCGCAGCGCCCAGGCGGCCCGGGAGATCAAGGTTCTGATCACCGGCAGCGTGCAGCGCGTGGGCACTGGCGCGCAGCTGGTCGAGCGCGCCGGCGCGACGATGCAGGAGGCCGTCGCTGCGATTGCTAACGTCAGCGTGCTGATGGCCGAGATCAGCGCCGCCACCAGCGAGCAAAGCACCGGCGTGGCGCAGATCGGCGCGGCCGTCGAGCACCTGGACCAGAGCACGCAGCACAACGCGGCGCTGGTCGAGGAGCTGTCGGCCGCCGCGCGCGGCTTGCAGGATCAGGCCCACGCACAGGTGCTGGCCATGGAGCGCTTCACGCTGGCGGACGTTGACGGCCCGCGCCTGCCGGCCATTCCTTCCCGTCAGGAGCCCCGGCAAATTCGTCACGAGACGTTTTGAGTTTTTGGCGGGCGGTAGTTCCAACGGGCCATTGAAGCGTTGCCTGGCTGAAGTTAATCTTTTTCGTCTGGTGATTGCGTTTGATGACGTCATGCTTGGGCACAAGGCTGGGTATTTGCCGGCTTGCGAGGCTGATATACCAAGACTCTTGCGCACATCAGCTCAATGGCTGTTGAACTTGGAGGAGCTCATGAAATTCATTCGCGTTGTACAGGCTGGCGCAATCGCTGCCGCATTCGCCGCCTCGGGAGTGGCGCAGGCCGATCCGGTCAATTTGCTGACCAATGGATCGTTCGAATATCCGACCGTGCCCAATGGCACTTGGGTTCAGGATGGCTCTTTGAGTGGTAACGCTTTGTTTGGTTGGGAATACGACCCCGGTCAGGTCGTTGAAATTCGCAACAACGCCGTGGGCACGGCGCAGCATGGCGTCAACTACGTCGAGCTGGATTCGACGAACAACATGAGCATCTGGCAGACCATTGCAACCACGGTCGGCCAGGCGTATGAAATCAGCTTCTGGTATTCACCGCGCATTGATCAGCCGGCCAGCACCAACGGCGTCAACGTCTATTGGGGCGTTACATTGCTTTCGGATCCGACCATCACCGGCGACGGCGGATCGATCAATAACTGGGTGAAATATACGTATACCGCTGTCGCTACTGGAATCACTTCGACGCTGAAGTTTTCCGCAGAAGGCGCGTCCGACAGCTTTGGCGGCAATATCGACAACGTTGCCATCAGCACCGTCCCGCTGCCCGGTGCCGCATTGATGTTCGGCTCGGCATTGCTCGGCGCTGGCGTGCTGCGCCGGCGCAAGCAGGACGAAAATCCAGGCGGGTTGGCGGCGTAAGCCAGCGCGCTTGGACACCAGCAGATCAAAGGGGCCTCGTGCCCCTTTTTTCATCGCCGGGCCGCTCCAAGATGAAAAACGCCCCCTCGGGGGGGCAGCGGATCATGCGAAGCAGGAGAGCGTGGGGGCCATTTTTCATGGCGGATCGCCATTGCTGGCATGGTGAATGCAAGGGATGTCCTGCATAACCCTCGCGAGTCGGTGGTAGTGCAGATCGGGATG